>NZ_JBYCZL010000031.1:0-58877 GCF_057586215.1 Roseomonas sp. SRI_022
CCCGCGCCGCCTGGGCCGACCGGCTATGGGGCGAGGGCATGGCCCTGCCGGGTGGCGCGGAGGAAGTGCTGCGCCTGGCCGCCCTGCTGGCGCTGACGCCGGCCCATACGGTACTGCTGGCGGGGCTCGGCGCGCGGTCGGCCGCGGCGGTGATGGCTGGGGCCCGCGGCTGCTTCGTCGCCGCCCATGATCTCAACGCCGCCGCGGACCAGCGGCCGGCGCCAAAGCGCGTTACCACCGCCGCCTTCGTGCCAGACTCGCCTGCCTTCCGCCCCCGCTACCACCAGCATGCGCTGCTGCTCGAACCCTTCCGCCGGGGCGGCGCACCCGATGGGCTGCTGCGCGCCACCGCGACCGCGCTGCGCGATGGCGGGGAAGTCGTGCTGCTCGACCTGGTGGCGCGCGACCGGGATGCCGATGCGCGCTGGCTCGCCGCTGAGGGCCGCCGACCGCCCCCCGCCGAAGCGGCGATGCCCGAGGCCCTCGAACGGGCCGGCTTCCGCATCCATGTCGTCGAGGATACCGGGGCGCGGCACCAGCGGGCGGTGCTGCTCGGCTGGGTCACGGTGCTGGAGGCGCTGCGCACGGAAGCCGCCCGTCCCACGCCGCAGGCCGCCGCGGCCCTTGTCGCGGAGGCCGAGGCTTGGCTGCTGCGCCTTCGACTGTTGCGTGAGGGCAGGCTGCGGTTGCTGCGCTGGCACGCCAGCCTTGCGCGCCGGCCGGAATGATACCGCCGAGCGTTGCCGATGACCTGGCCATCGGTAACGCGAACGGTATCGCGCGCAGGGTTGGTGTGGCGGCTGCGCGCCAAATCAAGATTCGAATACCGAGTCAGCCGAAGGGCTGGCCGGTATGAGCCCCCTACTCGGCGGCGTCCTGCGCCAGCCAGGGCCAGCGCATCTTCACCACCGGGGAGGATGGTTCATAGGCGAGGCAGGTGCCGATGATGCGCGGCCTCTCCCGCACGCCGGTCGCCGCCTCCCGCGCCAGTTCCTTCTCCCGCCGCACGGGATAAAGCGTCTGGTAGGCGACGGTCGCCATCTGGGCCAGCATCTCCCGCAGATGGGTGCAGCCGAGCACGCCGCCGACGCGTTCCTGCACCGCGCGGTTGAAACCCGGCCCGATCCTGATGCCCGCGAGGCGCGCGAAGTTCGGCGCGGCCTGCGGGCAGACGCCATAGGGGGTATGGTCCTGCGCCGCCTCGCATTCGCGGATCATCAGGTCCTCATCGATGGTCAGGCGGATCCACATGCCGTGCAGCGGCGTGCCGGGCTCGAGCCAACCCTTCTCCTCATTGTCGAAACCATAGGATTTGGTGTCGAGCAGATGGCCTTCGATGTCGAACAGCCCGTCGGCGCGGCGATACCCCCGCATGTCGATCGTGCGGCGATGCATGGGCTCGCGGTCGGCAGGCGTGGAGAGCGGCATGGGGACGTTCCGGTCTTGCTGCGACGCATCATATTGTCGCAGCGCAAGATCAGGAAAGGCAGGAGGGACAGGACCGGCGCGGGTCTGTCATGCGCGCGCGGGATTCAGCCGGTCGCGCCCTCATCCCGCAGCAGCGCCCGCACCGCCTCGGCCGGGACGTCGGAACTGGTGAAGACATCGCCGGGGGCGCGCATCAGCACAAAGCGCATCGCCCCGTCGCGGTTCTTCTTGTCCTTGGCCATGCGGCCCATCAGCGCATCGATGCTGAAGCGACGCGGCAGGTCGGCGATCCGCGCGGGCAGCCCGCAGGCGGCCAGATGCGCGATGACGCGCGACGGCCATTCCTGGCTGCAATGGCCGAGCCGTGCGGAAATCGACGCCGCCAGGCCGAGCCCGATCGCCACCGCCTCCCCATGCAGCAGGGTGCCGTCGAAGCCGCATTCGGCTTCCAGCGCATGGCCGAAGGTGTGGCCAAGGTTGAGTAGCGCGCGGCCGCCCTCAGGGCTTTCCTCCCGCTCATCCGCCGCGACCACGGCGGATTTGAGCCGGCAGGATTCCAGCACCGCATGCGTCAGCGCAGCCGCATCGCCGGCGACCGCCGCGGCGCCATGGGCCTCGCACCAATCCCACAACGCGCCCTGCAGCAGGCCGTGCTTGGCGACCTCGGCATAGCCGGCGCGTAATTCGCGGACGGGAAGCGTCGCCAGTGCGCTGGTGTCAGCCAGCACGATGCGCGGCTGATGGAAGGCGCCCGCGAGGTTCTTCCCCGCCCGCAGGTTCACCCCGGTCTTGCCGCCGACCGAGGAATCCACCTGTGCGAGCAGCGTCGTCGGCACCTGCACGAAGGGCACGCCGCGCATCGCCACCGCGGCCGCGAAACCGGCCAAGTCGCCCACCACCCCGCCGCCGAGTGCCACCACCGTCGTCCGCCGGTCGAGCCCGGCCGATAGCATCCGCTCCAGCACATCCTGGAGGCGGGCGAAATCCTTGGAGGATTCGCCGGGCGGCACGGCGATCTCGGCCAGGATCTGGATGCCGGCCGCCTCCAGCCCGGCGCGCAGCGCCGGGAGGTGGATACCGGCGACCGCCGCATCGCTGACCACCACGACACGGCGCGCCGGCAGGACGGGCGCGATCAGCCCGCCGGCACGCGATAGCAGGCCAGGGCCGACCAGCACGTCATAGCCCCGGTCGCCGAGGCGAACCGGCAGGCGCTTCGGCGGCACCGCACCCTCGAGCGCGTCATGCACGCGGCGCGTCGTGACCTCGGGGCTTTCATCGGTACAGGTCACGGTCACATCCGCCTCGGCATAGAAGGGGTGGCGCGCCGTCATCAGGCGCTGCAGCACCTCGGCGGGATCGGCATTGAGGAACATCGGCCGGTGTTCCCGCCCCGCCACGCGGCGCAGCAGGGTCGGCAATTCGCATTTCAGCCAAATGGTGACGGCACCGGAGCTCTTGATCGCCTCCCGCGTCGCACGGTCGGCGAAGGCGCCGCCGCCGGTCGCGAGCACCAGGGGCGGGCCGGCCAGCAGGCGGGTGATGACGCGGCGCTCGCCGTCGCGGAAATGGGGTTCGCCGTAGCGGGAGAAGATCTCGGTGATCGGCATGCCGGCGGCCGATTCGATCTCGGTATCGGCGTCGCGGAAGGGCAGCCCGAGTCGCGCCGCGAGGCGCCGGCCGATCGCCGTCTTGCCGGCGCCGGGCATGCCGACGAGCACCACCGCGCGCGTCGGCGCGGCGGATGGGGCGGGGTTCGGGCGGTCTTCATCGGGAAGATCGAAGGCGGAGTTGCGCGACACGGGGCCGGAGGCTAGAGCAATATCGGTCCGGATGAAATCGTCCGAACCGATCTCGACTCTGGAAAGATCGAGATTCTAGAGCATCTTATCTCCGCTGCCCTGGCATACAGCCAGCGTTCCTGATGGGAGCCGCCGCGCCCGATGTCCCGCAGCCCCTTCACGCTCATCCTGCTGCTGGTCCTGGGCGTCGTCGCCGTTGGGCTGCTCGTGCTGGGTGCCTTCCCGCCCAGCGTGCCGTCCCGGTCGGTCGAGCGGGCCATCCCCAACGAACGGTTCCAGTCGAGCCGGTGAGCGGCGCATCCCGGCATGTCGAGGCCTTCCTCGAGATGCTGGTCGCCGAGCGCGGCGCGGCGCGGAACACGCTGGCAGCGTATCAATCCGATCTCGACGATTTCGCGGGCTTCGCTGCGGCGCGCGGCATCGCCGTGCATGCTGCCGATGCCGAGGCCCTGCGCGGCTGGGTCCGGCAATTGGCCGGGGCCGGTTATGCCGCCCGCACCCAGGCGCGGCGGCTGTCGGCGATTCGCCAGTTCCACCGCTTCCTCGCGCGCGAGGGCGTGCGGGCGGATGACCCGACCGAATTGCTGGAAAGCCCGCGCCTGCCCGCCAGCCTGCCCAAGGCGTTGTCGGAAGCCGAGGTCGAGGCGCTGATCGCCGCCGCCGCCGGATTGCCAGGCCGCAAGGGTGCCGCGGCCGCCGCAGCAGTGGAGTTGCTGTATTGTTCCGGCCTGCGCGCGAGCGAACTGGTCTCCCTGCCCGCCGGGGCGCTGCGCGCCGAGGAGGGGCTGGTCGCGGTGCGCGGCAAGGGCGGCAAGGAACGGCTGGTGCCGGTCTCGGCCCGCGCGCGGGACCTGGCTCTGGCCGCCCGGACCGAGGCCGCCGAGCGCGCCGGAGCGAAAGGGGCGCGCTGGCTGTTTCCCTCCCGCGCCGCCTCAGGGCATCTGACGCGGCAGTCGCTGGGGCTCCTGCTGAAGGACGTGGCGCTGGCGGCGGGAATCGACCCCGCCCGGGTCAGCCCGCATGTGCTGCGGCATTCCTTCGCCTCGCACCTGCTGGCGCGAGGGGCGGATCTGCGGAGCCTGCAGATCCTGCTGGGGCATGCGGATATCGCGACGACGCAGATCTACACGAAGGTGCTGGAAGGGCGGTTGAAGGCGTTGGTGGAGGCGCATCATCCGCTGGCGCGGTGAGCCGGGATCACTCCTGGCCGCGGCGCCGACCCGGCCCACCCGGGCAGTGCGCGTCAGGGCCTGGGCGCCAGGAACACGTAATCGGCGGCATAGGGCACGCTGCGGAACTCTCCCGCGCTGGGGCAGGCACCCTCGGCCATCCCGCCGACGGTGTTGATCCGCAGGATGACCGTCGCCGCCCCGAGGCGCCCCTCGCCGCTGCCGCCACGCCGTTGCGTGATGTCCAGCCTGAGCCAGGGGATCGCATCCGCAGCCGCGCCGGGCAGCCGTTCGGCGACGCGGCCCAGCATCGCGGCACTGCCATCGGACAACTCCCAGCTCGGCCCGGCATAGTGCCGGCCCGCGGTGCGGCCACCTTCGATCAAGGTCGCGACCGGTTCGCGAAACTGCCAGGCGAGGTTGCCCCCGGCGCCGCCGCGGCATTCGTAGATCTGGGCGCCCTGCGCGTGGAACGTCGCCACCACCGAAAAGCCAGGCGGGGCAGTGGGTGGCGCAGGATCCGCCGCCCAGGCGCCGGTCGGGGCGCCAGCCACCAGCATGGCCGTGAAGGTCAGCCGACGAAGCATGGTCGCGTGTCCGGAGGAGTTCGGACGGCCGTTCAGGGCTCTCGGCATGGGCCTGGTTTCCTTGGCTGACTGATCAAGGCCGCGACGCAGGTACCGCCGCAGGGTCAGCCTGTCACGAAGGTGGAATGAGAGCCGTGAGGCACATTACCTGCCAGTGCCCGGATGCCTCTGCTGTCGTGGGACGTGCCGCCAACACGGGCACGATTGCCCGGCCGCGGCGTCGTCCGTGGAGGAGAGGGGAGAGCGATTCGCGCGCCTGACGGGACAGGTCATACTGGTCCGGCCGTGTCGGCCTCCGGTCGCGGCGGCGTGGCGCACGGCCGACTTCCCATGCGCGCTCCTGGAATGGCGCGAGGCACCAACCCCCGGCATTCCAGGCCCTTGGCGGGGCAATGTCCGGATAGGCATGGCGCACCCTCGGGTCGCCCGCCGCCCATCAAGCGGTCTACGGGGGTCGCGCCCGGCCCGGAATTCCGCTAACCCCCCGCAGCCATGCGTCACTTCCTGGATTTCGAAAAGCCGATTGCCGAGCTCGAAGGCAAGATCGAGGAGCTGCGTCGGACCACCGACGCCGGCGGGATCGATGTTGCCGAGGAGGTCGGCCGCCTGCGCGACAAGGCGCAGTCGTTGCTGAAGCAAACCTACGCGAAGCTCAGCCCCTGGCAGAAGGCGCAGGTCGCCCGCCATCCCGACCGCCCGCATTGTTCCGACTTCATCGCGGCGCTGATCGAGGATTACACCCCGCTCGCCGGCGATCGCGCCTATGCCGATGACGCCGCGGTGATGGGCGGCATGGGCCGTTTTCGAGGCCGCGCGGTGATGGTGCTCGGTACCGAACGCGGCCACGACACCGAAAGTCGCGTGAAGCACAATTTCGGCATGGCGCGGCCCGAGGGCTATCGCAAGGCGCGACGGCTGATGGAACTCGCCGGCCGCTTCGGCCTGCCGATCCTGTCCTTCGTCGATACCGCCGGCGCCTTCCCCGGCATCGAGGCCGAGGCCCGCGGCCAGGCGGAAGCCATCGCCCGGTCGATCGAGGCGGGCCTCGACGCACCGGTCCCTTTCATCGCCACCATCATCGGTGAAGGCGGGTCAGGTGGGGCCATCGCGCTGGCCGCGGCGGACCGCATCATCATGCTGGAACACGCGATCTACTCGGTGATCAGCCCGGAGGGCTGCGCCTCGATCCTGTGGCGCGACGCCGCCCAGGCCTCGACGGCGGCCGAGGCGCTGAAGCTGACCGCCGACGATTTGCGCCGGCTGAACCTGGTGGATGCGATGGTTCCCGAACCGCTCGGCGGCGCGCATCGCGACCCCGAGGCGACGATCGCTGCGCTGGGCGACCGCATCGCGGAACTGCTGGCGCCGCTGGTCGAATTGGACGGCGCGACGCTGCGGGCGCGGCGGCGCGAGAAGTTCCTGGAAATGGGGCGGAGCGGAAGCCTCTGACGATGGCGTGGGCAGCGACGGAGGGGGCGCCGCCCCCTCCGGACCTCCCCTGCCAAAGGCCCAAGGGCCTTTGGAAACCTCCTTTCCGCCCTGTAGACGTGCACGGAGCACCTACCGCACGCCGGTCCGGCCGCAGCGCCCGGGGCCAACTTCTCGCGGTCCAGGGGCCCGCAGGCCCCTGGCGGGGTGGCCCGGAGGGGCAGCGCCCCTCCGGATTCCGCCCATGACCGCCGACGACCCCGCTCTCCGCGCCGCCTTCCTCCGCGCCTTCCCGGCCGTCTCGCTCGTCATATTCCTCGCCGCCGTCGACCAGACCATCGTCGCCACCGCCCTGCCGGCGATCGCCGCCGAGATGGGCGGCATCGAGCGCACCTCCTGGATCCTCGTCGCCTATCTGGTCTCCGCGACCTGCGCTGCGCCCATCTTCGGCCAGCTCGGCGACGTGTTCGGCCGTCGCCGCGCCACCTTCGCGGCACTCGCGATCTTCTTCACCGGCTGCCTCGGCTGCGTCCTGGCGCCGAGCCTGCCGGCGCTGGTCGGCGCGCGCGTCGTGCAAGGCTTCGGCGGCGGCGGGCTGCTCACCCTGGCCCAGGCGCTGATCGGGGAAGCGGTGCCGCCGCGCGAACGCGGCCGCTACCAGGCGCGGATCGCCGGATCCTACGCCTTCGCCTCGGCCTTCGGGCCGGTGGCAGGCGGATACCTGTCGCAGGCGCTCGGCTGGCGGTCGATCTTCGTGATGCTGCTGCCGCTGGCCGTGCTGTGCGGCGTGCTCGCCCGGCGCCTGCCTTATGTGGCGCCGGCGCGGCGCGGCGTGCGGCTGCGCTTCGACTGGCTGGGCCTCGTCCTCTTCGTCGCGATGGTGGCGGCGGCGCTGATCGGCCTCGACCGCGCGCGGCGGCTGGACCCGGCATTGCTGCCGCTCGCCGGCGGGCTCGGGTTGCTGGCGCTGGCCGCCGGCACGCTGCTGTTGCGCGTCGAACGCGCCGCGCGCGATCCGCTGTTGCCGCTCGGCCTCTTTGCCGATCCGTCGATCTGGCGGGCCTATGCCGTCTCGGCCTGCGTGGTGGGGGCGCAGGTGGGCATGATCTCCTTCCTGCCGGTGTGGCTGCAGACGGTGCGCGGCCTGGCACCGGGACCATCGGGGCTGATGCTGCTGGCAATGTCGGCCGGTGGCGTGACCGGCGCCTTCTTCGCCGGGAGGATGGCGGCGAAGACCGGCTACGCCATGCGCTGGCCGGCCACCTTCCTGCCGATCGGCAGCGCGATCTGGGCCGGGCTGGCCGTCTTCGCCCCGGACCTTCCCCTGGCGCTGCTGCCACCCCTGCTGGCGATGGTCGCCTTCTGCACCGGCACCTCCTTCCCCATGGTGCAGGTGACGGCGCAGTCGGCCGCGGGGCGCGAACGGCTGGGCTCGGCCTCGGCCGGGGTCGCCTTCTCCCGCAACATCGGGGCGGCGACCGGCACGGCGGTGGTGGCGGCGGTGGTCTTCGCGGCGCTGACCCTGACCGGCCCCGCCACCACCCCGGCCTTCCAGCGCCTGGTCGCGGAGGGCGCGGGCTTCGTCGCCACGCTGGCGCCCGAGGCGGCCGCCGCGCTGCGGGTCGACCTGATCGAGGCGTTCCGCATGCTCTTCGTCAGCGCCGCGGTGCTGATGGCCGCCGGCGCCTTCTTCGCCTGGCGGGTGCCGCTGCGGCGGGTGTAGCCGCGGCGGCCCCAGGCCCTTACCCTGCGGCCATGACCGAGACCCTTCCCGACCTCCTCCTCATCGGCTGCGGCAAGATGGGCGGCGCCATGCTGTCCGGCTGGCTGGAACGCGGCCTGTCGCGCGCCGTGGTGGTGGAACCCTACGCCCCGGCCGCCGAGGCCTTCGCCGGGCGGGCGACCATCGTCCCCGACGCCGCCTCGATCCCCGCCGATTTCCACCCGGCGGCAGTGATCCTGGCGATCAAGCCGCAGGAGGCGCCGGCGACATTGCCGGCCTTCGCCCGCTTCGCGGCGGGGGACACGCTGTTCGTGTCGATCATGGCGGGACGGTCGGTGGCTTCGATGCGCGCCGCGCTGGGGGATCAGGCGGCGGTAGTGCGCGCCATGCCGAACACCCCGGCGGCGGTGCGCCAGGGCTTCACCGTGGGCTACGCCGCGCCTGGCGTGACAGGCGCGCAGAAGGCGCTGGCCGATGCGCTGCTGCAGGCGGTGGGTGAGGTCGCCTGGGTCGAGGAGGAAGACCAGATCAACCCGGTCACCGCGGTGTCCGGCGGCGGCCCGGCCTATGTCTTCCTGCTCGCCGAGGTGATGGAGAAGGCGGCGATCGAACAAGGCCTGGCGCCGGCGCTGGCGCGGCAAATGGCGCGCGCGACGGTGGCGGGGTCGGGCGCTCTGCTCGCTGCCAGCACCCAGGATGCGGCCGATCTGCGCAAGGCGGTGACCAGCCCGAAGGGCACCACCGAGCGTGCGCTCGCCGTGCTGATGGAACCGCAGGCCTGGCCAGCGGCGATGTCGAAGGCGATCCAGGCCGCGACCGACCGCGCGCGCGAACTGGCAGGATGACGGCGCCGCGCCCTATGCTGCGGCCATGAGCGAGACCGACGACGAGGCCCTGATCGCCGCGCTGTGGCGCGTGGTCGCCGCGCATGGCTGGGGCGGACTGACCATGGGGCGCTTGGCCGCCGAGGCCGGCATTCCGCTCGCCGACCTGCGGGGGCGCTTCCCCAGCCGGCTCGACGTGCTGGTGCTGCATGGCCGCCTGATGGACCGCGCCGTGCTGGCCGGCACCATTCCGGGCCAGGGCGGCGCCGCGCGCGACCGGCTTTTTGATGTGCTGATGCGCCGGCTTGACGCGATGCAGCCGCATCGCGCGGGCATCCTTCGCTTCCTGCGGGAAATGCGGCGCGATCCGCCGCTCGCCGCGCTGCTCGCCCCGCATCTCGCGCTGTCGATGCGCTGGATGCTCGATGCGGCGGAGATCGAGGCCGATGCCGGGCTGAAGCGGCTGCTCGCGCTGGGGCTGATCGGCGTCTGGCTCGGCGCCGTGCGCGCCTGGGCCGAGGATGACAGCGAGGATCTCGGCCACACCATGGCCGCCCTCGACCGGTTGCTCGACCGCGCCGGGCAGATCGCGCGGACCTTCCGGCTGGTGCGGGAGGAAGCGGGCGCGCCCCAGGCAGAAACCACGGACGGCTGAACAAGCCGTGAGATGCCAGCCATGCGCTGTTCATGATGCAGTGCGGCGAAAATGAGGCTACGCTCCTCCGCGCAACGCTGGGGAGCAGGCGATGTCAGACCGTTTCGGGTTCAAGCCAGATTTCGACATGATGAAGGTGCTCGGCGAGTTCCGCATGCCGGCGATGCCCGACATGGATGCGCTGGCCGCCGCGCAGCGCCGCAATATCGAGGCGCTGTCCACCGCCAACCGCGTCGCACTGGAAGGCGCGCAGGCCGTCGCCCGCCGGCACATGGAGATCATGCAGAGCTCCGTCGCCGAAATGACCGAGGCGATGAAGGCCTTCTCCAGCGCCGAGGCCCCGCAGGACAAGGCCGCGAAGCAGGCGGCCCTCGCCAAGTCGACCTATGAGAAGGCGGCCGCCAACCTGCAGGAGATCGCCGACCTGATCCAGAAGTCGAACAATGAGGCGCTTGCCGTGCTCAACAAGCGCTTCGCCGAGGCGATGGATGAGGTGAAGGGCCTGGTCGGCAAGGGCTGACCCGGCGCCTACCGGTCGGGTGCCGGCCCGGTGCCGCGCCCGACCAGCCGCCCCTGCGCGTCATGGCGTCGCCAGCCATCGCCGCTGCGTTCGATGCGCCCCGTGTTGCAGCCCGACGCATCGTAGATCCGCGCCCGATCCCCGGACCATTCGGTCCGACCGACCGACCGGCCCGATGCATCGTAATGGCGCAGCGTATCGGCGCGTTGCTCGCTGCGCCCCTGCCGCCGGCCCGACGAATCGTATTGGCGCGTCGCGTCCCCGCGTGTCTCCGACCGCCCGGTCAGCCGGCCCGCGGCGTCGTATTGCCGTTGCGTCCCCGTCCCATCCGTCCCGCCGATGGAACGTCCTGTGGAATCGTATTGGCGGCCGGTCTGCGCGGCCGCGACACCCGGAGCGATCAGCAGGGCGACAAGGGCCAGGACCGGCGCGGATGCGCCCGGGCCAGCGGCATCGATGCTTCTTCTGATCGATACGGCCGCATCCGGCTGCGGCAGAGATATGGCCATCTGATTTACACAATCGCGTCACGTTGCTACCTAGCGCCCGCCCTTCTGCGAACCGTCGCCCCGTCGCGCCCGGAGCCCCCCCGGCCATGAAAATCGTCGCCTGCAACAGCAACCGGCCTCTCGCCGAGGCGGTCGCCGCCGCCTGCGGGATCCCGCTGACCAATGCCTCGGTCCGTCGCTTCGCGGACATGGAGGTGTTCGTCGAGATCCACGAGAACATCCGCGGCGAGGATGTCTTCGTGGTGCAGTCCACATCCTATCCTGCCAATGACAATTTGCTGGAACTGCTGATCACGCTCGATGCGCTGAAGCGGTCCTCCGCACGGCGCATCACCGCGGTGATCCCGTATTTCGGCTATGCGCGGCAGGATCGGAAATCCGGCCCCCGCACGCCGATCAGCGCGAAGCTGGTGGCCAACCTGATCGCCGCTGCCGGTGCCAACCGCGTGCTGACGATGGATCTGCATGCCGCACAGATCCAAGGCTTCTTCGACATCCCGGTGGACAACCTGTTCGCCGCGCCGCTGTTCTCGCGCGACATCCAGGAGCGCTACGCCGGGCGCGAGCTGATGATCGTCTCCCCCGACGTCGGCGGCGTGGTGCGCGCGCGGGCGATCGCCGCGCGGCTCGGCGTCGATCTCGCCATCATCGACAAGCGGCGCCCGCGCGCCGGTGTGTCGGAAGTGATGAACGTGATCGGCGAGGTCGAGGGCCGCCACTGCCTGCTGGTGGACGACATCGTCGATTCCGGCGGCACGCTGTGCAACGCCGCCGAGGCGTTGCTGAAGAACGGCGCGAAGTCGGCCGGCGTCTATGTGACGCACGGCGTCTTCTCGGGCGGCGCGGTCGCACGCATCGGCGCCGCGCCGATCGAGAACATGACCGTCACCGACAGCATCGCCGCGACCGAGGCGGTGCGCCTGTCGCGCAACATCCGCCAGCTGACCATCGCGCCGCTGCTCGCCGAGGCGATGAAGCGGATCAGCGAGGAAAGCTCGGTATCCTCGTTGTTTAATTGACCCTCAAACGGCGGGCGGGCCGCATCCGCGGCCCTTGCCTTCGCGCCCTGCGCTGGTGCGGCGGGGGCGGCTGACGGTCTGGGCGCGGTCGCGCTTTGCGCTCCGGGCCCGATGCCCCGCATCGTGCCGGTTTCGGGAAGGTGGGGTGTGCCAAATCCGGCAGATGCGATCATCGACCTGTATCGCCGCCACGGGCTGGCCTGGGCCGCGGATCGCGGCACTGCGCCGACCGAGGGCGACTGGATCGCGCGCTTCGCCGCGCTTCTGCCGCCGGGCGGCAGCGTGCTCGACATCGGCTGCGGCGGCGGGGCGCCGATCGCGGCGTCGCTGATCGCGCAGGGTTTCGCGGTGACGGGGATCGACAGTTCGGCACCGCTGCTCGGCCTGTGTCGCGAACGCTTCCCCGATGGCGACTGGGTGCTCGGCGACATGCGGCAGATGGATCTCGGCCGCAGCTTCGACGGGCTGGTCGCCTGGGACAGCTTCTTCCACCTCGACCACGACGCGCAGCGAGCGATGTTTCCGCGCTTCGCCGCTCATGCCGCGCCAGGTGCCGCGCTGGTCTTCACCTCCGGCCCCGCCCATGGCGTGGCGATGGGCGCCTATGCCGGCGAGCCATTGTTCCACGCCAGCCTCAACCCGGCGGAATATCGCGCCCTGCTCGCCGCGCAGGGCTTCGCCGTGCTGGACCACAGGGCCGAGGACCCATCCTGCGGCGGACACACCGTCTGGCTCGCCCGCCGCGGCTGACCGGCTTGCCAAGGCCCCCGGCCCGCCCGATCTTGCCGGCTTGCCGCCCTCGAGGCGGCGGGACGGAAGGACACGCGGCATGAAGCTCTACTACTCCCCGGGCGCCTGCTCGGTCGGCATCCATGTGCTGCTCGAGGAAATCGGCGCGCCCTACGAGGCCACGCTGGTCAACCTGCGCGAAGGTGCGCAGTTCAAGCCCGACTTCACCGGCGTGAACCCGAAGTCGAAGGTGCCGACGCTGGAACGCGACGATGGCTCCGTGCTGACCGAGTATCCCGCCATCGCCTTCTGGCTCGCCTCCCGCTTCCCGACCGCGGGGCTGATGCCGATGGGCATGGATGCGCAGGCGCGGGCGCTGGAACTCACCGACTACTGCGTCGCCACGCTGCACATGCAGGGCTTCTCCCGCATGTTCCGCCCGGTGAACTTCGCCCCCACCGAAGGCGACCACGAAGCGGTGAAGACGCGCGGCGCCGAGATCTTCTCGAAGGGCCTCGCGCTGCTGGACAAGGCGCTGGAGGGCAAGGACTGGCTCGTCGGCTCCTACTCCTTCGCCGATTCCGCGCTGTTCTATGTCTCCTTCTGGTGGAACGGGCGGATGGGCAAGGAACTGCCGGCCAATATCGCGGGTCATTACGCGCGGATGCGGGCCCGCCCGGCGGTGCAGCGCGTGCTCGCCGCCGAAGGCCTGGCGTGACCGAGGCACCCTTCGCGATCTTCGGCCATCCCGCGCCCGGCGAGGCTCGTCCCTTCAGCCGGGCGACGCGGGCCGGTGGCCTGGTTTTCGTGTCGGGGCATTCCGCCCCGCACGATCCGGCTGCCGGCATCCATCGCGGTGCGACGGCGGCCGAGCAGACCCGCAACGCGCTCGCCATGGTGGACCGCATCCTGTGTGAAGCCGGCAGCGACCTCACTCGCGCGGTGCAGGTGACGATGCTGATCACCGACCCGGCGGACTACGCCGAATGCAACGCGGAATACGTGAAGCACTTCCCGAACGGCCTGCCCGCGCGCCACACCGCGCGCTTCGGCGTGCCGACCGAGGCGAAGGTCGCCTTCGCCTGCATCGCCCTCGCAGGAGAACCATGATGGCCAAGCCGATCCTCTGGACCTCGACGCGCACCAGCGGGACCATCGTTCACCAGATGGCGGCGATGAGCGGGCTCGACCTCGACATCCGCTTCATCAGCCTGCGCAAGGGCGACCACAAGACACCCGAATACCTCGCGATCAATCCGAAAGGAGAGGTCGCGGCGATCCAGATCCCCGATGCCGGGGTGACGATCACCGAGATCCCGGCCATGGCGCTGTGGCTCGCCGAGGCCGCGCCGGAGTCCGGCCTACTGCCGCGCGAACCGACCGGGCGGGCGAAGGGCATGGAATGGCTCGCCTGGTGCCACTTCCGCCTGGCCAACACCTTCTACGTCGCCTTCCAGGCGAATGGCCTCCTTGCCGACGATGCGGCCGCCGCCGCGAAGCTGCGCGCTGCTGCCATAGCCCGCGGGGGGGAAGCGCTGGCCTTCGCCGACGCCGGGCTCGCCCGGCAGCCGAACGGCACGCTGCTGAACACGGCGCAGATCACCGCACCCGACATCTTCGTCGCCGCGCTGCTCGGCTTCGCCGGCTTCCTCGGCTTGCCGACGGATGGCCTCGTCCACCTCAAGGCCCTCGGCGCGAAGGTCGTCGCGGTGCCCGCCATCGCCGCCGCGCTCGCGCGGGAACAGGACATCGGATGACCCTCGCGCTGAATCCCATTCCCTTCTGGTTTCTTCGCCACGGGGAAACCGACTGGAACGCCGAGGGCCGCAGCCAAGGCCGCACCGACATCCCGCTGAACACCGTGGGCCTGACGCAGGCACGCCGCGCGGCGATGGCGATGGTCGATCGCGGCATCGTCACCATCGTCGCGTCGCCCCTGTCGCGCGCGCTGCGCACGGCGGAGATCGTGGCCGAGGCGCTCGACCTTCCCGTCGCCACCGATGCCGAGTTGCAGGAGGTCTGCTTCGGCACCGAGGAAGGCAAGCCGATGGGCGATTGGTACGACGACTGGGTCGCCGGCACCTACACGCCCGATGGCGCGGAGACCTTCCAGGGCCTGCATGATCGCGCGGTCGCCGCCATCAACCGTGCGACCACCCTGCCCGGCCCGGTACTGGTGGTGGCGCATGGCGCGCTGTTCCGTGCCCTGCGCCGCGCGCTCGGCCACGCGCCGAATGTGCGCACGCCAAACGCGCTGCCGACCTTTTGCGCGCCGCCCGCCAGCGGGCGCGTGTGGGAGATCAGTCCGGTGACGCTGCCGCACCTGCCGGCGTGACCGGCTTTGTCATGACGAAGCGCCGGTAGATCGCGCCCAGCGCGATTAGCGCCAAGCCCAACCCCAGGAAGGACAGCACGCGCCACAGCCCGACCAGCGCGTCCATGTCCACCAGGAACACCTTGAACGTCACCAGCGCGATGACGGCGAGCGCAGCGAGGCGGATCTCCTTCCGCCCGCTGCGGATGCCGATCGCGATCATGACGGCGCCGAGCAGCAGCCAGGCGCCGGAATAGGCGTACATCTCCGCCTCCTCCACATGCGCCACGCCGATCTTCTGGGGATGGAAGGCGCGGCGCACCTCCAGCGTCACCCAGGCAAAGCCCGACACGAGTGCATAGGCGGCGAGCATCTGCGCCGCGCCGGGCGGTTGGCGGGCCTCGGGTGCACGGGCCACCGCCCAGGCGGCCAGCAGCGCCGGCAGCAGATAGGCCGGCGCCAATGCGTTGAGCAGCGGCAGCGCGCCGACCTCGCGATTGGTGGTCCAGGGATTGGCGGCGAGCAGGATCAACCCGACGAGCAGCCCGACCAGCCCGGCCGCGCGCGCGGCCCAGAGCAAGGTGACGCGCCCGCTGCGCCGGTGCAGCACCAGCGCGACTGCAGCGCAGACGAACAGCGCGGTGCATTGCCAGGCGGCCTCGGCGAAGTCCCAGCGTTCCGCGGCGAGCGCACCGGGATGGAAGGCGTGGCGGATTTCCAGCAGCACCAGCAGCGTCGCGAACAGCGCCGCGCCGCATTCCAGCAGCCGCACCACGATGCCGTCCCGCCCCTGCAGGAAGATCCGCGCCGCCCACCAGAAGCACACGGCCGGTACGCCATAGGCGAGCAGCAGCCCGTTCAACAGCGGCATCTCGCCCCAGTCGTAGCCGAGCACGAAGCCGTTCAGGGTGAGCCGCACCAGCACCAGCGCCGAGACCACGGCGGCGACCCGGCGCAGCGCATCGAGCCCCGTGCGCGTGCAGATCATCGCGAGCGGCGGCAGGAACAGCGCGACGGCGAGCGTCAGCCACTGGTCGCGCAACACCATCGCCACACCCAGCGCGAGCGCGGCGGTCGCCGCCGCGGCATGGGCCCCGGCGCGCTGCGGGTCCGCCGCGCGCATCCCCCGCGCCGCCGCGCCGACATGCACCGCGGCGAGTGCGGCCGCGACCAGCGCCCAGGTCGGATCGGCGGCGAAGCCGCGCACGCGGCCATAGGCGACCAGCAGCGTGACCACCGGCACCGTGGCGGCGAGGCCAGCCCAGGCCAGGGCGCGTGCTTCCAGCGCCAGCCCGGCGAGCAGATGCATCAGCGCCAGGATCAGCGCGACGGTCAGGTAGCGCGTCAGCGCCTCCGGCACCCAGGCGCCGGGAATGAAGGCCTGCGTCACGCCTTCGACCGTCACCGCCTCCCCGGTCGGGGACCAGGACGGGACCAGCCAGACCAGCAACATCGCGAGGCCGAGCGAGGCGGCGATCCAGGGCAGCCGGACCAGCCGCTGGTCGCGCAGCCCGGCGAGGATGGCGACCGGAGACAGCAGCAGGATGCCGACCGCCGAGGCGAGGTCCGTCTCGAACACCGCGAGCGGCATCAGCGCGGCGCCGAGGAAGGCCGGCGGCAGATGCGCCAGGCGCCGGCCGAGCGTGCCGGCCAGCGCCTCCCGCGGCAGCATGAACAGGAAGCAGGCGGCCGCCGCGGGGACGAACAGGGCCGGCGCCCAGAGGTCGAGCCCCTTCCCGATCGCCGTGCCCACCACCACCCAAAGCGCGCCGGCCACCGTGGCACTCCAACCGAGCCAGCCCCAGGCGGTGGCGCGGACCACCATCATCGCGGCGGCGACCACCACCAGCAGGTAGGCGAACAGCCCAGGCAGCGAGGGGTCCTCGGTAGCGACCAGCGCCGGGGTGAGGAAGGCGCCGACCAGCCCGACCACGGCGACCAGCGGCCCGCGGCGGAGGGACAGCAGCATCCCCAGCGCACCGGCCGCCGCCATGCCGACGAAGCCGACCAGCGGCGGCAGCAGGCTGTACATGGAGGTCGCGGCATAGGTGGCGCCGAACAGCGCGGCGATGCCCCCGGCTGCGAGGGCGGAGGGCGCGTAGTCGGGCATGCCGCCGGCCGTTTCCATCGGGGCGGAACGCTTCGCCAGCCACTCCCCACCGATGATCAGCGCGATGCCGAGCAGCCCGGCGAGAACGCAGCGCACCCCAGGCCCGAGCCAGCCTTCCTCCACCGCGAAGCGGATCAGGAAGACGCCGGCCAGCAGAAGCGACCCGGCACCCAGCCAGACACCCCAGCGCTGGGTGATCAGTTCCTCGAGGTTGCGCTGCGGCCGCGGGCCGGTCCCGCGCGACCAGGGCGGCAGTGGCGCGTCGGCGGCGGGTTCCGTGACGCCGGGCGGGGGGGCGTCGTCCGCAGCCGGGGCCGGTTCCGGGATTTCAGCGGCGGGGAGTTCGGCCGGCGGGGCAAAGGCGGGCGGCGCCTCATATGCGGGATATGCGGGCGGCGGAACGGGGGCGGCCTCGGGCGGCCGGAAGCCGGCGGCGACCAGGGCGCCGGCCATGCCGCCGACCTCGGCGCGCAGGGAAGCGACTTCCGCGCGCAGGGCCTCGGCCTCGCGGCGGGCCCGGCCGGCGCGAGCGAAGCCCGCCACGCCAAAGCCCCAGCCACCGAAGAAGATAAGGACGAGGAGGACCGCGAGACCTTCCATGATATGTGACGCTCCCCCCCGCCGCCGCGTCGCGTCAAGCGTCCCGACGCTTGCCTCGGTGACCTGCATCGCCTAGAAGCGGCCCGCGCCGGCACCCCTGGAGGCCGGCGCTTGTCGTTGCGGCATGCCCATCGGGCCCGCAGCGGCGACCAAACCAATGCAAGGAGCACGACCATGGTCCAGACCATCCGGATCGAGGCCGAAGCGCGCGAGCAGGCAGGTAAGGGGGCAGCCCGCGCAACCCGGCGTCAGGGGCTCGTCCCCGCTGTCATCTACGGCGCGAAGGCGGAAGCGACGCTTGCCGCGCTCGACCCGCGCGACGTGATGAAGGAACTGCACAAGGGCGGCTGGCAGTCGCACCTGTATGAAGTCGCCGTGAAGGGTGGTGCGACCGAGCGCTGCCTGATGCGCGACGTGCAGTTCCACCCGGTCACCGACCGCCCCATTCATGTCGATTTCCAGCGCCTGGCGCCGGGTTCGCGCATCCGCGTGAAGGTCGCCGTTCAGTTCCTGAACGAAGAGACCTGCCCGGGCATCAAGGCCGGCGGCGTGCTGAACGTCGTGCGCCGCGAGATCGAGGTGATGGCCGACCCGGACAATGTGCCGGAAGCCTTCCAGATCGACCTGGGCGCCGCCAACATCGGCGACGGCCTGCGCTGGTCCGCGGTGAAGGACCAGTTCGGCGCGAAGCCGGTCATCGTCGGCCGCGACTTCATGGTCGCGTCCATCGCCGCGCCGACGGTGGTGGATGACACTGCCCCGGCCGCCGCGGCCGGCCCGGTCGAGGCGATCAAGCAGAAGGCGCCCGCCGCCGGTGCGGCCGCGCCGGCCAAGGACGCGAAGAAGAAGAAGTAAGGAAGACGGGGGAGGAACACCTCCCCCGAATCCCCCTCCGTCTTTTGGCATCTGGCGCCGCCCCCCACGGTCAGTCTCCAACAGACAGAAAAAGGAGGGGGATCGGGGGAGTTCTCTCCCCCGACCTTTCTTATCGCCATGCCCCCACAGGATGGACCGCTGCTCTGGGTCGGCCTCGGCAATCCGGGCAGCGAGCACGCGCGCCAGCGCCACAATATCGGCTTCATGGCGGTCGATGCGATCGCCCGGCGGCATCGCTTCTCCCCCTGGCGCAAGCGCTTCAAGGGTGAGGTTGCCGAGGGCACCATCGCGGGCCGTCGCGTCTGGGCGCTGAAGCCCATGACCTACATGAACGCCAGCGGCGACGCCGTGCAGCAGGCTGCGTCCTTCCTGAAGATCCCGCCGGATGGCATCACCGCCTTCCATGACGAGCTCGACCTCGCGCCGGCCAAGGTGCGGGTGAAGAAGGGCGGCGGCGTCGCTGGCCACAACGGCCTGCGCGACATGCGCCGCGCCTTCGCGAGCCCGGAATTCTGGCGCGTGCGGATGGGCATCGGGCATCCCGGGCACAAGGACGCGGTGACGGGCCATGTGCTCGGCAATTTCGCCAAGCAGGACCAGGCCTGGCTGGAGAAGCTGCTGGATGCGGTGGCGGATTGCGCGCCGATGCTCGCCGAGGGCAAGCCCGAGGACTTCATGACGCGCATCGCCCTGCTGACGCAGGAGGGGTGATGGAAGACGAATCGCACCCCGATTTCGACTTCGCCGGCCCCGGCCCGCAGGACATCGCGAACGGCACGGCGATCCTCGCCTCCGCGCTGGTGCGGGAGGCAGAATGCCTCGCGAGCGCCGCGGCGGGGATGCGCGCGACGCTCGACCTGTTCGCCGCGGAAGGCGCCGCGACCGAGGCGGAGGATCGCCGCGTGGTTTACGCCGGCACGCGCGACGCCGCGGTGCTGGCCGGCGCATTGGTGCTGGCGTCGCGGAACCTGCTGCGCTTCACCGCGGACCCGGTGCGCGCGGCGAGAGAGACTATCGGGAGGTTGCCGCGCGGCACGCTGTCGATCGGCGAGGTGCTGGGGCATCTGCGCGCGGCGGCGCTTGCCCCGGTGACGGATGACGGCGCGGCGCGCATCGCCGCCGCGACCATCGCCGAGACCTTCGCTTCTGCATTCGAGACCGCCTGGCAGGGCGCAGCACCCGCCATCGGCGGCAAAGGGGTTTGAGATGGGTTTCAACTGCGGAATCGTGGGGCTGCCGAATGTCGGCAAGTCCACCCTGTTCAATGCGCTGACGCAGACCGCGTCGGCCCAGGCGGCGAATTATCCTTTCTGCACCATCGAGCCGAATGTCGGGCGCGTCGCGGTGCCGGACCGGCGGCTCGATACGCTGACGAAGATCGGCAAGAGCCAGAAGGAAGTCCCGACGAGCCTGGAATTCGTCGACATCGCCGGCCTGGTGCGTGGCGCGTCGAAGGGCGAGGGCCTCGGCAACCAGTTCCTGGCGAACATCCGTGAGGTGGATGCGATCGTCCACGTCCTGCGCTGCTTCGAGGACACCGACGTCACCCATGTCGAGGGCAATGTCGATCCGATCCGCGATGCGGAAACGGTGGAGACGGAGCTGATGCTCGCCGACCTCGACAGCCTGGAGAAGCGGGCGCAGGGGCTGGTGAAGCGCGCGCGCGGCGGGGACAAGGAAGCGATCGCGCAGATGGCGCTGATCGACCCGATCAGGGCCGCGCTGGAAGCCGGCAAGCCGGCGCGCACCGCGGTGCCGAGGGGCGAGGAAGCGGCGGCGTCGCGGCTGCAGCTGATGACGACCAAGCCGGTGCTGTATGTGGCGAATGTCGAGGAAGCATCTGCCGCGACGGGCAATGCCTTCTCGGCGAAGGTGTTCGAGAAGGCGAAGGCCGAGGGCGCGCAGGCCGTGGTGGTCTCGGCGGCCATCGAGGCCGAGATCAGCCAGATGCCCGAGGATGACCGGGCGGAGTTCCTGTCGTCCCTGGGGCTGGAAGATTCCGGGCTCGATCGCATCATCCGCGCCGGCTACGCGCTGCTCGGCCTGATCACCTACTTCACGGTGGGACCGAAGGAAGCGCGGGCCTGGACCATCCTCAAGGGGATGAAGGCGCCGCAGGCGGCCGGGGTCATCCATGGCGACTTCGAGCGCGGCTTCATCGCCGCCGAGACGATCGGCTACGACGACTACGTGACGCTGAATGGCGAGCAGGGTGCCAAGGAAGCCGGCAAGATGCGCGTCGAAGGCAGGGAATACGTCGTGAAGGATGGCGACGTGATGCTGTTCCGGTTCAACGTGTGAATGCCGCACTCGATGCCTGGCTGACCGGGCTGGGGCCGGATCTCGGCACCGCCCTGGTGTTGTGCGCCGCCTTCGTGGTCGGCGTGGCCATCGGCATCGAACGCGGCATCAGCACGAGCGCGGTCGGAATCCGCACCTGCTCGCTGGTCGCACTCGCCAGCGCGGGCTTCGCCTGCATGGTGGTGTCGCGCGTGCCGGATATCGGCTGGGGCACGGCGTTCGGGGCAGTGGCGACGGGGGTCGGCTTCCTCGGCGCTGGGGCGATCATCAAGGCGGGGCGGTCGGTCACAGGGCTGGGCGATGCGGCGACGATCTGGTGCGTCGCGATGCTGGGCGTGCTGATCGGGGCGCGGGAATTCGCCGCGGCGATCGTGGTGACGGCGCTGGTGCTGACGGTGAATGTGCTGCTGCGGCCGGTGGCGGGGTGGATCGACCGGCACCGGGCGCGACGGAAGCCGGAGGATGATGTGCTGGACGGGTGATCAGCGCCCCGGCAACACCGTCCGCGGCGCCCCCGTCGCCGGGTCCGGCGGCGGCAGCGCCGTCCCCCGCGGCCCGATCGGCCCGCCGCGCGAATACTGGTCATCGCCGCAGGCGGCCAGCGCCAGCATCACCAGCAGCAGAGGGGCGAAGAGTCGGACAACCGCAGGTCGAGTCATGCCCCCCGCTTAGCATGCGCGGCCTGCCGCGCTAAACCGCCTTCGCGCAGCGCGGAGACACCGTTCCATGTCCGACCTCATCACCCCCATGATCGGCTTCATCGGCGGGTCCGGGGTCTATGACCTCGACGGGCTCGAGGACCGCAAATGGGTGAAAATCCACACCCCCTGGGGCGATCCGTCGGATGAGATCCTGACCGGCACCCTGGCCGGCGTGCGCGTCGCCTTCCTGCCCCGCCACGGGCGCGGGCACCCGACACCACCGTCCGCGCTCAACTACCGCGCCAATATCGACGCCATGAAGCGGATCGGCTGCACCGAGCTGATCTCGCTCTCCGCCGTGGGGTCGCTGAAGGCGGAGCTGCCGCCGGGCCATTTCGTCATCGTCGACCAGTTCATCGACCGCACCTTCGCGCGCGAGAAATCCTTCTTCGGCACCGGCTGCGTCGCGCATGTCTCGGTCGCGCATCCCGTCTGCCCGCGGCTCGGCGATGCGCTGGAAGCCGCCGCGACGCAGATCGGCCTGCCCTTCACCCGCGGCGGCACCTACCTGGTCATGGAAGGCCCGCAATTCTCCACCAAGGCGGAAAGCCTGCTGTACCGCCAGTGGGGCTGCGACGTCATCGGCATGACCAACATGCCCGAGGCGAAGCTCGCCCGCGAGGCGGAGCTTTGCTACGCGACCATGGCCATGGTGACCGACTTCGACTGCTGGCACCCCGACCATGACGCCGTCACCGTTGAGCAGGTGGTGAAGGTGCTGTTCTCCAACGCCGACAAGGCGCGGTCGCTGGTGAAGACGGTGGTGCCGATGCTGGGTGCGGCGCGCGGCCCCTGCCCGGCCGGATGCGACCGGGCGCTGGACCACGCGCTGGTCACGGCACCCGAGAAGCGCGATCCGGACATGCTGGCGAAGCTCGATGTCGTGGCGGGGCGGGTGCTGTAGCGCCGCGCCCGGCGCCAGGTAACGGTTTCCAAAGGCCTCGGGCCTTTGGCGGGGAGAGGTTCGGAGAGAGGGCGGCGCCCCTCTCCGCGAGCCGCAGTGGCTAAGCCGCAGCATCCTCGCGGATCATCGCCGCGCCCTTCTCCCCGATCATGATGGTCGGCGCATTGGTGTTGCCGGTGGTCAGCGTCGGCATGACCGAGGCATCGATCACCCGCAGCCCATCGAACCCGCGCAGGCGCAGCCGGCTGTCCACCACCGCATCGGGGCCTTCCCCCATGCGGCATGTGCCGACGGGGTGGTAGATCGTCGTGCCGTATTGCCGGTTGAAGGCGAGCATCTCGTCATCCGACGCGACGCCGGGCCCGGGCAGGATTTCCTCCACGCTGTGCTGCGCGATGGCCGGTTGGGCGAAGATGTCGCGCACCATGCGGATGCCGGCCGCCAGCAGCGCCTGGTCCGACCGCGCCGAGAGGTAGTTCGGCCGGATCGCCGGCTTCTCGAAGGGATCGGCGGAACGCGCCATCACCGTGCCGCGGCTGTCCGGCTTCACCGGGCAGACGGCGCAGGTCATGCCTGGTTCCGTCTCCAGCACGCCGAACTGGCCGAGCGCGTAGGAGGCCGGCGTGAACAGCAATTGCAGGTCGGGGCTTTCCAGCCCCTCGCGCGACCGCGCGAAGACCTGCGCGGTGGTGACGCCGAAGGTCAGCGCGCCATTGCCGCGCAGGAAGAAGCGCACGACCTCCCCCACCAGCCGCGCACCGCGCGCCAATTGGTTGGTGCTGAGACTGTCCTTCACGCGGTGCTGCACACGGGAGACGTAGTGGTCCTGCAGGTTGGCGCCGACCGCCGGCATGTCGGCCAGCACCTCGATGCCGAGGCTGCGCAGGTGCTCGGCTGGGCCGATGCCTGACATCTGCAGCACATGCGGGGAATTCACCGCACCGCCGGACAGGATCACCTCCCGCGTCACGGTGATGCGGCGCATCTGCCCACCCTGCCGAAATTCAGCGCCGATGCAGCGGCGGCCGTCGAACAGCAGGCGGCTGACCTGAGCTTCCGTCTCCACCCGCACACGGTCGCCGGCGGCGCGCAGATAAGTGCGCGCCGTCGATCCCCGCCAGCGTCCGATGCGCGTCATCTGCGAATAGCCGACGCCTTCCTGTTCCGTCCCGTTGAGATCCTTGCGGAACGGGTGGCCGGCTTGCTGCGCGGCCTCGATGAAGCGATGGGTCAGCGGCAGGATGGTGCGGTAATCCTCGACCTGCAGGGGCCCGCCTTGGCCGCGGAACTCCGGGTCGCCGCCATTGCGGTAGGTCTCGGATTGGCGAAAGAACGGCAGCACATCCGCATAGGACCAGCCGCGGCAGCCCATCTGCGCCCAGATGTCGAAATCCGCCGGATTGCCGCGGACATAGAGCATGCCGTTGATCGATGACGTGCCGCCGAGCGTGCGCCCGCGCGGCCAGCGGATCTCGCGGTTGTTCACCGCCGCGTCGGCCTCCGCGACATAGCCCCAGTTCACGAGGTTCTGGTTCTGCAGCAGCTTCAGCATCCCCGCGGGGATGTGGATCCAGGGATGGCGGTCCTTCGGGCCGGCTTCCAGCAGCGTGACGCGCGCACCGGTTTCCGACAGCCGCGCGGCGACAACGCAGCCGGCCGAACCGGCGCCGATGATCAGGTAGTCCGTTTCCATCCCACGCATTCCGCTGTGCTGGCGGCAGAGTCCTACGCCGGGGCGCTGAAATCCATCCCCTCGAAGGCGGACAGCATGCCGCGCAGCTTGTGGGGGATCGGCGTCGGGCGGCGCGTCGCCTGGTCGGTCAGCACCCAGACGATCTCGCCCGTCGCCAGCAAGGTGTCACCGCCGGCGGGGAAGACCGCGGGCTGGAAGGCGACGGAACTGCGGCCGATGCGCATGGCGCGAACGCCGATCTCGATCTCCGCCTTGCGGCCGATCGCGACCTTGTACTCGACCAACCCGCGGACGACGTGGAAATCCGCGCCGGAAGCCTTCACCTCATCCTGATAGGCCCAGCCGGCGGCGCGGATGTAGTCCGACACCGCCTCGTCATACCAGGTCAGGTAGTGGGCGTTGAAGACGATGCCCTGGGTGTCGAGTTCGACGTAGCGAACCCGGTGGGCGAGAAAGAACCGGAAGTCGGCGCGGTCCGGCAGATGCTTGACCGCGCCGTCCATCCTCAGCCCCGCGCCGTCTTCACCGCCGCGGTGGCGGCCTGGCACATCAGCCCGACCTCGTTCGCGATGGTGACGAGCTTGAAGCCCTTCTGGATCATCTTGTTGGCATAGGCGGGCGAGCCGTTGTGCAGCCCCGCCGCGATGCCGCGCTTCGACGTTTCCGCCAGCAGCATGTCGTAGATCGCGAGGATCTCCGGATCCTCGACGTCGAGCTTCGGCTCCTTGCCGTAGGAGAAGGACAGGTCCGACGGGCCGACATAGATGCCATCGATGCCCGGGACATCGAGGATGCCCTTGATGTTCTCGATCGCCTGCTTGGTCTCGATCATCGGGATGACGAGGATCTCGTCATTCGCCGTCTTCTGGTAGTTGCCCGAGGAACCATAGGCGCCGGCACGGATCGGCCCGTTGGACCGCGTGCCCCGCGGCGGATACTTGCTGTACTGCACCAGGGCGCGGGCTTCCTCGACGGTGTTCACCATCGGGCAGATCACGCCCATCGCGCCGGCATCGAGCACCTTGCCGACGATGCCGGGTTCATTCCACGGCACGCGCACCATCGGCGTCGCGCTGGACAGCTGGATGCCCTGGAAGCAGGCCACGCAGGACAGGTAGTCCTGGACGCCGTGCTGCATGTCCACGGTCACGCTGTCCCAGCCGCACTTGGAATACATCTCGGCGGAGAACGCGTTGGGGATGGCGAGCCATCCGTTCACCACGGCCTTGCCGGCCTTCCACGCTTCCTTGACCGCATTCGCCATGGCGCCGCTTCCTCTCTTGTGCTGGCTGCTATGGCAGGAACGCTAGGCTGCGTCCCCCGAGGCGTCAAACCCGGCCCTGGACTGGCAGGCATGCGCGGGGCAGGGTGCGCGCCATGTCGCAATGGGCCGTCAGTTCCGAGACCGGCGCGCTGACCGATGTGCTGGTCTGCCCGCCCGATCACTATCGCTGGATCCCCACGAATTCGATCGTGCGCCGCACGCTTGCCGGCGCGCAGCAGCCCTCTGCCATGGCGCTCGCGGCGCAGCATGGGGAGCTCGTCGCAGCACTGCGTCAGGGCGGGGCACGGGTGCATCTGCTGCCGCCGGAACCGCACCTGCCCTACATGGCCTATACGCGGGATTCGGCGGTGGTCACGCCCTGGGGCCCGGTGCTGACGCAGTTGGAACGCCCGCAGCGGCGCGGCGAATATGCTTCCGTCATCGATTTCCATGGCGGTGATTTCTGGCGGAAGTCTTCCGCGGGCACGCTGGAAGGCGGCGACATTCACATCATCCGGCCGGGGCTGGCCTGCGTTGGCGCCTCGGGCGGCCGCACCGACCTGGCCGGCGCCGAGCAATTCGCCACCTGGCTGCGCGCCGAGGGCTGGGAGGTGCGGGTCGAAATCTTCGACGAGCATTTCCTGCATCTCGACGTGCTGTTCTGCATGGCCGCACCTGGCCTCGCCGTCGCGTGCCTCGACGTGCTCGATCCCGACTTCGTCGCCTGGCTCGGCGCGCATGGCATTCGCTGCATCGATGTCGCCTATCGCGATGCGATGCAGCTCGGCTGCAACATCCTCGCCCTTGGCGGCGGGTGCGTCATCTCCGCGCGCGGCTCGGCGACGCTGAACGCGGCGCTGCGGGCGGAGGGCCTCACCGTGCTCGACCCCGACCTGTCCCTGTTCACCGCCGGCGGCGGCGGCCCCCATTGCCTGACCTGCCCGCTGGGGCGGGAGGAGTAAGCCCATGTCCCTCGCCACCTCCCCGGTCGAGACCGTCATCACCGCCGCGCGCGAACTGCTTGGCGACCGCCTGTCAACCAACCAGAGCATCCGCGAACAGCACAGCCGCGGCGAGGACACCACCACGCCGACCCTGCCCGACGCCGTCGCCTTCGTGGAGACGACCGAGGAGGTGTCCCGCCTGCTCGCGCTCTGCCACCAGCATGGCGTGCCGGTCACGCCCTTCGGCGCCGGCACCTCGCTCGAAGGCCATGTGAATCCGGTGCGCGCCGGCATCTCCCTCGATCTCTCCCGCATGACCACAGTGCTGGAGGTGAATGAGGAGGACATGGACTGCCTGATCGAACCGGGCGTGACGCGGCAGGACCTCAACGCCTTCCTGCGCGACAAGGGCATGTTCTTCCCCGTCGATCCCGGCAGCCACTGCACGATCGGCGGCATGTGCGCGACGCGTGCTTCGGGCACCAACGCCGTGCGCTACGGCACCATCCGCGAGAATGTGCTCGGGCTCGAGGTCGTGCTGGCCGACGGTCGCGTCATCCAGACCGGCGGGCGCGTGCGCAAGGCGTCGAACGGCTACGACCTGACCCGGCTGTTCATCGGATCGGAAGGCACGCTCGGCATCATCACCAAGGTCCGCCTGCGCCTGCACGGTATCCCCGAGGCCATGTCCGCCGCCGTCTGCCAGTTCCCGACGCTGGCCGCCGCGGTCGAGACCGTCATCGCCGTCATGCAGTCCGGCATCCCCGTCGCGCGCATCGAGTTGCTCGACGAGGACCAGATGGAGGCCTGCATCAAGTATTCGAAGCTGGAAGGCTTCGCGGCGAAGACGACGCTGTTCCTCGAATTCCACGGCACCGATGCAGGGGTGAAGGAGCAGGCGGAATCGGTCGAAGCGATCGCCAGTGACTTCGGCGCGTCCGGCTTCGCCTGGGCGACGGATGCGGAAAGCCGCAACAGGCTGTGGCAGGCGCGGCACGACGCCTATTGGGCGGCGGTCAACCTCAAGCCAGGCCATCGCGGCATCACCACCGATGTCTGCGTGCCGATTTCCCGTCTCGCGGAGGCTGTGCTGGGCGCCAAGGAGAAGTCGCGCCAGAGCGGCCTCACCTCCTGCATCGTCGGCCATGTCGGGGACGGCAATTTCCACTGCCTGATCCTGTTTCCCGAGAACGAGCCGGACGGGCTGGAACGCGCCTGGGCACTGGATCGCTCCATCGTCGCCGAAGGGCTCGCGCTTGGCGGCACCTGTTCGGGCGAACATGGCGTCGGCCTCGGCAAGCGCGAATTCCTCGAACAGGAACATGGGGCGGAAGCCCTCGCGGTGATGCGCAGCGTGAAGGTCGCGCTCGACCCGCGCGGCATCATGAATCCGGGCAAGATGTTCCGGAACTGACCGCCATGCGGATCGCCTCCCCTGCTTCATGGCGCGACATCGGGGCCGCGGCGGCGGCGTGAACGCCCTCAGCCTCGCCATCCTCGCGCTGACGCTCGGGCATGTCTTCTCCAATGCGGTGCGGACGCTGCCGGCCATGGCCGCGGATGTGCTGCAGCGCGACCTCGGCATCAGCACGGATGGCCTCGCCGCGCTGACCGGCGCCTTTCCGGCGGCCTTCGCGCTGACCATGCTGCCGGTGGGCGTGGCGCTGGACCGCTATGGCGTGAAGCCAACGGCGCTCGCGCTGCTTTCCATCGCCGCGGTGGGCTCGGCGCTGGGCGCGGCCGCAACCGGGCCATGGTCGATGCTGCTGGCGCAGGTCGTGCTCGGCATCGGCTGCTCGGGCATGCTGATGTGCCCGATGACCTATGCGGCGAAGAACCTGCCGCCGCAGAAATTCGGCCTGTGGGGCGGGCTGATCCAGGCCTTCGGCAATACCGGCATGCTGCTCTCGGCGAGCCCGCTGGCGCTGCTGGTCGATCACGCCGGCTGGCGCAGCGGGTATCTCGCCTGCGGCGCGCTGGCCATCGCTGCCGCCGTCGCCGTGGCGGCCATCGTGCGGGAAGTGCGCGCCGCACCGCAGGCCCGGCGCAGCGTCGCGGAGGATGCGCGCGACGTCATCGCGCTCGGCCTGTCGCGCGACATCCGCGGGCCGATGGTAATCACCTTCGCCTCCTTCGCCGCGGTGCTCGGCGTGCGGGGGCTGTGGGGCGGGCCGTGGCTGATGGAAATGAAGGGCCTGGCGCGCGTGCCGGCGGGGCATGTGCTGCTGGCCTGCACGCTCGCGCTGATCGCCGGGCCGGTGATCGCGGGGGTGCTGGAACGGCGGTTCCAGCGGCATCGGCGTGCCCTGCTGGCGGCAGGGCATCTCGGCGCTGCAGCGACGATCCTGCTGCTGGTGGCCGGCGGGCATCTCGGCTGGGGCGTGGCCAGCGATGTCGCGCTGCTCTTCGCCTTCGGCCTCCTGATATCGTCGCAGGTGATCTGCTTCGCCCTGGTGCGCGCCGCCGTGGCGCCCGAACGGGTCGGCCGGGCGCTTTCGGCGATGAACTTCTCCTTCTTCGGCGGTGCGGCGGTGCTGCAGGCCGCGTCGGGCGTGGCGGCCTCGGCGGGCGGGATCGGTGCGGCGCTGGTCGTCTTCGCCGCCGCGCTGGTCCTCTGCACCCTGGCCTTCCTGCGCCTGCCCGGCCCGCGCTGACCCGACAGCGGCGCGGCTTATCCGGTGCGGCCGCGCGTCGTCACGGCTTCTTCATCGTCGCGTCATCGAAGCATCGCGGGGGGCGTGGCACGCGGCGGCGTCCCGCTGGTCCAGGAGCCACCCGATGATCGCCCGCCGCACCGCCCTCGCCCTTCCCGCGCTCGCGCTGCTGCCACGCATCGCCGGCGCCCAGACCGGCTGGCGCGCCCAGGTGCCGGAACTGCGCTTCGGCATGATCTCGGTCGAGAACGAACGCGACGCCATTGCCCGCCTGCAGGGCTTCCAGGCCTACATGTCGCGCGAGCTCGGCGTGCCGGTCCGCGTCTTCCGCGGCAGCGACTACGCCGCGGTGGTCGAGGCGATGCGCTCGGGCCATGCCGAGCTCGCCTATGTCGGTCCCGCCGCCTATGGCCTGGCGCGCCGCGCGATGGGGGATCGGGTCGCGCCGGTGTTCCGCTACCTCGATAATGAGGGGATGGAAGGCTACCACAGCGTGATGGTCGTGCGCGCCGACAGCGCCTTCCAGCGCGTCGAGGACCTGCGCGGCCGTTCGCTCGGTTTCGCCGATCCGAACAGCACCTCCGGCTTCCAGGCGCCGAGCTGGTTCCTGCGCCGCCAGGGCATGGACCCCACCAGCTTCTTCTCCCGCACCGGCTTCGCCGGCAGCCATGAGCAGAACGTGATGGCGGTGATCAACGGGACCTTCGACGCCGCTGTCGTGGCCTACTCCAACGACCAGCGGAACACCTTCCAGCGCATGGCCGAGAAGGGAATGATCCCGGACGGCAGCGTGCGCGTGATCTGGCGTTCGCCACTGATCCCCAACGGGCCGATCGTGATGCGCATGGACCTGCCGGAGGGCTTCCGCCGCGACGCCGCCGCGGCCCTCGCCGCCCTGCCCGATCGCGACACGGCCGCCTTCCGCGACATGTCCTCCAATGCCCGCGGCCTGGTGCCGGCGAAGCACGAGGATTACCTCGACATCATCGCAATCCTCGAGGAGAACGCCGCGCGGCGTCGCGACCGGCGATCCTGAGCGTGTCCGCCGCCGCCATCCTCGCGGCCGAGGGGCGCTGGCGCGCCGCGCGCACCCGCCGCCGGCGCGACCTGGCGCTGGGCGGCGCGGCCTTCATCGCCGCCGTGCTGGCCGCCGCCTGGATCGGGGAGGTCAGCCTGCCCCGCCTCGCGCGCGGCCTGCCGCTGGCCTGGGACTATATCGGCCGCACCATGCCGGTGCTGCACCCCGCCACGCTGGGCGCCGACATCGCCGATTGGATGTGGGGCTTCGGTGACTGGGTGGCGCTGCTCGGCGACACCTTGCTGATGGCCTATGTCGGGACGCTGCTCGGCGCCGCCGTGGCGCTGCCGGCCTCATTCGCCGCCGCGGCGACGCTGGCGCCGGGCTGGGTCGTCTGGCTGTCGCGGCGGGCGCTGGAATTCGCCCGCACGGTGCCGACGCTCGTGCTCGCGCTGGTCTTCGTCTACGCCTTCGGCCTCGGCCCCTTCGCCGGCGTGCTGGCCATCGCCGTGCACACGGCCGGCGCGCTCGGCAAGCTGTTCGCCGAGGAACACGAGAACGCCGCCCTCGCGCCGGTCGAGGCGGTGCGCGCCGCGGGCGGGTCCTGGCCGGCGCAGATGCGCTTCGGCGTGCTGCCGCAATCGCTGCCCGGCGTGCTGAGCCTTGGCCTGCTGCGCTTCGAGATCAATGTGCGCGAGGCGAGCGTGCTCGGCATCGTCGGTGCCGGCGGCATCGGGGAGGAACTGTATCTCGCGGTACGGCAATTCGAGTACCAGGACATCTCGGCGATCCTGCTGCTGATCCTGGCGACGGTGGCGGCCATCGACCTGGTCTGCGGCGCGCTGCGCCGGCGCGTCATCGGCGGCCGCGCGGCATGAGGCGCATCCCCGCCTCGCCGCTGGTCTTCGGCCTCGGCGCCCTGCTGCTGGCCGGTCTGTGGCGCATCGACGCCTCGCCCGAGCGGATCTGGACCGGCCTGTCGCGCCTCGGCTGGCTGGTCACGTTGATGTGGCCGCCGAGCCCCGGCGGCGCGCTGCCGGACCTGCTGCGCGGGCTGGCGGAAAGCCTGGCGATGGCCTTCCTCGGCACGCTGCTGGCGGCGGTCGCGGCGCTGCCGCTCGCGCTGCTCGGCGCGGGCAATGTCGTCGGCTCGGCGCTGCTGCGTTTCTCGGCGCGGCGGCTCTATGACGGGTTGCGCGGCATCGACACGCTGGTCTGGGCGCTGGTCTTCGTCTCGGCAGTGGGGATGGGGCCCTTCGCCGGCATCCTCGCGCTGGCGGTGCCGGATACCGGCACGCTCGCCAAGCTGTTCTCCGAGGCGCTGGAAGGTGCCGACCGCCGCCAGGTGGAAGCGGTGCGCGCCGCCGGAGCGGGGCGGATGCTGGCGGTGCGGATCGGCCTGCTGCCGCAGGTCGCGCCGGTCATGCTGTCGCAGTTGCTCTACACGCTCGAATCCAATGCGCGATCCTCGACCATTCTCGGCGTGGTGGGTGCGGGCGGCATCGGGCTCGCGCTGGCCGATCGCATCCGCATCAACAATTGGGACGAGGCCGCCTTCATCGTGCTGATGATCCTCGCCATGGTGGCGCTGATCGATGCCGCCAGTCGCGCATTGCGGCTGCGCCTGATCCGCCCCTGATCTTCGCGCCTCGCGCGATCCGGTCTAGGCTCGGCAGCGGAGGTCTCCCGCATGATCCGCAGCATCCTGGTCGCACTCGACGACACTGACAGCGCCGCCGCTGCGCGGGACCTTGCGTTTGCGCTGTCGCGCAGCACCGGCGCGGCGCTATCCGCCGCCACGGTGCTCGACTGGCCGCATGCGCGTGGCGCCAATGAGGCCGTGCCGGCAGGCGGCGCCGCCTTCAAGGAACGCCGCGACGCCGCGCGCGTCCAGCGGCTGGAGGCCGAGGCCGAGCAGGCCTTCGCCGACTGCACCGCGGCGGCCGGGGACACCCCCTTCACGCGGCTGCGCCTGACCGATGCGCCTGAGCAGGCCCTGCTCGCGGCCGGCGCCACGCATGACCTGATCGTGATCGGCCGCGATTCGACCCTGGGCCTCGAGATGAATGACGACGGCCTGGCGCCGGTGATCGAGGCCCTGCTGCATGAGGGCGCGCGCCCCCTGCTGGTCGTGCCGCCCGGCGCGGCGCCGGCGGCCGGCGGCGTGCTGGTCGGCAATGATGGATCGGTTCCGGCGATGCGCGCGATGCAGCTTTTCGCGCTGCTCGGCCTCGGCGCCGGGCTGCCGGTGAAGGTGCTGTCGGTGGCGGCGACCCAGCCAGAGGCGCAGCGCATGGCCGAGGAAGGCGCGGCGTATCTGCGCGGCCACGGCCTTGCGGCCGAGGCCGTGGCCGTGGTCGGCACGCATCCGCTCGAGGCGCTGCTCGCCGAGGCGGCGGCGATGCCCGCGCGCCTGATGGTCATGGGCGCCTATGAGAATTCCGGCCTGCGCACCTTCTTCACCGGGTCGGTGACGGAAAAGCTGCTGATCGGATCGCCCTGCCCGATCTTCGTGGCGCATTGACGCGCCGACAACCTTGACGCAGCGCACAGCGACGCGCCATGTCGGGGGCTCGCCAATGGATGCCGCCATGAATCGAGTTTTCGCCGGCGCCGTCGCCATCTTCCTCGTCGGGGCCTTGCCCGCCGCCGCGCAATTCGGCCCGCAGGGACCGCCCGCTGTCGGGGTGGTAACGGCCGAACGCCGCCCGGTGACCGAGACGACCGAATTCGTCGGCCGTGTCGAGGCGACCGATCGCGTCAACATCCGCGCCCGCGTCACCGGCTTCCTGCAGGAGCGGCTGTTCCGCGAAGGCGGCGACGTGGCGGAAGGGGCGGTGCTGTTCCGCCTCGAGCGCGCACCTTTCGAGGCGCAGCTCGAACAGGCGCAGGCAAGCCTCGCCGGTGCGACGGCGACGCTTGAGAATGCGCGCGTCGCGCTCGCCCGTGCGCGCGACCTGCGGCAGACCGGCGCCGGCACCCAGGTCGCCTTCGACAATGCGCAGGCGGGCGAACGCACCGCCTCGGCCGCGGTGCTGTCGGCCCAGGCGGCGATCCGCGTGGCGCAGATCAACCTCGGCTACACCGAGATCACGGCGCCGATCGCCGGACAGATCGGGCGCACCATCCTCACGGTCGGCAACGTGGTGGGGCCCGATACCGGCACGCTCGCCACCATCGTCAGCCAGGACCCGATGCGCGTTGCCTTCACGGTCAGCCAGCGCACCGCGCTCGACCTGCGCAACCGCTTCGAGGGGCGCGGCGGGCCCGATGCGGTGCGCGTGCGGATCCGTACCACGGATGGCCGGATGTACGGCGAAGTTGGCCGCGTCGACTTCGTGGACAACCAGATCGACCGCAACACCGACACCATCCTGGTGCGGGCGTTGATCCCGAACCCGATCCGTCGACCGACCGACAGCAGCACGCCGGTGACGCCGCGCGAGCTGGTGGACGGCCAGTTCGTCGCGGTCTTCCTGGAAGGCTCGGAACCGGTGCTGACCATCACCCTGCCGCGCGCCGCCGTGCTGCAGGACCAGCAGGGCGCCTACGTCTTCGTGGTGGGCGAAGGGAATGTCGCGCAGCGGCGCAACATCACACTCGGACGTTCCTCCGGCCAGACGGCGGTGATCGAAGCCGGCCTGGAGGGCGGCGAGTCCGTGGTGGTGGACGGCGTGCAGCGCGTCCGCCCCGGCCAGCCCGTGAACCCCGGCCCCGCATCGGCACCGCCGGTGCGCCAGGCCACACCAGCCCGGGGCTGATCGCGCGTGTTCTCCGCCATATTCGTCGACCGTCCGCGCTTCGCGATGGTCATCGCGATCGTCACGGCGCTGGCCGGGGCGCTCGCGATGCTGCGCATCCCTGTTTCCCAGCTGCCGGACATCGTGCCGCCGCAGGTTTCCGTCACCACGCGCTTCCCCGGCGCCTCGGCGGCGGTGATCGAGCAGACCGTCGCGCAGGTGGTCGAGGCATCGGTCAACGGCGTGGACCGCATGATCTACATGCGGTCGAACAGCGCCAATGACGGGTCCTACAGCCTCAACGTCTCCTTCCAGCTCGGCACCAACCCCGACCTTGCCACCGTCAACGTGAACAATCGCGTGCAGGCGGCATTGGCTCGCTTGCCGCAGGAGGTGCAGCGCCAGGGCGTCACGGTGCGCAAGCAATCCTCGGCGGTGCTGCAGTTCATCTTCCTCTATGCCGAGAGCGGCGACCACACGCCGCTGTTCCTGTCGAACTACGCCACCATCAACATCATCGATCGGCTGGCACGCGTGCCGGGTGTCGGCCAGGTCAGCCTGTTCGGCGCCATGGATTACTCCATGCGCATCTGGTTCGAGGTGGACCGGCTGATCAGCCTGAACCTCACGCCATCGGACGTGGTGGCGGCGATCCAGGCGCAGAACGTGCAGGCGCCGGTCGGCAGGCTGGGCGGGCGGCCGATCCCGGACGACCAGCAATTCCAGATCAACCTCGAGACCCAGGGGCGCCTGTCCACGCCGGAGCAGTTCGGCGACATCTTGATCCGCGCCAATCCGGACGGGTCGGTGCTGCGCGTGCGCGACGTCGCCCGCGTCGAGCTCGGCGCCGCCAGCATGGACACGGAAAGCCGCTTCGACGGTAAGCCGGCCGTGACCTTCGGCGTCTATCTCCAGCCCGGGGCGAATGCCGTCTCGGCCGCCGAGAATGTCCGCCGCGCCATGGAGGAGATGCGGCGCAACTACCCCGCGGGCGTCAACCACCGGATCTTCTTCGACACCTCCGACTTCGTGAACGACACGATCCGGGAGGTGATCAAGACCCTGACCGAGGCCTTCATTCTGGTCGTCATCGTCGTCTTCCTGTTCCTGGGGAACATGCGGGCGACGATCATCCCCACCGTCGCGGTCCCGGTCAGCCTGGTCGGATCCTTCATCATCCTGCTCGCGCTGGGGTATTCGGCGAACACCATCTCGCTGCTCGCCATGGTGCTCGCCATCGGCATCGTGGTCGACGATGCCATCGTGGTGGTGGAGAACGTCGAGCGGGTGATGGAGGAGGAACCGCACCTCACCCCCGCCGAAGCGACCAAGAAGGCGATGGCGCAGATCACTGCGCCGATCATCGCCATCACGCTCGTCCTGCTGTCGGTCTTCGTGCCGATCGGCTTCATCCCCGGCCTGTCGGGCGAGTTGTTCCGCCAGTTCGCGGTGACCATCTCGGCCGCGATGGTGATCAGCGCCATCAATGCGCTGACGCTCTCGCCGGCGCTCTGTGCCGTGTTCCTGCGTCCCCACGCCCATGCCGGCGGGCATCGGCCGGGGTTGATGGGGCGCTGGCTGCGCAGCATCGATTGGGTGCGCGACCGCTATGCCGGTGTCGTTTCGCGCCTGGTGCGCGTGTCCATCCTGTCCATCCTGCTGACCGGCGGCTTCTTCTTCGGCATCTGGGAGATGTCGAAGATCACGCCATCAGGCTTCCTGCCGCAGGAGGACCAGGGCGCCTTCTTCGTGCAGGTGCAATTGCCGCAGGGCGCTTCGGTGTCCCGCACGCGCGAAGCGGTCGTGCAGGTCGAGGAAATCCTCAAGCAGATCCCCTCGGTGCAGGGCACGCTCGCCATTGTCGGCTTTTCGCTGATCGATGGCGGTGCGCAGTCGAATTCCGCCTTCCTCGTCGCGCGGCTGAAGCCCTTCGCCGACCGGACATCCGCGGCGATGTCGGTGCAGGCGGCGATCGGCCGGGTCTTCGGTGCCGGCCAGGCGGTGCGCACCGCCAATGTCTTCGCCTTCAACCTGCCGCCGATCATCGGCCTCGGCACCGGTGGCGGCTTCGAATACATCCTGCAGGATTATGAAGGCCGGCCGGCGGCGGACCTCGGCGCGGCCATGCTGGGGCTGATCGTCGCAGCCAACCAGGACCCGCGCCTGACCGCGGTGTTCTCCACCTTCAACGCAACCAACCCGACGCTCTACCTCGACCTCGACCGCGAGAAGGCGCAGGCGCTCGGACTGCGCATCTCGGACGTCTTCACCGCGCTGCAGGCGACGCTTGGCGGCTTCTATGTCAATGACTTCAACCTGTTCGGCCGCACCTGGCAGGTGAACCTCCAGGCCGAGGCCGCCGACCGGCGCGATGTCGACAACATCTGGCGCATCCATGTGCGCAACAACCGCGGGGAGATGGTGCCGTTGCGCGCGGTCGCCGATGTGCAGACGCGCATCGGGCCGCAGACCATCTTCCGCTACAACAACTACCGCGCCATCTCGATCAACGGCGCGCCGCGGCCGGGCGTGTCGTCGGGCGATGCGCTCGCGGCGATGGAATCGCTGTCCGCCCGCGTCCTGCCGCCCGGCTATGGCTTTGAATGGACGGGCACGGCGTATCAGGAAAAGCTCGCCGCGGGGCAGACGGTCTACATCCTCGCGCTCGCGGTGATGTTCGCCTACCTGTTCCTCGTCGCGCTGTACGAATCCTGGGTGATCCCGATCCCGGTGCTGCTGTCCGTCGCGGTGGGCGTGCTGTCGGCCTTCGGCGGGCTGTTCGTCGCCAACATGTCGCTCGATATCTATGCGCAGATCGGGCTCGTGGTGCTGATCGCGCTCGCCGCCAAGAACGGCATCCTGATCGTCGAATTCGCCAAGGAGAAGCGGGAGGAAGGCCTGCCGATCCGCGAGGCCGCCATCATGGGCGCACGGCTGCGCTTCCGCGCGGTGATGATGACCTCGATCGCCTTCATCCTGGGCCTGGTGCCGCTGGTCTTCGCCGAAGGGGCGGCGATGCTGTCGCGTCGCGCGGTCGGCACGGCGGTGTTCGGCGGCATGCTGGGGGCGGCGATCGTCGGCATTTTCATCATCCCAATGCTCTACGTGGTGTTCCAGTCCATGCGGGAAGCCACCAAGCGGCGCTTCGGGCGGAAGGAAGCGACCGACCACGCCTGATCCCCCTTTTCATCCTGGCCCGGCATCGCAGATGATGGGTCAGGAACCAAGGGAGACCCGGGCATGGCGAAGTTCGGCCTGAGCCAATCCATCCGTCGCGTCGAGGATCCGCGCCTGCTCAAGGGTGGCGGCCGCTACACGGATGACGTCGCCGTGCCGGGCCAGACGCAGGGCTATGTCCTGCGCAGCCCGCATGCGCATGCGAAGATCGTCTCGATTGACACGGCAGCGGCCAAGGCGATGCCGGGGGTGCTTGGCATCTGGACCGGGGCCGACCTGGCGGCGGCCGGCATCGGGCACCTGCCCTGCCTGGCGCCGGTGAAGTCGGTCGATGGCAGCCCGACCTCCGACACGCCGCGCCGCGCGCTGGCCGAAGGCTTCGTCCGCCATGTCGGCGACCCCGTCGCCTTCATCGTCGCCGAAACGCTCAAGCAGGCTCGCGACGCCGCTGAGGCGATCGAGATCGACTACGACACCCTGCCGGCCGCGACCGACCTCGCCACCGCGACCGATCCCGGCCAGCCGCAGGTCTGGGCCAGCGCGCCCAACAACACCTGCTTCGACTGGCATGTCGGCGACGCGGCCAAGGTCGATGCGCTGATCAAGGGCGCGGCGCATGTCGCGCGGCTGCGCGTGGTGAACAACCGCGTCGTGGTGGCGTCGATGGAAGCGCGCGCCTCGCTCGCCGAATACGACGCGGCGCGCAATCATTGGACCATCACGACCAACACCCAGGGGTCCTGGCTGGTCCGCAACGTGATGGCGAAGAACATCTTCAACGTCGCGACCGACAATTTCCGCGTCGTGACCCCCGATGTCGGCGGCGGCTTCGGGATGAAGATCTTCATCTACCCGGAACACGTGCTGACCGCCTTCGCGGCGCGCGAACTGAAGCGCGCGGTGAAGTGGGCATCCGAGCGCACCGAAGCCTTCCAATCCGACACCCATGGGCGCGACAACATCACCATCGGCGAACTGGCGCTCGACAAGGACGGCAAGTTCCTCGCGCTGCGCACCAAGAACTGGGCGGGGATGGGTGCCTATCTCAACACCTTCGCACCCTTCATCCCGACCGGGGCGGGCACCAAGGTGCTGGCCTCGGTCTACGGCTTCCAGGCGATCCACGCGCAGGTGCTCGGCGTGATGACGCACACCGTGCCGGTGGACGCCTATCGCGGCGCCGGGCGGCCGGAGAGCAACTACCTGGTCGAACGCCTGATCGACACCGCGGCGCGGGAGGTCGGCATCGACCGCATCGAGCTCCGCCGACGCAACATGGTGCCGTCCTCGGCCATGCCCTACACCTCGGCGATGGGGCAGCGCTACGATTCCGGCGAGTTCGCCCAGCTCATGTCCACCGCGCTGACCAAGATCGACTGGGCCGGCTTCCCGGCGCGCAAGGCGGAGGCCGCAAAGCGCGGCAAGAAGCGCGGCATCGGCCTGGCCTATTACCTGGAAGCGACGGGCGGTGGGCCGACCGAGAATGCCGCGGTGAAGTTCGCCGATGACGGCTTCGTCGATGTTTATGTCGGCACGCAATCCACCGGCCAGGGACATGAGACCGCCTATGCGATGATGACGAGCTTCGAGCTCGGCATCCCGATCGAGAAGATCCGCGTGAAGCAGGGCGATTCCGACACGCTGCCCGATGGCGGCGGCACCGGCGGTGCGCGCAGCCTCTACTCAGAAGGCCAGGCGATCCTGGTCACGACCGCGAGCGTCGTGGAAAAGGGCAAGATCGCCGCGTCGGAACACCTCGAAGCATCGGTCGCCGATATCGAATTCGCCCCGCGCGACGGCGGCTTCACTGTGGTCGGCACGGACCGCGCCATCGGCATCCTCGACCTCGCCGCCGTGCAGCGGAAGAAGGCCGCGGCGGGCATCGAGGCGACCATCCTCGACGCCGAGGAAACCGCCGAGATCAAGGCCCATACCTTCCCCAATGGCTGCCATGCGGCCGAGGTGGAGGTGGACCCCGAGACCGGCATCGTCGCCGTGCCGCGCTACATCGTGGTGGACGATGTCGGCCATGCGCTGAACCCGCTGATCGTGCGTGGCCAGGTGCATGGCGGCGTGACCCAGGGGATCGGCCAGGCGCTGATGGAACGCACCGCTTATGATGGCGACAGCGGCCAGCTCGTTTCGGCCTCCTTCATGGATTACGCGCTGCCGCGGGCGGACGACCTGCCCAACATCGACGTGGACCTGATCGAGGTGCCCTGCGAGACCAACCCGCTCGGCGTGAAGGGCGCGGGGGAAGCCGGCGCGGTCGGCTCGCCGCCGGCGGTGATCAATGCGCTGGTGGACGCGCTGGGCGTGGCGATCGACATGCCGGCGACGCCGGAAGCGGTGTGGAAGGCGCTGACCAAGGCGGCGTGAAAGCAGCACGCCCAACGAAGAAGGGCGGACCCGACCGGGCCCGCCCTTTTTCATGTTTGGCCGAAGCCGCGCTTACTGCAGCGGCAGCGTCACGTTGGTGACTTCGCAGAGGTTCACCCCGCGCCGTTCCTGCGACTGGCCGTTCTGGTAGACGAAGCGCATGTCGTACATGCAGTCGCCTTCCGGCAGGCGGATCGGATAGACAGCGCCGGGTGCCACGGTGTCGGCGCCGAGCCGGTCCGGGCCCCAGTTCTGGTCGGTGGTCAGCGAGGCGTAGACCTCCATCACCGGCTGCTGGCCCTGGTTCACCAGGTTGAAGGACGGGTTGCCGCGCGGGCCCTGGGTCGTGCCCTGGCGCGGCGCCTGCTGCTGCGGGGCCTGCTGTTGGCCGCCCTGCTGCTGCGGCCGTCCGTCGAAGACCAGCTCCGTCAGATTGCACAGGTTGAGATTGCGCCGTTCCTCGGCCGGGCCGCCCTGACGGTCATAGACGACGCGCACGTCGTAGATGCATTCGCCCTGCGGCAGGCGAATCACGAAGTTGCGCCCCGCCGGGATGATGTTCTGGCCGAGCCGGTCCTGGCCCCAGTTGCTGTCCGAGGACGGCGAGGCGTAGGCCTCGTAGATCACCCGGCTGCTGCGGTTCACCAGGTTGAAGGACGGATCGCCGGTCTGGGCCTGCGCTGAGGGGATCAGGCCGGCCATGCCGAGCACGGCTGCAGTGGCGATGGCGAGGCGTCTGAACATCATGCGGGCTCTCCTTCCCGTACGGGCATGACGCCCGTTCATTCCGCGACCACGCTAGCCGAGCGCGATGGCGGCGCCAACCGCGACACATCACAGTCTGCGAAGCAGTTCAGGCGTAACGCGCCAGCGCCTGTTCCAGCGACGCCAGCGCATTGCCGAGCGCGGCCGACATGGCCGACGCCGCCTGTTCGGCGGTCGGCGGTGCGGTGCCGCCGGGCAGTGGCGCGGTGCCGTCGGTCACCAATTGCCCCACCAGGCGGCTGCCATTGCGCTCGTCCACCAGCAGCAGCGTCAACTCGGCCCGTGCGAGGCCCTGGCCCTGGTTGGCGGCCAGCGCGGTGATCTCGCCTTCCATGATGAAGTCGGGGTTCACCCGGCTGCCGGGCGCGAGGATCGCAGCGAACAGACGCGAATCGATCAGCCAGCGGCGCAACGACTGTTCCGCCGCCTCGGCCGGCGGGGCCGCCCATTCGGCGTAGAAATCGAGGCTTTCCGTGCCATCGGGACGGATCACGCGAAGATTGCGCGTCTCCATCCCCGCGCCGGGGCGCAGCGTGCGCAGCAGCAGCGTCCGCCGTCCGCGCCCGGTGCGCGGCGCGCCGGTCCGTCGTGGTTCCAGCGGGAAGCGCTGCGTCTCGACATAGGGGCGATCGGGCAGCACCGAACAGGCCGCAAGGCCGAACGGCGCAAGGAGAAGGCTGCGGCGAAGGGTCATTCAGCGGCGATCCCGTGGGGGCGGTGGCGGCGGTTGGCCGAACAGGGATTGCGACGGGCTGCGCCGCAGCGCATCGGCGGTGTCGCGCAGGCTGGCTGCCGTGGCGCGCAGGTCGCGCAGTAGCGGCCCGAGATCGGCCTGTGCATCCGTGGTGGTCCCGCGCACGCTGCGCAACGCGAGTTCCAGCGACTGGATCACGGCCGGCAGTCGCGCGATGGATGTGCGCAGGTCGGCCGCCGCCTGGCTGATGCTGTTCACCGCATTGGCGACCGCGGGGCCTTCCAGCAGTTGCTCGGCGGCCTGCCCGGCGGCGCCGACCCGGTTCACCGCCTCGCGCACGTCGCGCACCGTGGCGGCGAGTTCGGCACCGTGGATCGCCTCGCGCAGCGCGGTCATGGTCGTCGCCGCCTCGCGCAGCGCCACGCCAAGGTCGCCCTGGCTGCCGACCTGGTTGCGCAGATCTTCGAGCAGATGCGTCGCGGTGCTGAACAGCGCCTCGAGATCCACGTTCGACAGGCGCGTCATCAGTTGCTCGGCGGCGGTGGTCACCTGGTTGAAGGTGGACGGAATCGAGGGGATATAGGGAAAGGCCGGCGTCCAGGGCACTTCGGTCGGCGGGAAGCGATCCGGATTGACGAAATCGGCCTCGAGGTAGGAGACGCCGGTGACGCCGGTGCTGGCGATGCGCATGCGCAGCCCCGCACGCACCGCCTCCTCGACCGGGGCGTCGCCGTAGCGGGAGGGGTCGAGCGCGAAGCGGATCAACACCAGGCGATTCGCCGTATCCTCGACGCCCCCCTCTGTGCGTCCATACACAACCGAGGTCAGGCCGAGTTCCGTCACCCGGCCGACAGCCACGCCGCGGAAGCGCACCGGGGCGCCGACCTCAAGCCCGGCGACGGATTCCCGGACATAGGTCTCCAGCACCAGTTGCCGCCTGCCAAAGCTGCCCGAGGTGAGGAACAGGATGAAGCCGATCGCCAGCACGGTGCCGGCCACCACCAGCATGCCAACGCGCAGGTAAAGCGAGCGTCCGGACCGGGCCATCTACGCGGCCTCCCGCCGGAAGAAGGCGCGCACGGTCGGCTGTGTGCTCTCCGCCTTCAGTTGCCGTGGATCGCCTTCGGCGATCATGCCCTGCGCGTCCTTGTCCAGCATGATGCAGCGGTCGCCGATGGCGAGGATCGACTGCAACTCATGCGTCACCACCACGAAGGTGGCGCCGGTGTCACGCGCGATGTCCTTGATCAGCTTGTCGAGCCCTGCGGAGGTGATCGGGTCGAGCCCCGCCGAGGGCTCGTCGAGGAACAGCAGCGGCGGGTCCAGCGCCATGGCGCGCGCGATGCCGGCGCGCTTGGCCATGCCGCCGGAGATCTCGGCCGGCAGCCGCGCGGCCGCGTCACCCAGGCCGACGAGGCCGAGCTTCGAGCGTGCCACTGCCTCCCTTGCCGGTCGGGGCAGGTCGGTATGTTCCTCGAGCGGCAGTTCGACGTTCTCCGCCAGGGTCATGCTCCCGAACAGTGCGCCGGACTGCCACATCACGCCGATGCGGCGCAACAGCGCGCGCCGCGCCGCGTCGTCCTCGGCCGCCAGTTCCTCCCCCAGCAGCCAGGCATGGCCGGCGGCGAGCGGCACCAGCCCGATCAACGCCTTGAGCAGCGTCGATTTGCCGCAGCCGGACCCGCCGAGGATCACGAAGATCTCGCCGCGCTTCACGTCGAAGGTAACGTCCTTGAAGATCGTCCGGTTGCCGAAGCGCACGGACAGGCCCTCGGCGCGGATGACGGGATCCTCCGCCACGGTCAGATGCCCAGCCGGAAGAACAGCACGGCGAAGACGCCATCCATCATCACGATGGCGACGATGCCGCCGACCACCGCGGCCGTGGCCGCATCGCCGACCGCGCGCGGGCCACGCCCGGCCGACAGCCCGGCGCGGCAACCGATGCCCGCGATCACCAGCCCGAAGCAGGCCGCCTTGAACAGCCCGCCCGCCAGGTCCTGCAGCGACAGCCATTGCTGCAGCTGGGACTGCACCGAGGCCCAGGGGTAGCCGAGCGTGCCCATGATCAGCGTCATGCCCGCGAGACCCGAGACGTTCATCAGCAGGGCGAGCACCGGCATGGCCAGCGTCGCCGCCGCCAGCCGCGGCAGCACCAGCATGGCGGTGGCGTCCACCCCCATGATCTTCAGCGCGTCCACTTCCTCATTCACCGTCATGGTGCCGAGCTCGGCGGCGAAGGCCGATCCGGTGCGCCCGGCCAGCACCACGCCCGCCAGCAGCGGCCCGAGTTCGCGCAGCAGGGAGATGCCGACGAGGTTCGGCACGAAGACCTCCGCGCCGAAGCGGCGCAGCGGGATCGATGACTGGTAGGCGAGGATCACGCCGATCAGGAAGCCGAGCAGCAGCGTCAGCGGGAAGGCGCGGGTGCCGACCTCATCGAGGTGGCGCAGCACCTCCGCCCAGCGCAGCAGCCGGGGCCGCGACAGGACGCGCAAGGTGGTGACCAGTGCCTCCCCCATGAAGGTGATGCCGGCGATGCCGTCGCGGGCCTTGCCGACCGTCGCCCGGCCGATGGCGGTGATGGGATGCCAGGGCGGCGGGGGGCCGGGCGGGGGCACGGTCTCCAACGCCTTGCGCGTGCGTTCCAGCACGGCGGCCACATGGTCCGGCGCGCCGCGGAGTGCGGCATCGGGGGCCGCGGTCAGCAGCAGCACGGCGCCGGCCGAATCGATCGCCTCCAGCCCGCCGAGATCAAGGGTCGTGATCGGTTCGCCCGCCGCTTCCTTCATGGCCAGTGGCCAAAGCCGTGCCGCTGCGGCGGCATCAAGGCGCCCGCTGGCGTGCAGCACGCGGCTGCCGCCATCCATGCGCGCCTCGATCCGCGCCGTCACATCGCCCGGGCTTGCGTCCATCAACCCGATTGGACCCATACCGCGGCGCGCCGCAAGTCCTTATGCCAACGGCCGCCCTTGCCGGCCGTTGGTGAGTCTTCATTTTGCCTCAGACGCCGGCGCACGCATCCGGGCGCTTGGCTTTTCGCGCCCTGCACTGTCGCCCTGGCGATGACGGGCGGTTTGGGCGCGGTCGCGCTGTGCGCTCCTGGCCCGACGCGAAACATCGGGCCTCAGGCGGCTTTCTGGCCGACGGAGCCTCCTTTGCTCAGCCGGCCGAAAGGGTGTGGATCAGCACTGCGGCCGCGACCGAGACGTTGAGGCTCTCGACCGGCCCCGCCGCGGGCAGCGTCACGCGCATCGCGCAGGCGGCGACTGTCGCCGGCGACAGGCCGTCCTCCTCATTGCCCAGCACCAGGGCGATGCCGCCGTCGCGCGGGATGGCCGCCGGCGGCACCCCGCCGCGCGCCACCGCCGCGACCGTCAGGATGCGGGGCGCGAGGCCGCGCAGCGCCAGGGGCAGGTCCGCCGCGCGGAACACCTCCAGCGCCTCCAGCCCGCCCTCGGAGGTGCGGAAGGCTGCATCCGACAGCCCGGCCTGGCGCGGATCCCCCGACAGCAGCAGCGAGCGGCAGCCGAAGAAGGCCGCCGAGCGCGCGATGGCCCCGAGATTGTGCGGATTGCCGACGCCATCCAGCACCGGCGTCACCCGCGCTGCGGCGATCACGGACGGCAGGTTGCGCGGATCGAAGGCAGGCACCGGCCGCGGCAGCGCCAGCGCCACCAGCCCGCCATGGTGCTGCGTGCCGGCGACCCGGGCGAGGTCGGCCGCCACCACCTCCCGATAAGGACGGCGCTGGCGGGCCATGACGGCGCAGAGGGGTCCGGCCTCCCGCCGGCGGTCCTGCGTGTGGAACAGCCGCATCACATCCTGCGGCCGCCGCGCGAACAGCGCGGCCACCGCGGCCGGGCCGCAATGCCGGTCGAGGTCGGGCCTGGCGGTCACGAAACGGCGAGGGCCTGCAGGCGCTGGTGCAGCGCGTCGGGGATCTCGACGCCATCGGCGGCGGCGCGGGCGGCCAGCGCATCACGCCGGCTGCCGGGCAGGCGCACGCCCTCCTCGGCGGCCATGGCGGCGACGAAGGCCTCGATGCGGGACGCGAAGGCGTTGCTGCCGGCCAACGCGCCAGGATCGACCACCAGCAGCGCCTGACCGAGGCGCGGGCGGTTGCCCTCATCCTCGAAGAAACTGTCGGCCTCGAAGCCGAAGGCCGCGCCGGTCAGCGCGCAACAGAGCAGTTCCACCACCATCGCCAGCAGCGCGCCCTTGGCCCCGCCCATCGCCAGCATCGCGCCGGACAACGCGGCTTTCGCGTCCGTCGTCGGGCGGCCCTGGGCATCCACCGCCCAGCCTTCGGGGATCGGCCGGCCTTCCTTCGCCGCGACCATGATCTTGCCGCGCGCGACTTCCGACAGCGCCATGTCGATCACCAGCGGCGGCGCGCCCCGGCGAGGGAAGGCGGCGGCGATCGGGTTGGTGCCCATCAGCGGCCGCGCGCCGCCCGGCACCGGCATCGCTGCCGGTGAATTGGTGAAGGCGAGCGCGACGAGCCCCTGCCGCGCCAGCCGCGCGACCGGCAGGCCCATCGCGCCGGAATGATGGGAATTCGTCACGCCGGCGAAGGCCACGCCATGCGCGCGCGCGCGCCAGGCCGCCTCCGCTTCCGCGAGCGCCAGCGCCGGATAGGCGAGGCCATGCCCCGCATCGACCAGCACCGCGCCGCCGCGTTCATTGACGATCCGCGGCACCGTCGCGCCGTCGGCGCGGCCGTTCTTCAGGAAGGCTGCGTATTGCGCCACGCGGGACAGGCCATGCCCGGCCTGGCCGGCCGCTTCCGCCGCCGCCAGGGCACGGGCGGTCGCCGCCGCCATGTCCGGCCGTGCGCCGGCCGCGGCCAATGCGGCGCGCGCCAGCGCCTCCGCCTCATCAAGGGTGATCCGCATCAATCCGCGCGCAGCCCTGCATCCTGGATCAACCGCGCCCAGCGCGCGGTCTCCTCCGCCACGAAAGCATTCGACCGTGTACGGTCCCAGGCCTCGACCGTGAAGCCACCTTCGCGTGCCCGGCGGGAGACATCGGCATCGCGGATGGCGGCGAGCGTGTCCGCCTCGAGCCGTGCGAGGATCGGCGCGGGCACACCGGCAGGCGCCATCATCGCGGTCCAGTTCGTCATCTCGAGGCCCGGCTGGCCGGCTTCCCGGACCGTGGGCACCTGGGGGATCAGCGGGTGCCGTTCGGCCGAGGTGACGGCCAGCGGCCGCAGCCGCCCACCCTGGATCTGCGCGATGCATTCCGGAAGATTCGAAACCATGAAGTCGAGATTGCCCGCGGCGAGGTCGGTCACCGACGGCGCGCCGCCGCGATAGGGGACATGCTGCACATTCTCCCCCGCCCGCGCCGCGATGCGCACCAGCTCGAGCCCCAGATGCGGCGGCGAGCCATTGCCCGAGGAACCCGCATTCATCCGCTGCGTGCGCGCCAGGGCAAGGAATTCCGCCAGCGTGCGCGCCGGGCTGCGTTCCGCGTTCACCACCACGACCAGCGGCAGCGAGCCAAGCACCAAGACCGTCGTCAGGTCCTGGCGGAAATTGTACGGCGCGTTGGGGAACAGCGAAGCGTTCACCGCATGCGTCATGGTGATGGCGAGCAGGGTGTGACCGTCCGGTACGCTTTTCGCGACCGCGTCGGCGCCGATCAGCGCGTTGCCCCCGGCGCGGTTCTCGATGACGACGGGCTTGCCCCAGGTTTCCGACAACTTCTGGCCGACCAGGCGCGCCATGATGTCGGTGAGGCCGCCGGGCGGGAACGGCACGATGTAGCGGACGGTGCGGTCGGGAAAGGCGGATTGCGCACGCGCCGCGACGGGCAGCAACGCTGCGGCGGGGATGCCGGCAAGCACGGAACGGCGATTGATCACGGGGCCTGGTCCTCCTGCTTTCGTGTCGTTGGACCAACGGTAGCCCAGGAGCGCGCGGCGCCCTATAGGGTCCGCTATCCCACGACGGTAAGGAGCGACGGGTGAGCGCAGTGGACCGGATCCGCGACTGGCAGGAAGAACTCACCGCCTGGCGGCGCGACTTCCATGCCCATCCCGAAATCGGCTTCGAGGAAGTGCGCACCAGCGCGCTGGTGGCCGAACGGCTGGCATCCTGGGGCATCGAGGTGCATCGCGGCGTCGGCAAGACCGGCGTGGTCGGCGTTCTGCGCAACGGCAACGGCCAGGGGCGGATCGGCCTGCGTGCGGACATGGACGCGCTGCCGATGCCCGAGGCCAACACCTTCGCCCACCGCTCCACCATCGAGGGCAAGATGCACGGCTGCGGCCATGACGGGCACACCACCATGCTGCTCGCCGCCGCGCGCTACCTCGCGGAGACGAAGAAGTTCGACGGCACTGTCCATTTCATCTTCCAGCCTGCCGAAGAAGGCCTTGGCGGTGCGCAGGCGATGCTCGCCGACGGGCTGTTCGAGCGCTTCCCCTGCGACGCGGTGTTCGGCATGCACAACCGCCCGGGGCTTCCGGTCGGGCAATACGCGATCCGCCCCGGACCGGTGATGGCCGGCGCGGTGTTCTTCGACATCGTGGTGCAGGGCCGCGGCGGGCACGGCGCGCGGCCGGAGCAGACGGTCGATCCGGTGATCATCGGCGCGCAGATCGTCTCGGCGCTGCAGACGGTGGTCTCGCGCAACCTCGGCGCGCTGGATTCCGCGGTCGTCAGCGTGACCGGCTTCACCGCGGGCGAAGCCTACAACGTCATCCCGGACCGCGTCGCGATGAAGGGCACCGTCCGCGCCTTCAAGGTCGAGACGCTGCGCCTGGTCGAGGAACGGATGCGCGCCGTCGCCCAGAGCATCGCCGCCGGCTTCGGCGCCACCGCCGAGGTGACCTGGCGCGAGATCGCCGCGCCGACGATCAACACGCCGGAGCAGGCCACCGCCATGGGCGATGCCGCCGCCGCGCTGGTCGGCGAGAAGCATGTCGAGCGCAACCGCTCCCCGGTCATGGGCAGCGAGGACTTCGCCTACATGCTGCTCGAGGTGCCGGGCGCCTATATCCATGTCGGCAACGGCACCGGCGAGGCCGGGGGCTGCGACGTGCACAACCCGCATTACGACTTCAACGACGCCGCCATCCCGTATGGCGGCGGGATGCTGGCGACGCTGGTCGAGCAGAAGCTGCCGCGCGTCGAAGGGTGAGCCCGGCAGGCGCGGCGGGCTGGCACGAGGTCAGAGGATGAAGTCGGCCGCGATCGGCGCGGTGGCGGTCGTCATGACCAGTGCGAATTCCGCCGTCGCGAGGTTCGCATCCGTGTTGCCCGTCACCAGGTAGCTGCCGCCGGACAGGACCGCGCGCACTTGCCCGGCGGCGGTGAAGGCAGCGCCGCCGACGAAGGCGAAGGCCTGATCGCCGGCCAGCGCCGCATCGGCATCGATCAGCGAGAGGTCCACGCGGTCGGCCTCGGCCCGCACGACGTCGAAGATGCGGTCGCGCTGGCCGGCGAGGTTCGGGCTGGACGTGGTGGTCGCCAGCCGGAAGACATCGGCCCCGATGCCGCCGCGCAGCACATCCGCCCCGAGCCCGCCATCCAGCGTGTCCTTGCCGATATCCCCGACCAGCAGGTCGTTGCCGCCGCCGCCGGTCAGCAGGTCATTGCCGCCACGGCCGTACAGGATGTTGGCGGCAGCATCGCCGGTCAGGATGTCGGAGCCGGCGCCGCCCGCGAGGTTCTCGAAGCCCGTGATGACGTCGCCCGTGGCATCGCCGCCCGAGGCCTCGCCCGTGCCGAGGTTGACGTTCACGGCGACCGACAGCGCGTAGTCCAGCAGGTCGCGCCCCAGGCCGCCATCGAGGAAATCCGCGCCCGCGCCACCGCGCAGCACATCGTTGCCATCCCCGCCGTCGAGATCGTCGATGCCGGCAAGGCCGAGCAGCATGTCGCGCCCCGCACCGCCCGTGATCGTGTCCAGGCCGTCACCACCCAGCAGGGAATCGTCGCCGCCACCGCCCGAGACGAAATCGTCGCCGAGCCCGCCCAGCATCGTGACGGCACCCGTGCCGCCGATGAGCGTGTCGGCACCATCGCCGCCATCCACCAGTCCGGCGATGCGGCCGAGGCTGCTGTCGAGCATGTCCCCCGCCGAACCGAGCAGCACCTTGCCGGCCAGCAGCCCGTCATTCACGACGGTCAGCACGGAGGTCGCGCCGATCGCGCTGATCGCCTCCTCGCCGGAGATCGTCCCGGCATTCGTCACCTGCGCGGTCGGGCCAAGGTCGCCGCCAAGCCTGATGCCCGCGGATACGCCCAGGATCTGCCCGGTGTTGAGGATCGGGCCGAGCGCCACGTCGAAGATGCTGACGCCGGTATTGCCGGTGATCGTGCCCTCGTTGCGGATGGACGCGAAGGCGACGCCGCCAGCCGGTTCAACGATGGCGATGCCGGCTCCGCCACCGTGGATCTCGCCCGTGTTGACGACCGAGAGCGAGAGCGCCTCATCCGTCCGGATGCCATCGATCTGACCGATGATGGTCCCTGAATTGCGCACGACGGCGCCGGCATTGGTGCCGTTGGCCAGGTAGATGGCGTGGCTCAGGCTGAAGATGAGGCCGAGATTGTCGATGGTGTTGCCGCCGCTGGCGACGGTGACTGCATCGCCATTCGCCCGCAGCACACCGGATTCGAGCACGAGGAGAAACTCGCTGCCGGCGAGGTTGGCGGGGCCGATCTCGTCGGTCGTGACGATCTTGCTGGTCATGGCGGCGGGCAGTCCGTTGTGGCTTCGACCCGAAGCTTAACAGCCGGCCCACGCGAAGGAACAGTTTCGTGATCAGACGATGCGCCCTGGCGGGCGATCGGGCCGGGAAGGTGCATCCCTCCCGGCCCGGCGTGTCACGCGCTCTCGTAGAGCCGCGTCAGGCTGTATTCGCGGTGGCCGAGGATCTCGGCCGCCGTGTGCTGCCCATCCGCGGTGCGGATGATGCAGTCGAGCAGCGCCTCGCCCGCCTCGTCCATGTTCATCTGCTTCTGCAGCAGCCCGGTCACGTCCACATCGACATGCTCGGACATGGTCCGCATGGTGCGCGGGTTCGCCGTCAGCTTGATGACCGGCAGGATCGGGTTGCCGATGACGTTGCCCTGCCCTGTGGGGAAGGTGTGCACCGCGAAGCCCGAGGCCGCGCAGAGCGTCACCATCTCCGCCGCCGCGGAGGACGAATCCATGAACCACAGACCGGAGTGGGTCGGTTCCTCGGCCTTGTCGAGCACGCCATCGACCGTGCACTTCTTGCCGATCTTCTGGATGTTGCCGAGTGCCTTCTCCTCGATGGTGGTCAGGCCACCTTCGATGTTGCCCTTGGTGGGCTGGCTGTCGGACAGGTCGGAGGTCTTGTTGGCCTCGACGATCGCCTGGTAGCGGTCGAACATCCGCATGAACTCGGCGCGGATCTCGGGCGTCTTGCAGCGCGCGGCGACCAGGTGCTCGCCGCCCGTCAGCTCCGTCGTCTCGCCGAAGACCAGCGTGTTGCCGTTCTCCCACAGCTTGTCGAAGGAGTTGCCGACGGTGGGGCAGGAGGCGAGGCCGGAGGTGGTGTCGGATTCACCGCATTTGGTGGACACCCACAGATCGACCATCGGCGCGCGCGTCTTCTTCAGCGCGGTCGCATACTTCACCATGCGATAGGCAGCGCGCGAGGCAGCGGCGATAGTGTTGATGTCGCCGTTCTGTTCGATGGCGAAATACTCCACCGGCTTGCCGGTCTTGGCGATGCCCTCGGCGACCTTGGATGCCCAGCCGAGTTCGATGCCGATCACGACCACGGCGGCCACGTTCGGGTTGGCGCCGGTGCCGATGATGGTGCGGAAATGCAGGTCGAGGTCCGCGCCGAACTGCAGCCGTCCATAGGCGTGCGGGATCGCCAGCGTGCCCTGGATGTTGCGAGCCACGCCCTCGGCCGCGGCGTTGGAGATGTCGTCGACCGGCAGGATCAGCACATGGTTGCGCACGCCCATGCGGCCATTGTCGCGGCGCCAGCCTTCGAATGTCGCGGATTTGAGGTTGATGCCCATGGCGCTCACCACCGCTTCGTCTTGACGTTGTGCACGTGCAGATGCTCGCCCGCGCCGATGTTGGCGACGGCCCGGCCGATATCGACGCCGTACTTGATGATGGTGTCGCCCTTGGCGATCGCCTTCACGGCGACCTTATGGCCGATCGGAATGTCGGACTTGGCCGGGAACTCGATCATCCGGTCCTGGTCCATGATCCAGCCATTCAGCGTCTGGCCGGACTTGATCCCCTCGACGACCACGACGCCGACGGAATCGCCTTCGTCATGGACGCAGAAATGCACGGTCATGGCGTGCCCTCCCCTATTACTCCATCGCGACGCTAGGCGGCGTGGTGGGGGCGGTCAAATGAGGCTCACCCGACCGGCCGCTCATCCGCAATCACCTTCCCATCATTCGGCAGGCTGCCCGGCGTGACGACCTCGACCGCCCCGCGCAGCCGCGTCACGGCCTGCAACGACGCCGCGAGCGCATCGGCCAGCCCTTCCGCCGCCGGTGCTTCCGCGCGCAGTGTCATCGCGTCCTGCTCACCATCGCGCGTCACCACCAGCCGCACCCGCCCGACACCCGGATGCCGCTTGGCGATCTCGGCGACCTGTTCGGGCCGCACGAACATGCCCTTCACCTTCGCGGTCTGGTCCGCACGGCCGCGCCAGCCGACGATGCGCATGTTCGTCCGCCCGCAGGGCGACGCGCCCGGCAGCACGGCCGACAGGTCGCCAAGCGCCAGACGCAGGATCGGATGCGCCGGGTTCGGCACGGTGACGACGACCTCGCCGATCTCGCCATCCGGCACCGGGTCGCCGGTGCCGGGGCGGACGATCTCGACGATGACCTGCTCGGCCACCACCAGTCCTTCGCGCGCCGGCGTCTCATACGCCACGCAGCCGAGATCGGCCGTGCCGTACATCTGGAAGGCATCGATGCCGCGTGCCTTTACCTCCGCCTGTAGGGAGGGCGGGAAGGCCGCGCCGGAGACCAGCGCGCGGCGGATGGACCGCGCATCCCGCCCGGCCTTCTCCGCGGCATCGAGCAGGATCTTCAGGAAATCCGGCGTGCCGGCGTAGCCGGAGGGTCGGAACGCCTCGATCAGGTCGAGTTGCGCATCGGTATTGCCCGGCCCGGCCGGGATCACCGCGCAGCCGATCGCCTGCAGGCCCAGATCCATCATCCAGCCGCCGGGCGTGAGATGGTAGGCGAAGGTGTTCAGCGCCACATCCCCGATGCGGAAGCCCGCGGCGAAGAAGGCGGAGGCCATGTGCCAGGGGTCGGAGGTCCGCGCCTCTCCCTCGAAGATCGGCCCGGGGGACAGGAATAGCCGCCCGAAGGACCCGGGTGCTGCGGCGACGAGCCCGCCGAAGGGTGGATCCGCCTTCTGCGCCGCCGGCAGGTCGGATTTCCGCAGCACGGGAATGCGCGCCAGCGCCTCGCGGTCCGTCACCGATGCCGGGTCGATCCCCGCCAGCCGCGCCGCCTGCGCCGGGGCGCGCGCCGCGGCCGCGATGACCGAGGGCAGGACCGAAGCCAGCCCAGCCGCGCGCGCATCGGCGCTGCGCGTCTCGCGCGGGTCAAAGTGTTCTCCGATCATGTTTCCTCCTGGCAGGGTCTTCTCCGGGTCCCGCCTTCGTGGCACATCCATCGCCCTCTGCGCGGGAGGACATACAGCATGGCCGGCGTCTTCTGGTATGATGGCACATGGACCACCGAGGAACCGAAGATCCTCGGCCCGATGGACCATGCCTTCTGGCTCGGTTCGGTGATCTTCGACGGGGCGCGGGCCATCAAGGGCTGGGCGCCGGACCTCGACCGCCACTGCGCGCGGGCCGTGGCCTCCGCGAAGGCGATGCTGATGAAGCCCACCAAGACCGCGAAGGAGATCGAGGCGCTGTGCCGCGAGGGCATCCGCCGCATGGGCCCGGACGCGGAGCTCTATGTCCGGCCGATGTTCTTCATCCGCAACGGCCTTGGCGCGGCGCGGCCGGACCCGGACAGCACCGACTTCATCCTGTCGATCTATGACAGCCCCATTCCGAAATGGGCCGGCTTCTCCGCCATCATGGCCCCGTTCCGGCGCCCGACGCCCGAAATGGCGCCGACCGACGCGAAGGCGGCGTGCCTCTACCCGAATGGCGCGCGCGCCTCGGCCTTCGCTGCCGCGCAGGGCGCCGACAACGCCGTGATGTGCGACGCGTTCGGCCATGTCGCGGAATTCGCCTCGGCCAATCTGTGGTTCGCCAAGGATGGCCGCGTCGTGACGCCCGCGGTGAACCACACCTTCCTCAACGGCATCACCCGCCAGCGCGTCATCGCGCTGTTCAAGGATGCGGGCGTGAGCGTCGAGGAACGCACGGTAAAGCCGGGCGAGCTCGACACGGCTGACGAGATCTTCTCGACCGGCAACTACGCCAAGGTGCAGCCCTGCACGCGCTACAACGGGCGCGACATGCAGATCGGGCGTTTCGCGACGCAGGCGCGCGAGATGTACTGGCGCTGGATGGAAGCGCAGCCGAAGCTGGTCTGACGCGCCGGCGCGCGCTGCCCAGCAATACCGCAACGGCTGCCGCCGCCGCGTTCAATCGCGTGCGGCGGCAATGCGTTTCTGCGCCGCGCGCGGATTGCCACGCCGCGAAGCCGGGTGTTTGCTTCCGATCCTGACGTGATCCACGGAGGCTGCCGTGTCGGGCGGCGGCAAGGCGATCACGCGGCACCGGAGGGCTCCTCCCATGGCTGCCCCGCGCAAGATCCGCCTCGGCGTCTCCATGATCGGCATGGGCTACCACCTGGCGGGGTGGCGGCATCCGGATGCCTCGGCCGGCGGAAACATGGAATTGCAGCACGCCGTCCGCGTGACCCAGACCGCCGAGCGCGGGCTGCTCGACATGGCTTTCCTGGCCGATGGCGTGGGCATCCGCTTCAACGACGTGCCGAAGGGCGCGCTGTCGCGCACCTGCAAGAACGTGCAGTTCGAACCGCTGACGCTGCTCTCGGCGCTGGCGATGGTCACGAAGCATGTCGGCCTCGCGGCGACGGCATCGACCACCTACAACGAGCCGTATCATATCGCGCGGAAATTTGCCTCGCTGGACCATATCAGCGGCGGGCGCGCCGCGTGGAACGTGGTGACCAGCGCCACCGACATGGAGGCGCAGAATTTCGGCCTGGTCGGCGCGCCGCCCAAGACCGGCCGCTACGACCGCGCCATCGAATTCGTCGATGTGGTGAAAGGCCTGTGGGAGTCGTGGGAGGACGATGCCTTCGTTCGCGACAAGGCGTCCGGGCTGAACTACGACCCCGACAAGGTCCATGTGCTGAATCATGAAGGCGCACATTTCCGCGTAAAGGGGCCGCTGAACGTCGCGCGCACGCCGCAGGGCCGGCCCATCATCATCCAGGCTGGCGCATCGGATCAGGGGCGTGAGCTCGCCGCGGCGACGGCGGACGTGATCTATGCCGCGGCACAGACGCTCGACGATGCGCGCGCCTACTACGGCGACGTGAAGGGCCGCATGGCGAAATACGGCCGCGATCCCGACCACCTGAAGATCATGCCCGGCATCATGGCAGTGCCCGGCCGCACACGGCAGGAGGCGCAGGACCGCTATCAGGTGCTGCAGGACCTTGTGCAGCCGGTGGTCGGGCTCGGCGCGCTGGCGAATTATCTCGGCGACCTGTCGGACTACGACCTCGACGGGCCGGTGCCCGAACCGGACCCCGCCGACCGGCGCGACCACAGCCGCGGCGCGATCTTCCTCGAGATGGCGCGGCGCGGGAACCTTTCGATCCGCCAGCTCTATCTGTCGATTGCCGGTGGCAACGGGCACCGCATGGTGGTCGGCACGCCGGCCGACATCGTCGATGCGATGGAGGAGTGGTTCCATGGCGGCGGCGCCGACGGCTTCAACCTGCTGCCCACCTGGCTGCCGGGGGGTCTCGAGGAGGTGGTGGAGATGGTGATCCCGGAGATGCAGCGGCGCGGGCTGTATCGCACAGCCTATGAGGGCAGGACGCTACGGGAAAACCTCGGCCTTGCCTGGCCGGAGCATCCGGCGGCGGCGGCACGACGTGCCGGCATGGCGCAGATCCTCGGGAGTGCCGCGCAATGAACCGGTTCATCCTCGCCGCGCTTGCCGTGCTGGCGGCGGCACCGGTGTCCGCGCAGACGCTGCGCATCGGCATGAAGGCCGCGGTGGACGGGTCCGACCCGCACCAATCCTACAGCCCGAACCGCAACGTGCAGATGCATGTCTATGAATCGCTGGTGAACCAGGACCAGTACCTGCAGCCCGTGCCCGGCCTCGCGGAATCCTGGCGCATCGTCGATGACAGCACCTGGGAATTCCGCTTGCGGGACGGCGTGCGCTTCCATGACGGCACGCCGCTGACCGCGGCCGATATCGCCTTCTCGCTCCGCCGCGCGGCGGATGCGCGGGGCCTGCGCACCTACAGCGCGCAGATGCGCGCGGTGGCGGGGGTGGAGGAAGTGGACACGCGCACCGTGCGCATCCGCACCAACGGTCCCTCGCCGCTGCTGCCGGTGAACCTGACGACGATCATGATCGTCTCCGCCGCCGCGGTCGGTGCGAATGCGACCGAGGAGGATTTCAACGGCGGCCGCGCGGCGGTCGGCACCGGCCCCTATCGCTGGGTGCGCTACACGCCGGCGCAGGACGTCACGCTCGAACGGGCCGCCAGTCATTGGGCGCCGCCCGAACCCTGGCAACGCGTGGTCTACCGCTTCATTCCCAACGACAGCGCGCGGGTCTCGGCGCTGCTGGCGGGCGATGTCGAGGTGGTGGATGCGGTGCCGCCCGCGCTCTACAACCGCGTGAGGAGCGACCAGCGGTCGCGGCTGCACACCGCGACCTCGGCCTTCAACCTCTACATGTATATCGACAGCGGGCGCGACCGCTCGCCCTTCGTCACCGGCGTGGACGGCCAGCCGCTGGACCGCAACCCGCTGCAGGATCGCCGCGTGCGCCTTGCCTTGTCGCATGCGATCAACCGCACGGCGCTGTCGGAACGGGCGATGGAAGGCGGCGCGGAACCATCCGGGCAGATCGCGCCGGAAGGCTTCATGGGCCATGTCCCGGGGCTTGGCATTCCCGCCTTCGACCCCGCCCGCGCCCGCGCCCTGCTGGCCGAGGCCGGTTATCCGCAAGGCTTTGGCCTGACCATCCACTGCACCGGGGACCGCTTCGCCGGCGACGCCCGCACCTGCCAGGCGATCGGCCAGATGCTGACGGCGATCGGCATCAGGACGGAGGTCGAGGCAATCCCGTCCTCCATCTTCTTCCGCCGCGCCAATCGCGGCCCGCCCGGCGGGCCGGAATTCTCCGTCTCGCTGTCCATGTTCGCCTCGACCACCGGTTCGGCTTCTGAGGGGATGAACAACATCCTGCGCACCTGGAACCCGGAACAGAGCCACGGCCCGGCCAATCGCGGCCGCTATTCCGACGCGACGCTGGACGGGCTGCTGGCGCAGGTCGAACGCACGCTCGACGACCCGCGGCGGGAGGCACTGACCCAGCAGGCGGTGCGCCGCGTCATGGAGGAAGCGGCAATCGTGCCCGTCTTCTTCGTGCGATCCGGCTGGGGCACGACGCGCAACCTCACGCTCATCCCGCGTGGGGACCAATACACCATGGCGACGGGCATCCGCGTCGCACGCTGAAACGGTTGGGGGGAACCACCATGAAGAAGAAGCAACTCAAGCTCGGCGCCTTCCTGTCCGTGCCCGGCAATCACCTCGCCGGCTGGCGGCACCCGGATGCGGTGGCGGAAACGGACATGGATTTCGGCTGGTACATGCGCCTCGCGCAGCTGGCCGAGAAACACCTCTACGACACCATCTTCTTCCAGGACACGGTGGCGGTCGGCGGGTCGGATGCGCTGAAGGCCGGCGACATGACGCGTACGCGGCTGTCGCGCATCGTGAAGCTGGAACCGACGGCGTGCCTTGCCGCCATGGCTGTCGGCACGTCGCATATCGGCCTGGTGGCCACGGCGACGACCACATTCAACGAGCCCTACAACATCGCCCGCCGCTTCGCGACCATCGACCACATCTCCAACGGCCGCTGCGGCTGGAACCTCGTGACGTCGCAGATCGAGGACGAGGCCGGCAACTTCAACCTCGACACCCATGTCGATCACGCCGCGCGCTACGAACGCGCCATCGAGTTCTACGAGGTCGTCGCCGGGTTGTGGGATTCCTGGGAGGCCGATGCCTTCCTGCGCGACAAGGACAGCGGCGTCTGGTTCGACCACGACAAGATGCATTTCCTCGACCACCACGGGAAGCACTTCCATGTGCGCGGCCCGCTCAACGTCTCCCGCACGCCGCAGGGCAGGCCGGTGGTGGCGCAGGCGGGGTCGTCCGAGCCCGGGCGCGAGCTCGCCGCGCGCACGGCGGACGTGGTGTTCACCGCGCAGACCGAACTGGAAGCCGCACGTGAATTCTTCGCCGATGTGAAGGGCCGCACCGCGAAATACGGGCGCACGCCGGATGACATCAAGATCATGCCCGGCATCACCCCCGTGATCGGCCGCACCATGGCCGAAGCGCAGGAGAAGTACGACGAGCTCCAGGCGCTGCTGCCCGACGACGTGGCTCTCGCCGCGCTCGCACGCTTCACGCGCGGGGTCGACATCTTCTCCTACCCGCTCGACGGCCCGATGCCCGAGCTGCCGGAGGCCAACTCCGCCAAGTCCCGCCAGAAGCTGATCATGGACATGGCAAAGAAGCACAGCATGACGCTGCGCCAGGTCGCGCGCTCCGTCTCCGCCGCTCAGGGGCATCGCGTGCTGGTCGGCACGCCGGAGTACATCGCCGACGAGTTGCAGGAATGGCTGGAGAAGGACGCCGCCGACGGCTTCAACGTGATCTGCAACTACTACCCGAAGCCCTTCGAGGATTTCTCGAACCTGGTGATCCCGGAACTCCAGCGCCGCGGCATCTTCCGCACCGCCTATGAAGGCAAGACGCTGCGGGAGAACCTCGGCCTCAAGGTGCCGGAGAACCGCTACACCGCCGCGCGGCGGGCGCAGGCGGCGGACTGACGAAGCTGGGCAATCGGAGAGGGGCGCTGCCCCTCTTCGAACCTCACTCCAGGACCATCGCGAAGAGCGACCGGACCGGGCTGCGCAGCAGCCAGGCCGCGAGCAGCGCGACGACGGCGGCGCCGAGCAACACCAGGCGTCGGATCACGGCGTCTTCGTAGAGGTCCTCGATATCGCCATCCCAGCTGTTGCGGATGGCGACGACCACGCGCAGCGCCGCGATGGCGGTCAGAACCGCCAGAACCAGGATGAGGATCAGGTCAGCGTCCATTCAGGCTCCGGGACAGGCAGGCCGATCGCCGGGCCATACTCCCGCCTCGCGCCATCGTGATGCAACAATGTCCCGGCCGGGCCATCATTTTCCAGCCCTATGTTCCAAGCGCCGCCGCCAGCGCGCCGAAGGCCTGGTCGGGATCGCTCGGCTCGGCCTTCGCCTGGGCCAGCACCGCCTCGATCGCCGGCGCCAGGCGCACCGCCTCATCCGCCTCCGCATCATGCCCGGAACGATAGGCGCCGAGGCGCACCAGGTCCTTCACCTCCCCGTAGGTGGACAGCAGCCGCCGTGCCTCGGCCACCAGGTGGCGTTCATGCGGGTCGAGCACCGCCGGCGCCGTGCGTGACAGGGACCGCAGCACATCGACCGGCGGATAGCGCCCGCTCTCGGCAATGCGGCGATCCAGTACCACATGGCCGTCGAGGATGCCGCGCACCGCATCCGCCACCGGCTCGTCATGGTCATCGCCCTCGACGAGCACGGTGAACAGCGCGGTGATCGCCCCGCCGCATCCCTCCGGCCCCGGCCCGGCGCGTTCCAGCAGGCGCGGCAACTCGGTGAAGACGGACGGCGGGAAGCCGCGCGTCGCCGGTGGTTCCCGCACCGCCAGCCCGATCTCGCGCAGCGCCAGGGCGAAGCGCGTCACGCTGTCCATCAGCAGCAGCACCTGGCGGCCCTGGTCGCGGAAATGCTCGGCGACCGTCATGGCGGCATAGGCCGCTTCCCGGCGCATCGGTGCCGCAGCGTCCGAGGTCGCGCAGATCACCACCGATTTCGCCAGCCGCTCCGGTCCGAGATCATCCTCGATGAATTCGCGCAACTCGCGTCCGCGTTCCCCGACCAGCGCGAAGACGATGACCTCCGCCTCCACCCCGCCGGCCAGCATCGCCATCAGCGTGGACTTGCCGACGCCCGAGGCGGCGAACAGCCCGAGCCGCTGCCCCTGCCGCACCGGCGCGAACAGGTCCAGCGCCCGGACGCCGAGCGCCATGCGCGGC
>NZ_JBYCZL010000032.1:0-57089 GCF_057586215.1 Roseomonas sp. SRI_022
CCGGCACCCACACCGGCGCCGCCGCGCAACGCGCCGTCGGGTGCCTCGGATTCCGATCCCGGCGACCCGCCGGGCGGCGGCCGTGGCGGCGCCGGGCGCCCGCCGGTGAAGGGCCAGCAGCGACAGCCGCAGACCGGCTTCACCGACGCCGACCCGAACGACGCACCGAACAATGGGCGTGGTGCGCAGGGTGGCGGACGTCCGCTCGGCCCGTCCGACAACGACCCGGGCGACCCGCCCGGTCAGGGCCGTGGCGGCGGCGGCGGCGGTCAGCGTCGCGGCGGCGTCAACGATGCCGACCCCAACGACCCGCCCGGCCAGGGGCGCGGCGGCAGCGGCCAGCAGCGGCGCGGCGGCGCGACCGACAGCGATCCCGGCGACCCACCCGGCCAAGGTCGCGGCGGCGGTGGCCGCCAAGGGGGTAGCGGCGCGACCGACAACGATCCGGGCGATCCGCCCGGCCAGGGTCGTGGCACCACCGGCGGGCAGCCACGCCGGGGCGGCCTCAGCGACGCCGATCCCAACGACCCCGCGGGGCAGGGCCGTGGCGGCGGCGGCGGCGGAGGCCGGCAGGCGCCTTCAGGTCCCTCCGACAGTGATCCGGGCGATCCACCGGGCCGCGGGCGCGGCAGCCAGGGCCCGGTCAAGACCTGACCGTGGAGTGAGGTACGATCTCTCGATATGAGATTAGTCTCGTAAATTCGTCTCTTTTTTAGAGACAGACGGACATCCTGGCTGGGTCCGGCGCTGCATGGCGCCGGCTCCCAGCCGGAGCCGCTCCTTTGTCTAACGTCACCCTCTCCAGCAGCGTCGCAAACAGCGTCACCCTGGCCGGCTTCGACCGGCTGACGGGCGGGGCGCTCGCCGACAGCGTTACCGTCACCGGCGCCTTGTCCGACGCCATCGTCGAGCTCGGCGACGGCATCGACAGCCTGTTCCTCGCCGATACCGGCAACCGCCTCTCGGTCCGCGGCGTCGAGAGCCTGACCGGCGGCGCAGGCGCCGACACGATCCTACTGCTGGAACCGGCCATCGAGGCGCGGATCGACCTCAAGGGCGGCAGCGACCTGCTGCTGCTGGCAGACGGCACCAACCTCGTCACCCTCACCGGCGCGGGGGTCGAGACGGTGCTCGGCGGCACCGGCGACGACGCGATCTACAGCGGCGCGCGCATGCTGGGCTTCTACAGCCTTGGTGCCGGGGCCGACCGGCTGACCATGATCTCGACCCGCGGCAATGCTGTGACGATCGCCGCGGATATCGAGACGGTCACCGGCAATCACGGTGTCGAGGAGGTGACGGTGCTCGGCGCCGCCCTCGGCATGCGCATCGACCTCAAGGAGGGGGCGGACCGGCTCGTCCTGTCCGACAGCGCCGATTCCATCACGGCCGCCGGGGTGGAGACGCTGCTGGCCGGCGGCGGCGACGACATTATCCTGGTGGAAGGCCGTGCCGAGGGCCTGTTCGACCTCAGCGCCGGCAACGACCGCTTGCTGCTCGGCAGCGGCGGCGCGCTGGTCACCGTCGCGGGTGCGGAGGCGATCGAAGGCGGCAGTGGCGACGACGCCGTCACCCTGGCCGACGCCCTCGCTGGCCGCCGCATCATGCTCGGCGCGGGCAGCGACAGCCTGGTCCTCGCCGCGGGCGGCAACACGCTGCGCCTATCGGGCGTCGAGGCGGTGACCGCCGGAGCGGGCGACGACCGGCTGGTGCTGGAAGATGCGCTGCCCAATGGCGGGATCTTCGACCTCGGCGCCGGGGCGGACAGCATCGCGCTTGCCGATGGCGGCAACGCGCTGACGCTCCGTGGCGTCGAGACCATTGCCGGCGGCGCCGGAACCGATCGCGTCACCCTGCTCGGTGGCGGCAGCGTCGTCGCCAGCGGCATCGAGACGATCCTGGGCAGCGGCTGGGCGGACAGCGTCACGCTGACGACGCGGATGCAAGGCGGGCTGGTCAATCTGGGCGGCGGTGCCGACCGGCTGGTGCTCGCCAATGGCGGCAACACGCTGACTGCCTATGGCACCGAGACGCTGCTCGGCGGTAGCGGCGCCGAGGATGTCGTCCTGTCCGGCGCGATCGATGGCGGGGTGATCGACCTCGGCGGCGGCGCGGACCGCCTGGTGATCCGCGGCGGTCCCGTCCGCGCCCTCATCCTCAATGTCGAGACGCTGGAAGGCGGCGGCGGGGACGAGGACCTAACCCTCGGCGGCGCCATCGCCGGGCGGATCGCGCTGCATGGCGGGCAGGACCGGCTGCTCCTGGCCGATGGCGGCAACACGCTCACCGTCGCGGGGGTCGAGACGCTGATCGGCGGCGCCGGCGCGGACCTGATCCTGTTCGATCGGCGGGTCGACGGGGCGCTGGTCGATCTCGGCGCCGGCAGCGACCGGCTGACCCTGGCCCATGGTGGCAATCGCGTCCTCGCTGCGGGGGTCGAGGCGGTGAATGGCGGCAATGCCGCCGACGACGTCACGCTTCTCGACGCCGCGGCGGATGCGGTCGTCGCGCTTGGCCTCGGACGGGACCGGCTGGCGCTGTCCGACGCCGCCGACCGGATCAGCCTGCGCGGGGTCGAGAGGCTCGAGACCGGCGGCGGGAACGACACGGTCACGCTGCTCGACCCGCTGCGCAGCGGATATCTGCATCTTGGTGCCGGCGAGGACCGGCTGACCCTCGCCGATGGCGACAACAGCCTGACCGTGATCGGCGCCGAGACCATCCTGGGCGGCAGCGGCGCCGACATCGTGACGCTGGGTGCGGCGATGCCGTCAGGATCGGTCGATCTCGGCGCCGGCAGCGACTGGCTGGTGCTGACGCGCGGCAGCAACCGCATCGCTGTCGCGGGTGCGGAACTGGTGCTGGGCAGCGACGGTGCCGACACGATCGACCTGGCCGGCGGCGCGAATGGGGTCGTGCTACGCCTCGGCGCCGGGGCTGACCATGTGCTGCTGGGTGCCGGCGGCAATCGCGTGGCGCTGTCGGATGTCGAGCGTGTGGCCGGCGGCAGCGGCAACGACACCGTCACTATGGCGCGCGGCGTCGCGGGCGCGGAGATCGATCTCGGTGCCGGGAATGACCGGCTGCTGCTCGGACCCGGCGCCAATGCTGTGATGCTGTGGGGCGTGGAAGCAGTGGTCGGCAATGCGGGCGCGGATGCCGTCACCATCGCGGGGGCGACCGCCGTGGTCGCGGTGGCGCTCGGCGCGGGGTCGGATGTGCTTACCCTTGGCGATGGCGGGATCAGCGTGGTGGCGACGGATGTGGAACTGGTGCGCGGCGGCGCAGGCAACGACATGATCGCTGTCACCGCCGGCAGCGGGCGGACCCGGCTGATTGGCGGGGATGGCAACGACACGCTGACCGGCGGTGCCGGCAATGACGAGATCCAGGGCGGACCGGGCGTTGACCGCCTGGCCGGCGGGGCGGGGGCGGATATCTTCATCTACACCGCGATCTCACATTCGCCGGTCTCAGCGCCGGACACCATCGTCAACTTCAACCCGCTGGAGGGCGACGTGCTCGCCTTCGCGGGCATCGGCACCGGCGGGGATTTCCGCTGGCGCGGCGCCTTTGGCTTCACCGCGCAGGGCGGCGCCGAAGGGCGTTTCGAGGAGGCGACGAAGACGCTGTTCATCGACCTGAACGGCAATGGCGTGGCCGACATGGCGTTCCTGCTGCCGGGCTTCCCGCCGGCAGGCTTCGACGGGCATTCGGTGATCTGGGCGTAGGCCTACTTCGCCGTGAGCATCCCCCGCGCCACGATCAGGCGCATGATCTCGTTGGTGCCTTCCAGGATGCGGTGCACGCGCAGGTCGCGCACGATCTTCTCGATGCCGTAATCGGCCAGGTAGCCGTATCCACCGAGCAGTTGCAGCGCATCATCCGCAACGCGGGAACAGGTGTCGGTGACGAAGCGCTTGGCCATGGCGCAGAAGGCCGTCGCATCCGGCGTGCGCGCATCGAGCTTCGCGCAGGCGCGCCACAGCAGCGAACGCGCCGCCTCCAGCTCGATCCGCATGTCGGCGAGGCGAAACTGCGTGTTCTGGAAATCGCTGATCGCCTTTCCGAAGGCACGGCGCTCGCGGACATAGGCGAGTGCGATGTCGAGCGCCGCCTCCGCCCCGCCGAGCGAGCACGCCGCGATGTTCAGCCGCCCGCCATCGAGGCCCGCCATGGCGAAGCGGAACCCCTGCCCTTCCTCGCCGAGCAGCGCGCTGGCCGCGACGCGCGCATCCTCGAAGATCACCTGCCGCGTCGGCTGCGCGTTCCAGCCCATCTTGCGTTCATTGGCGCCGAAGGTCAGGCCCGCCGTCTCCTTCGGGACCAGCAGGGCGGACACGCCGGACGGGCCGTCGCCGCCGGTGCGCACCATCGTCAGGTAGAGGTCCGACACGCCGGCGCCCGAGATGAACTGCTTGGTGCCGTTCAGCACATAGCCTTCGTTGTCGCGTGCCGCCCGCGTGCGCAACGCCGCGGCATCCGACCCCGATCCCGGTTCCGTCAGCGCATAGGATGCGATGCGTTCCATCGTCACCAGGGATGGCAGGTGCTCGGCGCGCTGCGCGTCGGACCCGAAGCGGTCGATCATCCACGCAACCATGTTGTGGATCGACAGATAGGCCGAGACGGTCGGGCAGCCGGTCGCCAGTGCCTCGAACACCACGGCGGCGTCGAGCCGCGTCAGGCCGGACCCGCCGGACTCCTCCCGCACGTAGAGCGCCGCCATGCCAAGTTGCGCGGCCTGCCGCATCTCATCGACAGGGAAGTGGCGTTCCTCGTCCCAGCGCCGGGCATGGGGTGCGAGGACCTCGGCGGCGAAATCGCGCGCGACGGATTGCAGTTCGCGTGTCGCCTCGGGCAGGTCGAAGGCATGGGTCATCTTGGCGTTCTCCGTGCGTCCTGACGTAGCAGATGGCCGGGCGGAAGGAAGCATTCCTCACGCCACTGCGTGCCGGCGACGGGCTGCGTGATGGCCGGCGGCGCCCGCCCATGCGAAACATGGCGCCCATGCCCGATCACCCCGGCCCGCTCCAAGACGCAGCCGAACGCGACATCGCCATCGCGCGCGACCTGTTGGCCGCGGGGCGGGAGGACGCCGCGACCGTGCTGCTGCGTGGGGTGCCGGGGCGGGCCGGGAACCGGCCGGCGGCGGCCATGCTCACCATCGCCGCAAGCCAGGCCGATCTGCGCTTCCGCGCCCTGGTCGCCCAGGCCGATGCGGAGCGTGACGCGCGCTGCTGGGATGCCGCCGAGGTGCTGTATCGGGAAGCCCTCGCGCTCTATCCGCTCCATGCCGGCTACCTCGTGCAACTCGGCCATTGCCTGAAGGAGCAGGACGCCATGGCCGAGGCGGAGATGGCCTACCGCTCCGGCCTCGCGCTCGGCGCGCCGCGCGAGGATGTGGAGGCCCATATCCGCCATGTCTGCACGGTGCTGGGCGATGCCGGGGCGCCGATCCTCGAAGTGCCCGCGGCCGCCACCGGGCCGCTCGGGCACCCGCCGACCGCGGCGGATATCGAGTTGCTGTTCATGCTGCTGCGGAACCGCCGGCCCGATCCGGTGCGCGAGGTGCTGGCGCTGCTGCGCACCGCGACGACCTGCCAGGATGTGGTGGACGCGCTGCGCGCCCCGGAAGGCTGACGCTGCCGGCGTCAATGCACCCTGCGCCCCACCGCGGGCAGGCCATGCGCCCGCCGGAGATGCCGGGCGAGCGCCGCCCAATCCGGGCAACGCACCACGATCTCCGCTGCGCTATCGGTCGGCAACCCGAACAGGGCGAGCAGATGCGCCACCGCCGCCGGGCCGTAGGAGGGTGCGGGACCGCCTATGCCGACGCTCGCCGCCGCCGGCAGTGCCCCAGCGCCGCCGATGGACGCGGCTAACCGACCGATCTGCCGCGCGAGCCGATCAGTCACGTCGAGACCCGGCAGCGACCCGTGCGAGCCTTCCCGCGCCAGGCCGATCCATGGCCGATTGCGGTCGGGGCTCGGCACCAGATCTTCGATGGCGGCCGCCGTGGCGGCGGCCTCCGCGGCGCGGTTGGCCGGCGCTTCGGCCATCATTCCGGCATAGAGCGCGATCAAGCGCGAGACCAGCGCATCGAGGTCGTGCTCCGCACGCACTATGGCGCTGACGCACGCTGCGGCATGCGCGTCGTAGGCGGCGATCGCCGCGCGGTAGGCGTCGGTATCCGGCCGGTTCACCAGGATCGCGCGGCCGAGGTTCAAGGGCAGCCAGGCGCGTGCCGTCTCCGCGGTCAGGAAGCCAGCATGCCCGCGCTCATCGCTGACGACGACGGCAGCGCCGGCGGCGGCGGCCTCGAGCGCCGCGCGCCCGGTCGCGAAAACGAGGTCCGCCTGCGCCAGTTCCTCCTCCGGTACCTCAGAGAAGCGCCCGGCACCCCGCCCAAGCTCGTGGAGTTCGAGCCCGGCCTCCTCGCAGGCCCCCCGCAGCGCCGGGAGGTGCCCGGCATTCTTGGTGTAGGCCAGGGCTCGCCGCGGGCGCGCCGGCAGGGCGTCGCGCGGGAGCAGACGGCGCAGGTCAATGGGATTGGGCACGATGCCGATCGCCTCCCGCGGCACGCCTTCCGACACCAGGCAATCACGGCACAGCCCGTCAACCGCCAGCCATCGACGGAGCCCCGGATGCCGCGGCGGCCGTGAATGCGCGGCCGAGGAATCGTGGCAGACGAAAAGCCCGGGAACACCGGGGAAGGCCACGAGCGCGGCCAGCATGGGCTGGAGGTGGTGGCCGTGGATAACATCCGGCCGGACCGGCACGGCGGAGACGCGGTCCACCACGATGAAGCCGCGAACGCGCATCGCCTCGGCCTGCTTCCCGCAGAGCGGCGCGTGGATCACCACGCGGCAGCCCGCCCTGCGCAGCCCGTCGGCCAGCATCTCCGTGAAGACCTCGGTGCCGGAACGCTCGGCCAGGACCAGGTTCGTCAGGAGAACCGTGGGTTGCATTCTTCACCTCTCGGCGGCCTGATGCCGCGACGTGCTCGTATCTGCGCCGATGGGATCACCTCTCCTCATCATTGCCCATCCGGGACACGAGCTTCGGCTGTTCGGCTGGATGAGGCAGGCACGGCCCCGCGTCGCCATCCTCACGGATGGTTCCGGCGGTGCGGAGCAGGACCGCACGATCTATTCGCGCGCTCTCTTCGATGCGGTGGGTGCCGTTGCGAGCCCAGTCCTTGGCGAGGCGAGCGATCGCGCCTGGTATGCCGCGCTGCTGGCCGGCGACCCAACGCCTTGGCTGGCAGTCGCGGAACGCATCGCGGCCTTCGTCGCGGATGACCCGCCATCGCCGATCGTCAGCGATCCGGTCGAGGGCTACAATCCGGTGCACGACCTGATGGCGCGGCTCGCCGCGCGCGTCGCTGCGTCCCTGGCAGCCCTCGGCCGAAGGCCGGCGCTGGCGACCTATCCGCTCATGGCCGGCGCGACGGGGGAACGGCTGGCCAGCCTGCACCTCGACGAGGCCACCGTCGCGGCCAAGCGCGCCGCAATCGCCGCCTATGCCCTGGCCGCCGAGAGCGAGCGCCTGCTGGCCGAGGATCCAGGAGCCCTCGGCGAGGAATGCATCATCGCCTCGCCGCCGCCACACTGGCCCACCACGGCCGATCCCCTGCCCCACTACGAACGGGTCGGGCGGGCGCGCGTAGCGGCCGGGCGCTACACCTCGCTCGCCACCTATGCGGACCATGTCAGGCCGGCGGCCTTGCGCCTGCTGCAGCACAGTTGATGGTGCGGGCGCCGATGTCCGTGATCCCCGGTGCGCACCGCCGATCCGCCCCGTCTATTCCGCCGCGATCGCCGGCGCCTCGATGGTCGCAAGCCTGGTGCGGGTCGCGGCGAGGTTACGTGCCTTGATGTGCCCGAAGCCCTTCACCCCGGCCCAGGCTTCCGCCCAGTCGCAGGCCATGGCGTGGTTCACCGGGAGGCCGGCCAGCAGGCGCTCGATACCGTCGCGGAACTCGCCCGGTAAAGCGCGTTCGACGCGGCGTTCCTCGGTGCGGCCGAAGGGATCGAGCGCCGTGCCGCGCAGCGCCTTGCCGTGCCGCAGCAGGCCCATCGCCTTTAGCATCCAGGGGCCGAAGCGTCGCTTGGCCGGCACGCCGGTGACCGGATCGGGCTTCGCCATCACCGGCGGGGCCAGGTGCATCTCGATCCGCTGCGTGCCGGTGAAGCCATGCGCCAGCGCATCCTTCCATTCCGGCAGGCTGTGCAGTCGGGCGACCTCGTACTCGTCCTTGTAGGCCATCAGGCGATGCAGCTGCGTCGCGACGGCGCGCGTCAGGCGTTCCTCGCCCGGCCGCGCGGCCTGCTCGGCGGCGCGGACCCGGGTGACGAAGGCGGCGTAGTCGCCGGCATAGCGCGTATTCTGATAAGCGGTGAGGTCGGCAACGCGCCGTGCGACCAGCGCGTCGACCGTCTCCGCGACCTCGACCGGCGGTGCCAGTTCCTCCAGGGCCGCGGCGCGGCCACGGGCGAAGGCTTCCTTGTTCAGCACCACCTGCGCGCCGTTCAGTTCCAGCGCGCGGCCGATCGCCTCGGCCGAAAGCGGCACCAGCCCGCGCTGATAGGCGATGCCGAGCAGGAAGACGTTCAGATACACCGCATCGCCGAGCTCCTCCTCGACGCGCGTGGTCCCACCCAGGGCAATGGTGTCGCGACAGGCGGCGCGGATGCTCGCGAGCATCTCCGCGCCGCGATAGCGCGTGCCGGTGTCCTTCACGAATTGCGCGGTCGGCGCGAGATCCGCATTGACCACGGCCGCGGTGCGCGCGGGGCCAAGCAGCGGCCGCGCCGTGCGACCATGCGCCACCACCATGTCGGCGGCGATCAACAGATCGGCGCTACCGGCCGCGATGCGCGCGCCGGCGATGCTGTCCGGGCTGGCGCCCGCCGCGCCGATGCGCAGCTGCGCATAGACGCCGCCGCCCTTTTGCGCGAGGCCGAGGAAGTCGAGGCTACGTACCGGCCGCCCTTCGAGATGCGCGGCCTGTGCAAGGATCGCCGCCAGCGAGGACACGCCCTGCCCACCCACGCCGGCCATCAGCAGGTTCCAGGCCTCGCCCTGCACCTCGGGCCGCACGGGCTCGGGTGGCGCGGCGCCGGAGGCGACGACGTGATGTTCCGCCGGCTTCGCGCCGAGCAGCGTCACGAAGGACGGGCAGAAGCCGTCCAGGCAGGAATAATCCTGGTTGCAGGCGGACTGGTCGATCTTCCGCTTGCGGCCGAATGCTGTCTCGACCGGTTCCACCGCGAGGCAGTTCGAGGCGCGGGAGCAATCGCCGCAATCCTCGCAGACGCGGGGGTTGATCATCACCCGGCGCTCGGCCTTCGGGGCCAGGTCGCGCTTGCGCTTGCGGCGGCGCTCGGTGGCACATTCCTGGTCGTAGATGATGGCGGTGACGCCCTTCACCTCACGCAGGGACCGCTGCACGGCATCGAGTTCGGAGCGGTGGTGGAAGCCGGTCCCCGCTGGGATCAGCGGATCGTCGCGATGGCGGTCGGGATCGTCGGAAAGGATCTCGATGCGCTGCACGCCCTCGGCATGGAGCTGGGCGGCGATGTGCGGGACGTCGATCTCGCCTTCCGGCGTCTGTCCGCCAGTCATGGCGACAGCGCCATTGACCAGGATCTTGAAGGTCATGTTCGCCTTGGAGGCAACGGCGAAGCGGACCGTCAGGCTGCCCGAATGACCCCAGGTGCCGTCGCCGATATTGGCGAAGACGTGCTTCTCGGTGGTGAAGGGCGCCTGGCCGATCCAGGGTATGCCCTCCCCGCCCATCTGGGTGAACAGGTCCGAATTGCGGTCCATGTTCTTGGCGAGGTAGTGGCAGCCGATGCCCGCCAGCGCGCGCGACCCCTCGGGAAGACGCGTCGAGGTATTGTGCGGGCAGCCGGGGCAGAAATACGGATCGCGCAGATGCAGCGGCGCGGCCTGCGCGGCAGCCAGCCCGTCGAGTTCGGCGATGCGCGCACGCAGCCGGTCGGTGCGCAGCGCCTCCGGCAGGCGGGCGAGCAGCGCGCGCAGGATCTGGCCGATGTCGAGCTCGGTCAGGTCCGACAGCAGCGGCTTGCCGTTCTCATCCTTCTTGCCGGTGACGCGCGGGCGGGTGGCGGCATGGAACAGCGCGTCGCGGAGCTGCCATTCCAGCACCGGGCGGCGATCCTCGATGACGAGAATCTCCTCCAACCCCTCGGCGAAGGCGCGTGCGGCTTCGGTGTCGAGCGGCCAGGCGAGGCCCACCTTCCAGATCCGCAGGCCATGGTCGCGGGCGAAGGCGTCGGTGATGCCCGCCTCCTCCAGCGCCTGGCGGAACACCGCATAGGCCTTGCCGCGAACGGCGATGCCGAAGCGCGCATTCGGCCCATCGAGCGTGATGCGGTCGAAGCCATTGGCACGCGCGAAGGCGACGGCGGCGGGCAGCTTGAAGTGGCGCAGGCGTTCTTCCTGCGCGATCGGCGTATCCCTCAGACGGATGTGCAGCCCGTCGGGCGGCATCGGCAGCCCGACCGGATCGCGCGTCGCATGGCGTGCCGCGTCGAGCAACACCGTCATCGATGCATCCATGGTGTCGGCGACGCATTTCACCCCCGCCCACAGGCCGGCGAAGCGCGACAGGGCGATGCCCTTCAGGCCGAATTCCAGGACCTCCGCCACATCGGCCGGATCCAGCACCGGGATCTCGGCATCCATGAAGCTGTATTCGCAGCCGGATGTGATGGTGGAGGATTTGGACGACGGATCGTCGCCCGCCAGCGCGATGACGCCGCCCTTCGGCATCGTCCCGGCGGAGCTGGCATGGCGCAGCACGTCGCCCGACCGGTCCACGCCCGGCCCCTTGCCGTACCAGATGCCGAAGACGCCATCGACCGTCGCCCCCGGCGTCAGCCCGACCTGCTGGCTGCCCCAGACGGCGGTCGCCGCGAGGTCCTCGTTCAGCCCGGGCTGGAACACGATGTCATGCGCGGCGAGGCGCTTCTGCTGCCGCGCGAGTTCCTTGTCGAAGCCACCGAGCGGCGAGCCGCGATAGCCGGAGATGAACCCCCCGGTCTTCCAGCCGAAGGCCGCATCCATCTCCCGCCGCAGCATGGGCAGGCGGACCAACGCCTGGGTACCGGTCAGGAGAACCGGGCCGTCGCTGGCGTCCCAGCGTTCCTCGAGTGTCGCGTCGGGTCGGATGATGCTGCCCATGGCGGTCATGTTGGGCGGTCCCCAGGGTTCTGCCAATGGCGGGATGATGCACTGGCATGCGCGGGGTATTCTTCCGATTTCTATTGTGCAGCGCCGAAGAGACGGAACATCCTTCTGCCATGGACGCCACAGACCGACGGATCCTCCGTGCCCTCGCCCGCCGCGCGCGGCTGACCAATGCCGAACTCGCCGAGGAGGTGGGCCTGTCCCCTTCCCCCTGCTGGACACGGGTGAAGCGGCTGGAACAGGCCGGCGTCATCCAGGGATACCACGCCGCACTCGACCAGGCCGCGCTCGGCCTGCCGGACACGGTGTTCCTGGAAGTGATGATGGAGCGCCACGACGACGAGAACCTGAAGCGCTTCGAGGAAGCGGTCAGCGCCATGCCCGAGGTGCTGGAATGCTGGCTGGTGACCGGCGAGTACGACTACGTGCTGAAGGCCGCGGTGGGCGGCACGGCGGGGTATGAGAAACTGCTGCGGGAGAAGATCTACCGCCTGCCCGGCGTGCGCCACACGCGCACGGCCTTCACGTTGCGCTGTCTGAAGCGGGTGATCTCGCCGGTGCCGTGAGGCTCCGGGTCGCGGCCGAGCCGCGACCCTTGGCGTTCAGTGCCCTTCCTGCTCGTCGAAATGCACCTTGATGGCGTTGAAGGCGTTCAGCACGCCGAACAGCACCAGCCCCCAGCCGAAGATGGAGATGCCGATGTCGCGCGCCGCCGCGGCCATGACCAGGCCGACCAGCGCGAGCACGCCATAAAGCACCAGGAAGAACACGCGGGCACCGGTCATTTCGGCGTCTCCTTGCGGGGTTTGTCGTCGAACAGGATGCGTGCGGCCGCACCGTCCAGATCCTCGTACTGGCGCGACCGCAGCGCCCACAAGAAGCCCACCAATCCGATGCCGCCGAGCAGCAGCGAGATGGGGATCAGGAAGATCAGCGCGTCCATGGTTCAGTCCTTCGCCGCGCGCAGCGCATTCAGCACCACGACCAGGGAGGATGACGCCATGACGAGGGCCGCGATCAGCGGCGTCACCAGCCCGAACGCCGCCATCGGCACCGCCACGACATTATAGGCCAGCGAGAAGCCGATATTCTCCCGCGCGATCGCCTGGGCCCGCCGCGCGATGCGGATCGCCGCCGGCAATGCCGACAACCCTTCCCGCTGCAGCACAAGGTCGGATGCGGTCTGCGCCAGGTCCGTCGCCTCGGCCGGGCTCGCGGAGACATGCGCCGCGGCCAGAGCCGCGGCATCGTTGATGCCGTCGCCCACCATCAGCGGGCGCCGGCCGTCCTGCCGCAGCGCCGCGATCCGCGCCTGCTTGGCAAGCGGATCCGCGCCCGAGCGCCATTCCGCCACCCGGGCCTGCCATGCCACCGAAGCCACCGCCGCTTCCCCGTCGCCGGACAGCACTTCCGCCGTCAGGCCGAGCGTGCCGAGCGCCGCGACGGCGGCCGGCGCGTCCTCGCGCATGCGGTCGGCGAACCGGAAAGCGACCGGCGCGGCGTCGCCATCGCGGAACACCAGCGTCATGCCATCGGCGGATGCGCCAAGCCCGCAGAAGACCGGCGAACCCAGCCGCGCAGCACCGGCTTCGAGCCCCTGCCCCGGAACCTCCCGCACGCCCTCGGCGAGCGGCGCCTCCGGGCAGGCCCGCACCAGCGCCTGCGCCAGCGGATGACGGGATGCGCGCGCCATGGCGGCAGCCTGCATCAGCACGCCGGGGTCCTGCTCCCCGGGGATCAGCACGGGCCGCCCTTCGGTCAGCGTGCCGGTCTTGTCCAGCACGACATGGTCGGCCGTCGCCAGCCGTTCCAGCGCCGTCGCCGAGGTGACCAGCACGCCGCGCCGGAACAACCCGCCCACCGCCACCACCTGCACCGCCGGCACGGCCAGCGCGAGCGCGCAGGGGCAGGTGATCAGCAGCACGCAGACCGCATTCACCAGTGCGACCTGCCACGGCGCATCGAGCACGCCCCACCAGGCGAGGAAGGTCGCCGCCGCCACCGCATGCACCACCGGCACGTAGAAGCGGGATGCACGGTCGGCGACGGCAACGAAGCGACCCTTCGCCTGTTCCGCGCGTTCCAGCAGCCGCGCCATGGCGGCCAGCGAGCCGTCCTTCGCCGCCGCGCTGACCACCATGGTGAAGGCCGCGCCCATGTTGACCGCGCCGGCCGGCAGCGCATCGCCGGCGGCGAAGGCGCGCGGCACGCTCTCCCCGGTCGTCGCGGCGGCATCGAGCAAGGTTCCGGCCGCCGCCACGCCATCCAGGCGCAGCCTCTCGCCCGAGGAGACCAGCACGCGGTCCCCGGCGGCGACGGCTTCCGCCGGCACCGCTTCCATATGCCCATCGGCCAGCACGCGGCTGACCACGCCGTCCTGCAGCGCCAGCAGCTCCGCCACCGATTGCCGCGCGCGGCGCCGCGCCGCGCGGTCCATCACGCGCGCCGCGAGCAGCAGCGCGAGCAGCGCAGTCGCACCGTCGAACCAGGTGTAGGGCCCGTTGCGCAGCGTCTCCGACAGCGACATCGCCGTGGTGGCCAGTACGCCCAGCGAGATCGCGAGGTCCATCGACGGCCGCCCGGCGCGCAGCGCCGTCCAGGCGGAACGGTAGAAGGGCATGCCCGCCACCAGCACGACCGGCAGGCCGATCAGCGCCGCCAGCCAATGCAGCCCATGGCGCAGCGACGGACCCATATCCCCGCCGACCCATACGGCGACGGAGATCAGCATGATGTTCATCGACCCGAAGGCCGCGATGCCGAGCGCGCGGGTCAGGGCGCGCCCTTCGGCATCCTCGGTCGCGCGCAGGCAGGCCGGCGACCAGGGCGCCACCCGGAAGCCAAGCCGGCCGAGCAGCGCCGCGAAATCGTCCGCCCGCGCCGCCGCGCCACGCCACGTCACCGTCAGCCGCCGTGCGGAGAGCGAGGCACGCGCCGATAGCACGTCCGCTTCCGCCGCCAGCGCCTGCTCCACGAGCCAGATGCAGGCCCCGCAGGTCAGGCCAGAGACGACCAGTTCAAGCCGTTGCGTGCCGTCGCGCTCCGTCGCCACGAAGGGCGCGAGGTCAAGGGCGGGCGCCGCCGCCTCGGGCCGCAACGCGCCGGCCTCGGTCTCCCGCCGTCCGTAGAAGGAGGACAGGCCAAGCCCGGCGACGAGCGCATGCGCGCCCTCGCATCCCGTGCAGCAGAAGCGGTCCTGCCCCGGCGCCAGCCCAGCGCCGCAATGCGCGCAGGCGGCGGCCGAGACGGCCCCCGACGCGACGGCGCGGGTGCGGCCGAGAAAGCTCACGGCACGACCACCCGGCGGCGGATGTCGAAGGCAGTCTCATTCGGCCCGAACAGCGTCAGGCGGACATCCCATTGGCCGCGCTGCGGCGGGCTGGCCTCGGCCGCCCAGCGGCCCGAGCCGCGCGGGCCGAAGGCGAGCGGCAGTTCGATCCCTTCGAGCGGGCGCAGCAGCACGCCCTCAACCCGGCCCGGGAGCGGACGGCCATCGCGATCGGTCGCGACGACGGTGAGCAGGCCGCCCGCCAGCGTGACCTCGGCGCGCCAGCCCAGCGCGTCCTGCCGCACCGCTTCGGCCAGCACAGCCTCATAGCCGCGGCCGCGTTCATAGGCATGCGGCACGGTGACACCAGTGAAGGTGGAGAAGGCGTAATAGATCAGCATCGCGTTCACCGCGAAGACGACCAGGAACCCGCCGACGAAAGCCCAGGGGATCCAGCGGCTGCGATTGGGGTCGTGGCGGGCGTGCTGCACGGTCGCACTCATGGCTTCGGGCCCAGGAAGTTGGTCGCCTGGCTGGCGACCGCACGGCCGCGCGCATCCACCAGGCGGAAGGTCACGGGCGTGTCCTCCGGCAGGCGGCGGCCGAGCGGCGCGGTGAGGAAGACGCGATACTGCGCGATGCCGTCGGCGCGACGGGCGAGCAGCGGGCGGCCCTGCGCGTCGTTCTCGACATCCTGCACCGTCATGCGGAATCCCTCGGGCGCGGAGAGGACCAAGGCGAGCGGGGCGTCCTCCCGCGTCTTGTTGACGATCTTGATGGTGTAGCCATTGCGGATCGCGCCATCCGACAGCCGCACATACAGCGGCGCGCGGTCGCGCAGCACCGTCACGTCCAGCGTCGATCGCATCAGGAAGGCACCAAGCATCACCAGCGCGACCAGCGAGAGCGCGCCGGCATACATCATGGTCCGCGGGCGGATGAAGCGCGGGACCTGGCGCGCCGCCATGCCCGCCTTGAAGCGGGCATCGCCGGGCGGCATGGCGGCCGTCGCCGCCGCGCTGGCCGAAAGGTTCTTCAGCGTCTCGAAGGCGATCAGCCCCTTGGGCCGTCCGAGCTTGCCCATGACGCTGTCGCAGGCATCGACGCACAGCCCGCAGCCGATGCATTCCAGCTGCTGCCCGTCGCGGATGTCGATGCCGGTCGGGCAGACATGCACGCAGGCGAAGCAGTCCACGCAATCGCCGACCCCTTCGGCCTTCGCCTTGCCGCGCGGTTCGCCGCGCCAGTCGCGATAGGTGACGACAAGCGAGTTCTCATCGAGCATCGCCGCCTGGAAGCGCGGCCAGGGGCACATGTAGGTGCAGACCTGCTCGCGCGCCCAGCCTGCCAGCAGATAGGTGAAGCCGGTGAACAACCAGAAGAAGACATAGACCTCAAGGCTGGCACGGCCGGTGAGGATCTCCACCGTCACGGTCGGCGCGTCGTTGAAATACATGATCCAGGCGCCGCCGGTCGCCGCGGCGATCAGCAGCCAGACGGCATGGGTCAGCCCCTTGCGCGTCCAGTAATCGGCGCCATGCGGGCCCTGGTCCAGCTTCATCCGGGCGTTGCGGTCGCCCTGGATCCAGCGCTCGACGAACATGAACAGGTCCGTCCAGACCGTTTGCGGGCAGGTGAAGCCGCACCACAGCCGGCCGAACAACGAGGAGACGGCGAACAGCGCGAAGGCGCCGAGGATCATCGCGCCGGCGAGGAAGTAGATCTCCTGCGGCCAGATCTCGATCCAGAAGAAGAACAGGCGCGCATTGGTGATGTCCACCAGCACCGCCTGGTCGGGCACGCCCTCCCCGCGATCCCAGCGCAGCCAGGGCACGACGTAGTACAGGGCGAGGCAGACCATCAGCACCGCCCACTTGACCGAGCGGACCTTGCCGAAGACGCGCTTCGGATAGACCTTCTGGCGCGATGCGTAGAGCGGCTGGGCGGCGGCGGAGGTGGGTGCCTCCGCCGGACGGTCGGCCTTCGCGCGATGCGGTGCCTCGACGCTGGTCATGTCACCTGTCCTGTTGGGAGGAGGCTACTCGCCCCCGCCCAACGCATGCACATAGACCGTCAGCATGTTGATGGTGGCCGGGTCGAGCCGGCCCTGCCAGGCCGGCATCACGCCGAGCCGCGGATTGCGGATCATCGCCATGATCTCCGGCTTGCTGCCGCCCTGCAGCCAGACCTGGTCGGACAGCCGCGGGGCGCCGAGCTCGCGGTTGCCGTCGCCGCGATCGCCATGGCAGGCGACGCAGTTCTCGGCGAAGATCGTCTGGCCACGCCCGACGGCCGCCGCATCGTTCGAGCGACCGGCCAGCGACAGCACATATTCCGCGACGTCGCCGATCTGCGCGTTGTTCAGCATGCCGTCGGCGCCGAAGCGCGGCATCAGGCTGGTGCGCGCCTGGTCGTCCTCGGTGTTGCGGATACCATGGCGGATGGTGGCCTGGATCGCGTCCATCGACCCACCCCACAGCCAGTCGTCATCGACCAGGGCCGGATAGCCCCCCAGCGCGCCCTGCCCGCCCGCGCCGTGGCAGGCAGCGCAGTTGTTGGCGAAGGCGACGCGTCCACCGGCGGTGGCGAAGGCGCGCATCTCCGGATCGGCAGCAATCTGTGCGGGCGTCGCCTCCCGCAGCCGGGCCATCATCGGTGCATTGCGGGCTTGCGCGGCGGCGACATCGGCCACCACGGCCTCCCGCGCGATCCAGCCGGAGGTGCCGCGCCAGAACGGCAGCGACGGATAGATCACCATCCAGGCCACGCCAAAGGCGATGCAGGCGTAGAAGCTCCATAGCCACCAGGTCGGCAGCGGGTTGTTGAGTTCGCGAATGCCATCCCATACGTGGCCGGTGGTCTCCTGCCCGGTCACGCCATCCTTTTCGATCTTCGTCGGCATCCCTGGATGCTCCTCAGCGTGTGCCGCGCGGGGAATTGTCGACCCGCAGGGGCGCGGGCGGAACGTCGTCCCGCAGCGGAATATCGGCCTGGGCTTCGAAATGGGCCTTCTTCGACGGCCGCAGCACGAGCCACAGCATCCCGACGAACAGCACGAAGAACCAGACGACCCAGAGCGAACGCAGCAGCGGCAGCTGGTCGATCAGCGAGCTCATCGCCCCCTCCTCACGGCTGGCGCAGTTGCGCGGGCGTCACGTCGCGGAAATCCACGAGCGTGCCGAGCATCTGCATGTAGGCGACCACCGCATCCATCTCGGTGACCACGGCCGGGTTGCCGTCGAAGGCACCCTGGCGGGCGCGGGCGTAGCGGCCCTGGAAGCCCGCCGCATCGGCCTCCGGCGTTGCCTGCGCCGTCAGGTCGGCGGCGGCATTGGCGATCATCTCGTCGGTATAGGGCACGCCCACCACGCGCAGCGCCCGCATCCGGTCCTGGATGTCCGCGAAGGCGAGCGGCCGGTCGAGGAAGGCATAGGGCGGCATCACCGAGGCCGGCACCAGCGCGCGGGGCGAACGCAGATGCGCCGCGTGCCAGTCATCCGAATACCGACCGCCGACACGCGCGAGGTCCGGCCCCGTGCGCTTGCTACCCCATTGGAAGGGGTGGTCGTACATGCTCTCGGCCGCCAGGGAGAAATGGCCGTAGCGTTCCAGTTCGTCGCGGAACGGCCGCACCATCTGCGAATGGCAGTTGTAGCAGCCTTCCCGGACATAGATGTCGCGCCCACGCAGTTCGAGCGGCGTGTAGGGGCGGACCCCCGACACGCGCTCGATGGTCGTCTCGACGGCGAAGAGTGGAACGACCTGCACCAGGCCGCCGATCGAGACGGTGATGAGGGTGAGCACCGCCATCAGTATCACGTTGCGTTCGATGATGCCGTGGTCGCGAAGCCAGCCGAACATCCGGGTGTCCTCCTTACTGCGCCGCGACGGGGATGGCGGAAGCGGCCTGCGGTTCGGGTGCGAGCACCTCTCCGCTTGTCACCGTCTTCCACAGGTTGAAGGCCATGAGCAGCGCGCCGGTCAGGTACAGCAGGCCACCCAGCAGGCGGATCACGTAGTAGGGGTGCATCGCCTCCACGGTCTCGACGAAGGAGTATTGGAGGAAGCCGAGCTCATCATAGGCGCGCCACATCAGTCCCTGCATGATGCCCGACACCCACATCGCGGTGATGTAGAGAACGATGCCGAGCGTCGCGAGCCAGAAGTGCCAGGCGACCAGCTTCTCGCTCCACAGCCCCTTCTTCCGCCACAACGCGGGGAACAGGTAGTAGAGCGCGCCGAAGGTGATGAAGCCGTTCCAGCCGAGCGCGCCGGAATGCACGTGGCCAATGGTCCAGTCGGTGTAGTGCGACAGCCCGTTCACCGCCTTGATGGACATCACCGGGCCTTCGAAGGTCGCCATGGCGTAGAAGCCGACGGCAACGACCGAGAAGCGCAGCGCCGCATCGGTGCGCAGCTTGTCCCAGGCCCCCGACAGCGTCATCAGCCCGTTGATCATGCCGCCCCAGGACGGCATCCACAGGATGATGCTGAACACCATGCCGAGCGTCTGCGCCCAGTCCGGCAGCGCGGTGTAGTGCAGGTGGTGCGGGCCGGCCCAGATGTAGAGGAAGATCAGCGTCCAGAAGTGCACGATCGACAGCCGGTAGGAATAGATCGGCCGGTCCGCCTGTTTGGGGATGAAGTAGTACATCATCCCGAGGAAACCCGCGGTCAGGAAGAAGCCCACCGCGTTGTGGCCGTACCACCACTGGATCATCGCCCCCTGGACGCCCGCCGGCGCAGCATAGGAGGCCGAGGAACCGAGGCTCACCGGGATCGAGATGTTGTTGCCGATATGCAGCATCGCGACGGTGATGATGAAGGCGAGGAAGAACCAGTTTGCCACGTAGATGTGCGGTTCCTGGCGCTTGATGATCGTGCCGACGAAGACGACCAGGTAGGCGACCCAGACGATCGTCAGCCAGATGTCCACATACCATTCCGGCTCGGCGTATTCCTTCGACTGCGTGATGCCGAGCACGTAGCCGAGAGCGGCCATGACGATGAAAAACTGGTATCCCCAGAACAGGAACCAGGCCGCGTCATTGCCGCCGAACAGCCGCGCATGGCAGGTGCGCTGGACGATGTAGAGGCTGGTGCAGAGCAGCGCATTGCCGCCGAAGGCGAAGATCACCGCGCTGGTGTGCAGCGGCCGCAGCCGGCCGAAGGTGGTCCACTCCAGGTCGAGGTTCAGGAGCGGAAAGGCAAGCTGGGCCGCGATGGCCACGCCCACTAGGAAGCCCACCACGCCCCAGAATGCGGTGGCGATGGCGAAGGCGCGGATCGGCGCCTCGACATAGCCGGCCTCCTCCGCCCCCGTGACCTGGCCCGGAGCCAGGGCGGCTGTTGCAGTTGCTGCTGCCACGACCAGATTCTCCTCAAGCGGCGCCGCGGCGGAGTCGCCGCATGCACCAGGGATGCGAAAGAAGCCCCGGGACAGGGCGCCGTCCTTGATCCGGATCAATTCTTCCGCGCTGCAGCAGTGTATGGTCAAATGGTTTCCGGGACGCCGCTGCCCTGGGGAGGAAATCAACCATGCCGAGCGACGCGCAATCGATCGCCCGCCGCCCCATCGCCATCCGGATCGTCCCGCCGGACCAACCCTGGCGGTGGCTCGTCGCAGGCTGGCGGGACCTGATGGCCAATCCGCAGATCGGCTTCTTCTATGGCGCCGCGCTGACCGTCATCGGCTGGGCGCTGGCGCTGCTGCTGCTGTGGGCGCAGATCGGCTGGGCGATCCTGCCGGTATCGGCCGGCTTCTTCATCGTCGCGCCGTTGGCGGCGGCCGGGCTGTATGAGGCCTCGCGCCTGCGCGAGCGCGGAGAGCCGGTGACCTTCGCCGCCTGCATGGGCGGCTTCACCCGAAACGGGACCCAGCTTGCCTTTATGGGGGTGGCGCTGCTGCTGCTGCACCTGTTCTGGGTGCGGGTGGCGGCCCTGATCTTCATGCTGATGTTCGGCATCAACTTCGGCACGGCGATCGAGAACGTGCCCATGGCGATGCTGCGTTCGCCGATGCTGCTGCCGTTCCTGGTCGTCGGCACCGCGGCGGGCGCGCTGTTCGCCGCGGCCGCCTTCGCCATCTCGGCGGTGTCCATCCCGATGCTGATCGACCGGGAGGTCTCGGCGCTGGAGGCGATCGTGGTGTCGATCCGGGCGGTGCTGGCCAACCCCGCGGCGATGATCTTCTGGGCCGGGCTGATCGTGGTGTTCACCGCGATGGCGCTGGTGCCCTTCTTCCTCGGCCTCGCGCTGGTGGTGCCGCTGATCGGGCATGCCACCTGGCATGCCTATCGCGACCTGGTGGAATAGGCGTCCCGGCGCAGGCGCAGCAGCAGGAAGGCCACCAGCCCGAGTTGCAGGACGTTGGCCGCGATGCCCGCCCACCAGGCGGCCGCGTAGAAGCCGACGCGATCATAGATCGCCCCCGCCAGCCAGGCGCCGAAGGCCATGCCCGACAGGCTAACGAACAGCAGGGCGGGCACGCGCCAGGATGCCTCGCTGGCCGGATACAGCGCCCGGATCGTCAGCACATAGGCCGGGATGATGCCGCCGAAGCCAAGGCCATAGGCCGCCGCGACGAAGAACAGCCCGGCCTCGTCCTGCGTGGCGAGGAAGCCGAGCATGCCCACCACCTGCGCCGAGGACCCGGCGAAGACCGTCCACAGCCCGCCGATCCGGTCCGACAGCCAGCCCCAGAACTGCCGCGCGATGAAGGCGGACAGCAGCAGCACCGAGAGCATCGCGGCCCCGCGCGAGGCCGCGATGCCGAGATCCCCGCAGAAGGCGACCAGATGCGCCGCCGGCATCGCCATCGGCACGCAGCACAGGAAGGACGCCGCGGCGATCAGCGCCATGGCGCGGTTCGGCGCCATGCCGAGCACACGCCGCCCCTTCACACTGTGCATTCCCCCGGGTCCCGCCGTCGGCACCGGCGCGGGCACCAGCACCAGCGCGGCGAGCGTGACCACCAGGCTCGCCGCGAAGGCGCCATAGGCCAGCATCGTCGCCTGCCAGCCGAAGGCGGCGATCGCGCGTTCAAACACGAAGGGCCAGAGGAAGCCAGCAATGTACTGGCCGGAGGAGACGAGAGCGAGCGCCGTGCCGCGCCGCCGGTCGAACCACAGTGAGACATAGGCGACCATCGGCGCGAACAGCGCGCCATTGCCGAACAGCCCGACGCCAAGCCCTATTCCGGCTAGCAGCGACCAGCCCTGCCCGAGTGAGGCGAGTGCAAGTCCGCACAGGATCGCCGCGCCGCCAATCATCGCGACCAGGCGCTGCCCGATCCGCGCGGCCAGCAGCCCGCAGACCACCCCGCCGACACCCGACCCGAGATAGGCCAGCGAGGTGGCGAGCGAGGGCAGCGAGCGTCCCGTGCCCAGCGTTTCTGAGATCGGCACCAGGCCGATCACCACCGTCAGCGGCGCGCCGGCGGCGAGTGCGAGCATCGTCACCGCGGTGACGGCAATGATCCAGGATTGTCGGGTTTCGACACTCCCGCCCGTGGCGGCGTCCGGCATGCGTTTCCTTCCCAGTGCGGGAAGTCTCGGCGCGTCGTGGGATTCCGTCCAGGTCAGGCGGCGACACGGAAGGCCATCGCAGCCAGCACCACGCCATTCAGCGCGAACAGCGCCGCGCCCGCCATGCGCATGCCCGGCCCCGCCCGTCGTCCGAAGAAGCGGCCGAGCAGCGCGACACCCACCAGCGCCGGCACGGTCCCAGCGACGAAGGCGGCCATCGCGAGCGCGCCGCCCAGCGCCGAACCGGTCGCCGCCGCCCCGGCCAGGGCGCCATAGAGCAGCCCGCAGGGCAGCGCCGACAGCATCAGCCCAAGTGCGACCCCGCGCAGCCCGGTGGGTGCTGCGATCAGCCCGCCGAGCTTCCGTTCCAGCCCCGCAGGCAACCGAGGTGCGGGCATCCTCGGCAGCAGTGCCGCGATGCGGGCCGAGGCCTGCGCGAACATCAGCACCGCCGCGACGGTCAGCAGCCCCGCCAGCACGAAGCGGAACCCGGTGCCGATGGCCACGACACCAGCCAGCCCGCCCGCCGCGGCGCCCAGCGCCGCGTATCCCAGCATCCGCCCGAGGTGATACGGCGCCAGCGCAGCCCCCGACAGCCGCGCCAGCATCCCACCCGCCTGGGCGCGGTCCGCCACCGCCGCGGCCTGCGCGATCACGAAGGGCCCGCACATCCCGGCGCAATGCGTCGCACCGCCGGCGAGCCCTGCCAGGAACAGCGCGGCCATCACCGCCGGCACACCACCGGGCCCGAGCGCCGTCAGGTCGTGCAGGCAATTCGCCAGGAACTCCATGCCTAGCTTCTAGCACGCGCGGGGCGCATCGGCTTGCGGCCGCACAAAAGCGGTTCCCCCAAGGGCGGAACCGCTCTCGCCTTGTCGGAGCGAGCATTTACACCCGCGCGGGACCTGCTCGAGGTCTCGCCAGGATGGCGCGCAGCGACTACACGCGAAGGATCATGCGACCCCTCGCCCTCACCATGGGAGAACCCGCCGGCATCGGCGCGGAGATCGCCGCCGGCGCCTGGTCCGCCCTGCGCGCGACCGGCCCGGCCTTCTTCCTGATCGACGATGCGACCCGGCCATTTGGCGTGCCCGTGCAGCGGATCGCCACGCCGGAAGACGCGGCCACCGTCTTTCCGCACGCCCTGCCGGTGCTGCATCGTCCACTGCCGCACGCGCCCGTCGCCGGCAAGCCGGACACCGCCAATGCGCCGGCCGTCATCGCCGCCATCACCGAGGCCGTGGACCTCGCCAAGGCCGGCCGCGCCGCAGGCGTCGTGACCAACCCGATCCAGAAGGCCGTGCTGACCGCGGCCGGCTTCAGGCATCCGGGCCATACCGAGTATCTCGGCGAGATCGCCGGCACCGGCGTTCCGCCGATCATGATGCTGGCCAGCGCGGAACTGCGCGTCGTGCCGGTGACGGTGCACGAGGCGTTGGCCAAGGCCATCGCCCGGCTCACGCCGGAACTGATCGCCGAGACCGCCCGCATCACCGCCCGCGCCCTGCGGGAGGAATTCGGCATCGCGCAGCCGCGCCTCGCCATCGCCGGGCTGAACCCGCATGCCGGGGAGGTCGGCACCATGGGCTGCGAGGAGATCGACATCGTCGCCCCCGCCATCGCCACGCTGCGCGCCGAAGGCATCGAGGCGCGCGGGCCGATGCCGCCGGACACCATGTTCACCGCGCTGGCGCGCCCGACCTATGACGCGGCGATCTGCCTCTATCACGACCAGGCGCTGATCCCGATCAAGACGCTCGACATGGCGGGCGGGGTGAACGTCACGCTCGGCCTGTCGATCGTGCGGACCAGCCCCGACCATGGCACCGCGCTCGACATCGCGGGCACGGGGCGTGCCGATCCGTCTTCACTCATCGCCGCGATCCGCCTCGCGGCGGAACTCGCCTGCGCACGGGGAACCGCATGAAGCCGCATCTCGATTTCTCGGTGAATGTCGATCACGTCGCCACGCTGCGGAATGCGCGCGGCGGCACCTTCCCCTGCCCGGTCGAAGCCGCGCGCATCGTCGTCGCGGCTGGTGCCGACGGCGTGACGATGCATCTGCGCGAGGACCGCCGACACATCCGCGACCGCGACGTGGAACGCGTCCGCGCCGAGATCGCAGCCCCCCTGAATTTCGAGATGGCCGCGACCGAGGAGATGGTCGCCTTCGCCGAACGCATCCGCCCGCCCTATTGCTGCCTGGTGCCGGAAAAGCGCGCGGAGCTCACAACGGAGGGCGGGCTCGACGTCCTGCGCGCCTCGCCCTTCCTGAAGCAGGCGGTCGACCGGCTGCGCGCGGCCGAGGTGCGCGTGTCCATCTTCATCGAGGCCGATCCGGCGCAGATCGAGGCCGCCGCGGCACTCGGCGCGCAGGCGATCGAGTTGCACACCGGCACCTATGCCGAAGGGCCGGTGGCGAACCGGCCGGCGCAGCTCGCGCGGCTGCAGGCCGGTGCTGCCGCGGCCAAGGCGGCCGGGCTGCTGTGCCATGCGGGCCACGGCCTGACCTACGACACGGTCGGCGACATCGCGCGCATGCCGGAAGTCACCGAAGTGTCCATCGGCCACTTCCTGATCTCCCAATCGGTCTTCGAGGGGCTGGGGGCGACGGTGCAGCGTTTCCGAGCCATCATGGAGGCCGCGCGCAACGCATAAGGAAACGCCATGCCCAGCATCGCCATCGACGGCTACCCGATCGCCTATGCCGAGGCCGGATCCGGCCCGCCTTTGGTGATGATCCACGGCACGTTGGGCGACCAGCGGTCCTGGAGCGGGCAGATGGCTGCCTTCGGTGAGCGCTTCCACGCCATCGCCGTCAGCCTGCGCCACACCTGGCCGGGCAAGTGGGAAGACGGCGGCGACTTCACCATCGCGCGCCACGCCGCCGACATCGCCGGCTTCGTCAAGGCGCTGGGCGCCGGGAAGGTGCGGCTGGTCGGCCATTCGCGAGGCGGGCACATCGCCTTCCGCGTCGCGCAGCACCATCCCGAATTGATCGAAGCCCTCGTGCTGCTGGAACCCGGCGGCGAGCTGGATGAAAGCCTCGGCGGCGCACCACCCGCCGGCAAGCAGGGCGCAGCCTTCGCCAAGGGTGCCGCGCTGATCGCCGAGGGCAAGACCGAGGAAGGGCTGACCGTCATCGCCGAGCATACCGGCGGTCCCGGCGCCTGGGAGAAGCGATCGGAAGCGCGCAAGGGTGTGAACCGCGACAACGCGCGCACGCTGCTCGGGCAGATCAACGAACAGCGCAAGCCCTACAGCCGCGCGGAGGCCGAAGGCATCCGCATCCGCACCCTGCTGGCCGGCGGCGACCAGTCCCAGCCGCAATTCGGGCGCATCCTGGATGCGCTGGAAGGGGCGATGCCGAATGCGACGCGCGTGACGATCCGGCGCGCCGCGCACAGCGTGCAGGCGGATAATCCGGCCGATTTCAACGCCGCGGTGCTCGCCTTCCTCGATGGGCGTTGACGGCGGGCCACCGCAGCCCGCAGCATGCCGTCCATGATCGCGCGCCATGCCATCATCGCCGCCACGCGACGCCGCCGTCACACGACGACGGCACGGCGGCGTGCGCCCGATCCGAAGACCCGAGGCTGATGGCGGCCTAGTCCCGCCCTTCGATCCCAGGTCTCCCCGGCGCCCCGCCCACCGCAAGGTCGGCGGGGTTTTTCGTGTCCATCCGACAGGACCCTTCCCATGACAGCGCTTCCGCCCACCGCCTTCCGCCGCGCCACCCCGGCCGACGCCGCGGCGATCCGCGCCCTGGTGCGCGAGGCCTATGCGCTATGGGTGCCGCTGATCGGGCGCGAGCCGCTGCCGATGCGCGCCGACTATGACGCCGCGCTGCGGACGCATCGCTTCGACCTGCTGCAGCGCGGGCCGACGATCCTGGCGGTGATCGAGACCGTGCCGCACGACGATCACCTCTGGATCGAGAACATTGCGGTGCTGCCGGAACGCCAGGGCCAAGGCCTTGGACGGCGGCTGCTGGCCGCGGCCGAGACGCTGGCGCGGGAGGCCGGGCGGGCGGAGTTGCGCCTGCTGACGAATGCCGACTTCGCGTCGAATGTCGCGCTGTATGAGCGCAGCGGCTACGCGGTCACGGCACGCGAGCCCTTCCTGGGCGGGACGACGGTGTACATGCGCAAGATGCTGGCCGCGCCTCCGTCCTGATTTGGCGCGCCAACCTGGTGCCCGGCAGGCACAACCCCTGATTGCAGGCACTTTAAGCTTTTAGGATTTCAGCCCTTTAAATCCGCTCCACGCAGCTACGCGCAATCCGCCCCTTGACCACGAGAACCTATCAAGAACATCGCCCAAAATCCAGCACTGCCTGACATCAAGCGCGGCCGATGGCATTCCAAAGGCCACTGGCCTTTGGCGGGAGGGGTTCCGGGGAGGGCGGCGCCCTCCCCGCGCGCCTCAAGCGTCGGTGAACTGCAACGCCGCCAATCGCGCATAAAGCCCGGCTTCCGCCAGCAGCGCCTCATGCGTCCCGGTGGCGACGATCCGTCCGGCTTCCATCACCACGATCCGGTCCGCCCGTCGCACGGTCGCGAGCCGGTGCGCCACGACCAGCGTGGTGCGCCCCTTCGACAGCCGTGCCAGCGCCGCCTGCACCGCATGTTCGCTTTCGGCGTCGAGCGCGCTGGTCGCCTCGTCCAGCAGCAGCACGGGCGCGTCCCGCAGGATGGCGCGGGCGATGGCGATGCGCTGGCGCTGCCCGCCCGACAGGGTGACGCCGCGCGCGCCGAGATGGGTGTCGAAGCCGTCCGGCAGCGCGGCAATGAAACCAGCGGCGGAAGCGGCCTCGGCGGCAGCGCGGACATCGTCGTCAGTTGCGTCCGGCCGGCCGTAGCGGATGTTGTCGGCCACCGTCGCGCTGAAGATCACGGGGTCCTGCGGCACCAGGCCGATGCGGCCGCGCACCGCCTCCGGCGCCGCCCGCGCGATGTCCACGCCATCGAGCAGGATCGCGCCTACCTGCGGGTCGTAGAAACGCAGCAGCAGCGACAGCACGGTGGTCTTGCCGGCGCCGGATGGCCCGACCAAGGCGACGGTCTCGCCCGGCGCGACGTCGAGGCTGAAGCCGTCCAGCGCCGAGGTTTCCGGGCGCGACGGATAGCGGAAGGTGACGTCGCGGAAGGTGACGCGGCCCTCAGCGACGGGTAGTGCGACCGGGTTCGCCGGGGCGGCGATGGCGGGCTGCACGGCGAGGATCTCGGCCAGCCGGTCGGCCGCCGCGGCGGCGCGCTGGATCTCGCCCCACAATTCGCTGACGGTCGCGCCGGCACTCGCCAGCAGCACGGCGTAGAAGACGAAGGCGGTGAGGTCGCCGCCCGACATCCGCCCCGCGATCACGTCCTGCCCGCCGACCCACAGCGCGAAGGTGATCGCCCCGAAGCCGAGCAGGATGACCGAGAGGATCAGCGCCGTGCGCGTCAGCACGCGGCGTAGGGCGGCCTGCACGGAGCGTTCGGATTCCGCGCCGTAGCGGGCGCGCTCGGCCGGTTCATGGGTGAAGGCCTGCACCGTGCGCATGCCGTTGATCGCTTCCTCGGCGGTGGCGGCGAGGTCGGCGACGCGTTCCTGCGCGGCGCGGGACAGGCGGCGTTCGCGGCGGCCGAAGACGATCATCGGCAGCACCACCATCGGCACCACCACGGCCATCAGCCCGGCGAGCTTCGCGCTGGTCAGCACCAGCATCGCGAAGGCACCCGCGCCGGTCAGCGCGTTGCGCAGCCCCATGGAGATGGCCGAGCCGATCAGCGATTGCAGCAGCGCTACATCCGCGGTCAGGCGCGACATCAGGTCGCCGGTACGCGCGGTCTCGTAGAAGCGAGGATCGAGCCGCGTCAGGTGGTCGAAGACGGCGCGGCGGATATCGGCGGCGACGCGCTCGCCGAGCCAGGTCACGAGGTAGTAGCGCACCGAGGTCGCGACGCCGAGCGAGGCGACGATCATCGCCATGACGATCGCCGCCTGGTTCAGCGCGCCGGGGCCGCCGCGAAAGCCGTCATCGATGATCTGCCGCAGCCCCTGCCCGACCGCGAGCGTCAGCCCGGCGGCGGCGAACAGCGCGACGACGGCGCCGACGGCGCGCGGCAGATAGGGCCGCAGGAATGGCAACAGCAGCTGCAGCGATGCGACGCCGCGCCGCGTGCCGCTACCGGACATGGTTCACCAAGGCCGCATCAGCAGCGCCGCGGCGGCGCGACCGCTGCCAACGCCGCGCTGCGTTGCGCCGCTGAATCGGATCGTGCCCGCACGATCCGGGAGCGCACGGCGCGACCGCGCCCAGACCGCCCGTTGCCGCCAGCGCACCAGCGCAGGGCGCGAAGCCAAGGCCCGCGGATGCGGGCCGCCCGGCGTTTGAGGGCGTATCAAACGTGCTGACCACCATTGATGTGCAGTTCGGCGCCGTTCACGTAGGACGACGCCTCGGTGCAAAGGAAGTAGATCGCCTGCGCGACCTCCTCCGGCCGGCCGAGCCGGCGCATCGGGATCTGTTCCTGCACGATCTTCTCGGTGCCGGGGGACAGGATGGAGGTATCGATCTCGCCCGGGCTGATCGCGTTCACGCGGATGCCGAGCGGGGCGAAGTCGCTCGCCATCTCCCGCGTCAGGGCGGCGAGCGCGGCCTTGGAGGTCGAGTAGGCCACCCCAGCGAAGGGATGGACATGGCTGCCGGCGATCGAGGTGACGTTCACCACCGACCCCTTCGCCTTCTGCAGCGGCTCCACCAGGCCGCGCGCGAGCAGCAGCGGCGCGAAGAAATTGACGCGGAAGACGCGCAGCCAGCCCTCGATATCCATCTCGAGCGAGCCGAGCCGCGCGCCGCCCGGTCCCTTCGGCGAGATCGCTGCGTTGTTCACCAGCGCGTCGAGCCGCCCACCCTCGGGCTTCAGCCGCTCCTTGATCTCCTCGGCGGCTGCCTCGGTGGCGGAAGGATCGGTCAGGTCGAGCTGGATGTGGTCCTCGGGGCCCATCTCCCACGGGCATTGCTCGGGGAAGGGCTGGCGGGAGATGGTGATGACCCGCCAGCCGGCGGCGGAGAAGCGCTTGACGGTCGCATGGCCGATCCCGCGCGAGGCGCCCGAGAGCAGCAGCACGCGACGCGGCGCATTGGAATCCCTGGGTCGTCCCGCGCCGCTCATGGACATGCAACCGCTCCGCGCTGTTGAGGCGCGGCGGGTATAGCGCGGATGAGGGGAAGGCACACCCAGGCGCAATGGCCGCCCTTGGCGGCCATTGGCTGAGTCTTTCGTGCCTCAATCGCCGGCGCGCACGTCCGTGTGCTTGGCTCGCGCGCCCTGCACTGTGGCGTTGGGCGCGGTGCGCAGGATGGGCGCGGTCGCGCTTCGCGCTCGCGGCAAGGCCGCGATCCGATGGGGTCGCGGCCCCCTTTCGCTGTAGCGCCATGGTGCCCTGCGCCGGGCTTGCGCGCCGTGCGCTCCGAGGCCCGAGGCATGGCCTCGGGCCGACGGCCGGCGCTGATGCGTCAGGCTGCCAGGCGGTCCGGCGTGACGGGCTGGAAGGCGGCGGCCCAGGCGGGTGCGGCGCGCAGCAGGCGCTCGACCACAGCCTCGGGCAGCGTCTCGACATATTCGAAGGCGGTGACGGCCGTAGCGTCCCAGTGGCGGGCGATCTCGGTCACGGCCTGCACGGCGGGTTCGGCGACGCTCGGCAGGCGCAGCGCGCCAGCAGCGGCGAGGTCAGCGGCACGGCGGGCAGTGGCCACGATGCGGGCCGCCTGCTCCAGCCGGATGCGGGCCGCGAGGTTGCCTTCAGCCATCTCGGCGAGGCTGCGGGCCAGGGCGGCGGATTGCGGGCGGGTGGAATTGGTCATGTCAGTGTCCCCTTTCGGACGGTGCGCATGGCCTCCCTCACCACGCGTCTATGAGAAAGAATGGTTTGCCACTCCCGTAACGACAAGATCGAAGTTTAGAACTCCGGCATGTTGCATCTGCATAGTCGCCGGCCTGCCCAGGTTCGGGGGCAGGCCGGGGCGGCGGATCATTCGGGCTCCAGGCCGGCGGCGCGGGCCTGCTGGCCCCAGAATTCGACCTGCTGGCGGATGAAGGTCGCGAATTCGGCCGGGGTGGAGGTCACCTTCTCAATGCCGAACTCGCCGAGCCGCTGGATGGTCTCGGGCCGGTCCCAGACGCGACGGATGGCGGCGTTCCAGGCGCCGAGGATCTCCTCGGGCATGCGCGCCGGCCCGACCGCGCCCATGAAGGACAGCAATTCGAAGCCCGGCAGCCCGACCTCGGCAAGCGTCGGCCATTCCGGGAACAGCGGCGTGCGCTGGGCGGAGGTGATGCCAAGCGGCTTCAGCTTGCCTTCCTGGAGGAAGGCTCGGGATGCCGCGACATCGGCGAACATCGAACTGACGCGCCCGGCGATCACGTCGGTCATCGCCGGCGGGGAAGACCGGTAGGGCACATGCGTCACATCGACATTGCCAAGCCGGTTCAGCATCGCCGCGCCCACCACGCCCGTCGTGTTGCCCGAGGCGCAGGTGAGCTGCCCCGGCCGCGCCTTCGCCAGTGCCAGGAATTCCTGCATGGAGCGCGCCGGCACCTGGTCGTTCACCGCGAAGACGAAGATGTAGGTGCCCAGGCGGCAGATGGCGGTGAAGTCCGCGATGGCGTCATAGGTCGGCCGCCGCATCAGCGCCGGCGTCGCGCCATGCGGGCTGTTGGTGGTGACCATCACCGTATGCCCGTCCGGCGCGGCCCGGGCCGTGGCGATCGCGGCGATGGCACCATTGGCGCCGGGGCGGTTGTCCACCACCAGCTGCGTGCCCCATTCGTGTTCCAACAGGGATGCGAGGGTACGCGCCACGGTGTCCGTGCCGGACCCGGCGGCAAAGGGGACGACCAGGGTGACAGGGCGGGACGGCTTCCATCCACCCTGGGATCGCGCCAGCCCCGGGGCCAGGAAGGGCGCGGCCAGCATGGTCCGTCGAGCGATCGTGAAGGTCACGGGGGCGTCTCCTCAATGCCGTGTCGTTTGGGCGGGAAACTCGCAATCGCGGGCTGGCTTGTCCATCGGGGAAGGCCCGGCGCCAGGGGATAGCGCATGCGTCGGACTTGACCCGGCGCGGCCCGGCGGTCCATGACGGCCGCGCAATGCAGAAGCACAGACCCCGCGCCCTGCGGCTGCTCGGCCTGGTCCTGCCCCTCGCCGCGCTTGCGGCCCTGCCGCCGGCGCCGGCCAACGCCAATACGACCCAGCGCGGATCCGCGGCGGCGCGCCCGGCCGCGGCCCCGCGCCAGCAGGTCGCCGCCCGCGCCACGCCGGCCCCTGCCCCACCCGCACCGTCCAACGACCCCTGGGACGCCTGTGCGCGCGCCATCGCAGCGGCCGACCAGAATTCGGGCCTGCCGCCCGGGCTGCTCGGCGCCATCGCCCGGGTCGAGACCGGCCGCCGCGCGCCGAACGGCGGCGTGCAGCCCTGGCCGTGGTCCTTCAACGCCGCCGGCGAGGGCCGCTACATGGCCAGCCGCGCCGAGGCGGTGGCCGAGGTGCAGGCGCGGCAGGCCGCCGGCACGCGTTCAATCGACATCGGCTGCATGCAGATCAACCTGCTGCACCACCCCGACGCCTTCCCCAGCGTCGATGCCGGCTTCGATCCCGAGACCAATGTCCGCTACGCGGTGCGCTACCTGAAGTCGCTGTTCGCCCGTACCGGGGACTGGGCAACGGCAACCGGGCAGTACCATTCCTCAACGCCTGAGCGGGCGACCATTTACCACATGCGCGTCACGGCGGCGCTCACCGGCCAGGGGTTCACCCCCGGCCCCGCCCCCGGCGTCATCCCGCTGCCCGGCCCGGCCATGGCGGGGCTTTGCGCCTCGGGCCGCGGGGCGGTGCTGCTGGTGGGGGCGCAGACGCCCTCCCTGCGGCCGATCGTGGCCGTGCCTGCGGTGGAACTGCGCTTGCGCGGACGCCCGGCAGCGGCACCGCCGGCCCGGACGCGGATCATGTGCCTGCGGACAGCGAGCCGGTCGGCGCCGGGCTGAGGCTGGCAGCGACATTGTTGCGGCGCCACGCCATGTCGCGGTGCCAGGCCGACCACAGCACGATCCCCCAGGCGGCCGGCGCCACCAGCGGATGCTGCACGACGACGAGCAGCGCCGGCATCAGGCAGGCCAGCAGCAGCAGGGCCTTCTCGCCCGGCAGCCAGCCATCCCGCAGCGCCGCCCGCACGAGGAACAGCGCGGCGACCGGAATGGCCGGCGTGTCATAGCCCCAGACATAGGGCGTCAGCAGGTAGGAGGCGGCGATGGCTGCCGCGGCGCGGGCTTCCTCTGGGCCTTCCGGCCTCCGCAGCCACAGCCGGAGCACCAGCGCCGCGACCGCCAGGGCGACCAGGCCGTGCCCCGCCGCGGCGAGCCCTTCCCGCCCCGTCAGCCGCGCCAGGAAGACATAGACGGATTGGATGCGCGGCGAGATCTCCCCCGCCAGCATGCGATCGGCGTTGCCAGCGACCGAGGGAAGGAAGGCGCGCCAGGCCTCCGTGCCGAAGGCGGCCCAGGCGAGGCCCATCGCCACGAGCGCCACCGCCGCCGCCACGCCGAAGACGCGCCAGCGGCCGGTCAGGACCAGCAGCAGCGGCAGCAGCAGGCCGAATTGCGGCTTGACCGTCAGCAGGCCGAGGGCGAGGCCGGCCGCCGCCGGCCGCCGGTCCAGCAGGGCAAAGGTCCAGGCGAACAGCGCGGCGACCAGCAGCCCGTTCTGCCCGACCGAGGCCGTCAGCAGTACCGATGGCGCGGCCATGACAGCCACCACCGCCACCCCGCGCGGCAGCACCGACCAGGCGGCTGCGGCCAGCAGCAGGCCGGTCGCGACAACCCAGGCCAGCCAGGCCCAGCCATAGCCGAGCGGTGCCAGGGGCAGCACGGCGAAGAAGAAATGCGGTGGATTCAGCCAACCCAGCGCACCGCCGATTGCCTCCGGCGTGATGCCGAGCACCGCCGCCTGTTCAAGCCGGAATGCCGTCCAGTCATAGGCGATGGCCGCCTGCCCGGCCATCGCCAGGCGACCGGCGGTGAGGAAGGCCAGCAGGTCGGCCGTATTGGGTGTGCCTGACCGCAACACGGTGGCGGTCAGGACGAGCAGCATGTCGGAGGCGATCGTCACCAACCCGAGCGCAAGGACGCAGCGCCCGTCCACCCAGGCGGGCCATCCGGCGCCCTGCCAAGCGCGCACGAAGCGCGGTCAGCCCGGCCGGTCGTTCGGCGTGACCTCGATGACCTGGCGGGTGCCGCCGCGGAAGGCATCGCCGAGGGCCGCAATGTCGCCACCGGCCTCGCCGAGCACCGAACGCGCCGCCGCGACATCGCCCGTGGCGGCGAGGGAAATGGCATAGTTCGCCGTCACGCGGTCGGTCGCATCCGGGCGACGTGCCAGCGGCTCAAGAACCGCGCGCGCCTCATCAGGCCGGCCGTCGAGCAGCAGCGACAGGCCGAGATTATTGGCGATCGCGATGGAGTTGGGCGCCAGGGCCTGGGCCCGGCGGTATGATTCCTGCGCCTCCGGGTGGCGGCCCATCAGGTCGAGCGCGACGCCGCGTCCGTCCAGCGCATCGGTGTTGCGGGCGTCAGAGACAAGCACGCGGTCGAACAGCGACAGCGCCTGGCCTGCCTGGCCACCGCGCAGCCTGACGCGGCCGAGTTGGACCATGAGCGCGCGATTATTGGGCAGGCGTTCCACCGCAGCGGCCAGCACCTGCTCAGCCTGGGCGTGGTTGCCGGAACGGACCAGCGCAGCGGCAAGCCGTGCCTGGGCCTGAGCATTGTCCGGGTCGCGCGCCGCCGCGGCGGCATACATGGACAGGGCGACATCCATCTGGCCCTGGCTTTCGGCGGCCGCCGCGACGCGCATCCGTGACGCGGCGTCGGGATCGCGCAGCCCGTCGGTCGCGCAGCCTGTCAGCAGAAGCCCGAGGAGGCAGGCAGGAAGGAGCCGACTCGTCATTACTGCATTCCCGATAGGAGGCCCTTGCCAAGTTCCAGCACGGACGGCCCGACCAGCGCAATGAAGACCGCGGGCATGATGAACAGGATCAGCGGAATGACCAGCAGCGCAGGCAGGCGGATCGCCTTCTCCTCGATGCGCAGCATGCGGTCCTGGCGCATCTCGGCGGCCAGCACGCGCAGTGCCTGGGCGAGCGGCGTGCCGTATTTCAGCGTCTGGGACAGGGTGGCGCCGAGCCGCTTGAAGCCGTCGAAATTCGATCGTTCGGCGAAGCGTTCCAGCGCCTGGCGTCGGTCCGGCAGCATGCGCAGTTCCTGCACCAGGACGAGGAAGGAGATGGCGAGCGGTCGGTTGTTCGGCTCGATCTCCCGCGCCACGCGGTCGAGCGCGGTCTCGATGCCAAGACCCGCTTCGGCTGTCACGACCAGCAGGTCGAGAGCATCGGGCAAGCCCTTGCGCAGCTTCTCCTCATGCTTGCCCTTGAGGTAGCCCAGGGCGAAGTTCGGCCCGAAGACGCCGAGCAGGATGCCGCTGAACACGACGACGGCGGTGCGCGGCCCGTCGAAGTTGCTGACATGTGCGTAAACGTAGGCGCAGATCGGCAGCGCCACCATCATCACCGCCTTGACGCCAATGAAGGTTGGCACCGCGGCGCGGGGATTGAGGCCGGCCGCGGCAATGGCGACCTGGAAATCGGCGAGGTCCTTTTCCGACACCAGCGTCGTATTGCGCAGGATCTCACCCAGGCGCCGGAAGGGCGCCGCGGCGACAGTGCCCGTGGCGGTGGCTGCGGCCGCGAAGTTGGGCCCGTCCGTCCGCAGCACGCCGCTCACGCGGTTGGCCATGTCCTTTTCCTCGGCTCCGCGCGCCAGCACGATGGCCGCCAGGATGGCGAGGCAAACAGCCCCGACCACTGCCAGGATGGGCACGAGACCGCCGTCCATGATGAGGTCGATCATGGGTCAGTCCGATCCCGCCCGCTTGATCATCCAGCGGATCACTAGATAGCCGAAGACGGAGAAGCCAAGGCCGATCAGGGCGAGTTTCCGCCCGGTCGGATTGTAGAAGAAGTTGTTGATGTAGAACGGCTGGATCTGCGACATCGCGAGCGCCGCAATATACGGCAGAGCCATCAGGATGCCCGCCTGCATGCGCGCTTCCGCCGCCAAAGCCTTGGCACGCTTGGCAAGAGCGACGCGCTTGCGCACGATATCGGCGAGGTTGTCGAGTGTCTCGGCGAGATTGCCGCCGGTCTGCGACTGCATGCCGAACACCACCGCCAGGAATGAGAATTCCGGCAGTTCAGTGCGCGTATGCAGACGCATCAGCGCCTGGTCGATCGGGCGGCCGATCGCCACATCGCCCAGCATGCGTGCGAATTCGTCCCGCAGCGGATCCGACAGTTCCGCCGCCACGCTGCGCATCGCCTCGGCAACCGGCAGGCCGGCGCGGATGGCGCGCACCATCATCCCGATCGCGTCCGGGATCTGATGGAAGATCGCATCGACGTAGCGGTTGTGCTGCCAGGCGAATAGGCCACGCACCACGAAGATGCCAATGCCCAGTCCCATCGGCACGGCCATTTCGACCGACACCAGGAAGCGCAGGTAGTAGCCGAGCACGATCGCGAGCACGACGCCGATCAGCAGCGTCGCCCACCAGGGGATCAGTTGCTCCTGCGGCGTCTCCGGATTGAAGCGTAGGAAACGGAGAAAGTGCTCAAGCAGCGGGCGCCGGTCGGCGGTTTGCAGACGGATGCTCGGCAGGCCCGGCGTCTCTATATTGCGCAGGTCCACGAGCCCCGCACTGGCCACCCTTTCCCTCATCCGGCGGGCCTGGCCGGATTTCGCGAGCGTTATCAGGCCGGTGACCAGAGCCAGGGTCAGCAGCGCCCCGATGCCGAGGAGGTAGGAACGATCCATGCTCAGCCCTCCTGGAGCGCGCGCATCCAGGCATCGAGCATGCCGAAGTAGTTGAGCCGATCAACGAAGGCCGGCCGCATGCCCGGGGAAACCCAGGAGCCGCGCAGGCGTCCGTCGGCGTTCTCGCCTTCGTACTGGAAGGTGAAGATGTCGTTCATAGTGATGACATCGCCTTCCAGGCCGCAGATCTCGGCGACCTGGGAGACGCGGCGGCCGCCGTCGCGCATGCGTTCGATCTGCACGATCAGGTCCACGGCAGCGGCGATCTGCGTGCGGATGGCGCGGGAAGGCAGCGTGGACTGCCCCATCATCACCATGTTCTCAATACGGGTCAGCGCGTCGCGCGCGGTATTGGCATGGACGGTACAGAAGGACCCGTCATGGCCGGTGTTCATCGCCTGCAGCATGTCGAAGGCTTCGGCGCCGCGGACTTCGCCGACGATGATGCGGTCGGGGCGCATACGCAGGGCGTTGCGCACCAGGTCGCGGGCGGTCACCTCGCCGCGCCCTTCGAGATTGGCGTGGCGGGTTTCGAGGCGCACCACATGCGGCTGCTGCAGTTGCAGTTCCGCCGCGTCCTCGATGGTGACGATGCGTTCACCATGGTCGATCAGGCGCGACATGGCGTTCAGCATTGTCGTCTTGCCCGAGCCCGTGCCGCCCGAGATCACGACATTCAACCGGCAGCGCGAACCGATCTCGAGAATCCGCTGCACCGCCGACGACATCGATCCGTTCGTCGCCAGCGACGACAGGTCATAGCGCTTCTTGGCGAACTTACGGATCGAGATACAGGGCCCGTCCAGCGCCAGCGGCGGGAAGACGATGTTGACGCGCGAACCGTCCAGCAGGCGCGCGTCGCAAAGCGGGCTCGATTCATCGACGCGGCGGCCGACCGTCGCCGCGATTTTCTGCGCGATGGCCGAGACCTGCGCGGAGGAACGGAAGCGGACGTTGGTGCGCAGCAGCTTGCCACGCACTTCAACGAAGACATTCTCCGGCCCGTTCACCATGATGTCGTTGATGGTGTCGTCGGCCAACAGTGGCTCAAGCGGGCCGTAGCCCACCATGTCGCGCGCGATCTCCTCGGCGATGCGCGACTGGTCGCGCGCCGAGATCTCCATGCGCTCGCGGCTGGCGAGCTCATGAACCAGCGCATCGAGCTGCTGGCGCAACGCGAGGGGCGGCAACTCGCCGGCGACGACCGGATCGATCCGCTCCATCACCAGGGTGCGCAGACGGGCGAGCTCTTCGCTTTCCGACAAGGCGATATCGGCGGCGCTGATATTCACCGACCGGATCTCGTTGTCGGTCGAGATCGGCACCGGCAGGTGATTGGCGCCTTCGCTGCGCCGCCCGAACGTCCGCATGGTCAGCCTCCGCGCCCGAACAGCCGTCCGAAGAAGGAACGCGGCCGCTCGACCGAGCGCACCGCCGCGATTTCCTGCGACAGGGCGCCGAGCGCGCGGCGCAGCACCGGGCTGTCGCGCAGTGCCGGCCGGCCGAGATTGGCCGCGCGAGGCAATTGCCGCGGCAGGTCGGGAATGACCACCTCGGGCGAGGCACCGATGCCCTCGGAGATCAGCTTGATCGGCAGGTAGCCCTTGCGCCCTGCCCCGTTCAGCACGGTGATGACGCGCCCGGCCGAACCGGTCATCGACACCAGCTTCTTCACCGCGACGGTGTCGCGGATGCTCGCGACATCAGGGCCCAGCACCAGCACGACGTGGCGCGCGCGCTGCAGCGCCAGCCGCTCGACCGGGCCGGGCGGCATGGGCAGGTCGATCACCACGTGGTTGAAGCGCTGCCGCAGCATCTCGATGACCCGGCGCACGCCTTCCTCGGTCGGCTGCGTGTCGGATTCCATCGGCTCCTCGGCGGCGATCAGCCGCACGCGCTCACCGAGCGGCACGGCGACGCGATCGAGGAACAGACTGTCGACGCGATCCGGTTCTTCGAGCGCGACGCGCAGGCCCGAGGTGACGCGCGCGCCGAGCATCATCGCCGCCGCGCCGCCGCGCAGATGCAGGTCGAGCAACGCGACATGCCCGCGCGTCGCATCCTCCAGCTGCAGGGCGAGGTTGACCGCGAGCGTCGTGGCCCCGACACCGCCATGGACGCCGCAGACCACCGTCACCTGGCCGCCGCGATCCTGACCGCCATCGCCGCCACCCTGCACATGCGGGGCGAAGAGTCGGGTGATGGTGTCGCGAGTCAGCGGCTTATGCAGGTATTCATGCACGCCGACATTGCGCGTGATGTCGCGGTAGAAGCCGATCTCGGTCCGCTCACCCACCACCAGCACGCGCACGTCGGGCGTGCAGACGGACGCCAGATCGTCCAGCGCGCCGAAGGGATCCTCGATGCCGCTGATGTCCACGATCAGGACCCGCGGCGTCACCTCCTTCTCAAGCGCCTTGACGGCGGTGCGCACCGTGCCCCGGCGCAACTGCGCACCGAGCACGTCGCCGATGCCGCCACGGATCGCCGCCTCGCTCGCCTCGTCGGCCACGAAGGCCATGAGGGAGGGGCGATCAGCCGAGATGATCGCGCTGCCACGCTGCGCGTCGGGCACTTCGCGCAGGAAGCCGCGATCACCTCCCACCGGAGCCTCCACTGCCCGAACCGCCCGAGGTCACACCACTCGCGCCACCCCCACCGCCCTGACCGACATCGGTCAGGGTCATTTGCGGCAAGGGCGGCCGGGCGCCGCGCTGCAGGGCGCTGACCGCGGCCGCGCCCGCCGCGCCGCGATCCGTCGCCGCGCCGACACCACGCGTCAGGTGCGAGGGATCGGCGACCTGGGCGCGCAGGTTGCGGTCGTTGATGCCCTCGGCCTGCCAAGTGCCCGCCCGCTCGAAATCGGTGGGCGGGAAATAGGTGTCGGGCGCGCAGGCCCCGAGGCCAAGCGCCAGGGCCAGCGCGGAGATGGATGCGAGACGCCGGTCCATGCCACTCACTCCACGATGAAGCCGGCCGCCGCGGGCGGACGGATCTGGCGATAGGGCGCGCCGGACCCTGTCTGGCGCCGCAGCAGCACGCGCTCGAGGTCAGTGGCCGGGCGGAAGGTGTCGAGCGGCGTCGCGAGCGCCGACGGATCCGAGACCGGCCGCACGAGATACGGCGTGATGATGATGACGAGCTCCGTCTCGTTCCGGCGGAACCGGTCGGAACGGAACAGCGCGCCGAGCACGGGAATGTCGCCCAGCCCCGTCACGCCGCTATTGTTGATCGAGGCATTGCGGCTGAGCAGGCCGGCGATGGCGAAACTCTGGCCGGAGCCAAGTTCGATCGTCGTCTCGGCGCGACGCACGGTCAGGCCGGGGATCGTGACGACACCGCCCGCGACCGGGAAGTTGATCGAACCCGTGTCGGTGAGTTCGCTCACCTCGGGGCGCACCCGCATGTTCAACCGTTCGGGCGAGAGCACTGTCGGTACGAAAGCCAAGCTGACGCCGAAGGGCTTGTATTCGACCGTAATGGTCGAGCTGTTGTTCGACGCCGCTGCCGGCACCGGGAACTCACCACCCGCGAGGAAGGAGGCGACTTCGCCCGACTGGGCCGTGAGGTTCGGTTCCGCCAGCACGGTGATCAGCCGGTCCTGCGCCAGCGCGTCGATCAGGCCGTTGATGTCGAAATTGCCGCTGTTGAAGCGCACGCCATAGGTGCCGCCGACCGAGGAGGTGCCGCCGCGCAGCGCATTAATGATGCCGCCCGCCACCGTGCCGGCAACGCCGCCGCCGGTGCGCAAGCCGAGCTGCCAGGTTCCGTCATTGAAGGCGCCGAGCCAGTTGAAGCCGAGATCCCGTGTCACCTCGCGCGAGATCTCGGCGACGCGCACGCGCAGGTTCACCTGGATGCCGGACAGCAGGGTGAGCTCGTTGATCACCTCGCGCGCTTCGCCAGCCATCGACTTGGCGATCGCTTCGGCGCGCTGGGCGTCCGCGGCGGTCGGCACCATACCTGTCAGCGCAAAGGCACCACGGCCGACCGCGGCTACCCGCACATTCTGGCCGCCGCGCACCATGCGGCGGATCATGCTCTGCACCTGGCCGGCCGAGACGGCCGGGACGGCGGCCACGGGCACGCCGGTCGCGGCGGCGGTCGCGCCGGTCGCCGCCACGGTGATGTCGAATTCAGCCACCAGCGACCCGTCTTCACGCGTCGCGATCAGATTGGTCCGCCCGGCATTCACGCCCATCACGAACAGGCTGGTCGGCGAGGCGGGCTGCACGCGCGCGATGCGCGGATCGGCCACCAGCACGGTCAGCGCGGGGCCCGGCAGTTCCACCAGACGGCCGGAGCCTTGCTCAAGCACCAGCGGGCGGGTCAGCGTGGCACCCGGGGCCGGCGCCACCACCTGGGGCACGCCCGGGATCTGCGGCGGCAGGGTTTGTGCCTGCGCCTGCGGCAGCAGGGAAATGCCCGGCGGCGCCTGCATCGGCACATTGAAGGGCGCGGCGGGACGCGGGCCGCCCTGCGGCAATGCCTGCGTGACCTGGACCACGGCGGGCGCCGGCGCCTGCACCTGAACGCCCTGCAGTACATCGGGCACCAAGGGTGCGGTCCGCGTTGCCTCGGGGCCCGGCGTGGTGCTGGCGAGCACGGCGCCACGCGCCACCGGACGCTCCGGCGCGGCGATGCGCGTTGCGGCGGCGAGGTCCGCCATCACTGCGGCGGTCGAGGGCGCAGGAGCCTCCGCGGCCGGCGCCTGCGCTGTGCGCAGCACGGGTGCCACGGCGGCAGCGGCGGGGGCCTCGGGGTCAAGGATATCCACCACCAGCTTCGGGCCGTGGTGGAAGTGGCGGAAGCGCGCGCCGTCGCGCGCCGAGATACGAATGGTATCGCCTTCCGTCGCGAGGCCCGTGACGTTGCGCGGCGTGGGCACCGAACCAAGCTGCGGCCGGCCCGGCGCGGCGAAGCGGATGACCAGACTATCGGCCCCGGCCACGGCCTCATACGAGGTGCGCACCGGCCAATCGAATACCACGCGGCCATAGCCCGGATGGCTGCCGACACGCACGCCGACCGCCGGCCCTTCCAGGGCGGCGGCCACGTTGTCTTGCGCCTGCGCGGAAACGCTCCCGGGCGCGACCATCAAAGGCAACGCCGCGACGGCGGCCAGCAGGACCATGCGGCCCGCTCGCGCGGACGCCAGCGTCGCCAAACGCGTATCCATCATCGGAACGTCACCTCCTGCTGCGAGCCGCCCTGTATGATACGCATGCGCGGCGCGGCTGGAGCCGGAGCCTGGGGACCGGACAAGGCCGAGGAGACGTCCGAACCGAACACCAGCGACGGGCGCGGTTCGGTCGCCTCGGGCACACCCTCGATCGAACGCACGACGAGGGAGATGCGGCCAAGCTGCATGGCAACCGCCAGGCGCTCGGCTTGCTCGGGGTTCACTTCAAGCGTCACGGTGCGCGCCACCACACGGGCGGTCGCAGCATCCGTTCCGCTGTGACTGATCTGCTGATCCACTGCAATCACCCGTACCGCAGACAGGATGGTCTCGCCGACAACGCGGCGTCCAGGCGATTCGGTCCCCTGCTGCTGCAGGTTCTGGGTCAGGATGAGGTCCACCTCGTCGCCCGGCCAGATCAGGCCGGAAGCGCCGGTCACGACGTCGACGCCGACCGAGATCGCGCGCGTGCCCGGCCGCAGCACGGCGGCAAGGAAGCCACGGTCGCGCGGGCGGAGGACGTCGGTGCGAATGATCGGCTGGTTCGGGTCGATGAAGCGGCGCAGCAGCGCGCCGCGCAACTCCGCGAGGGATTCCGCGCCGCCGACGAAGGCGCCCTCGGGCGCCGCATCGCCGGCGACCTCCATCTCGCGCATGTCGTCATCCTTCAGCAGCGTGCCGATGGACAGCGGACGGGCGGCGACCAGCATCCGGATCTTGGGCGCCGGCGCGACGGCGGGCGGCGCCTCGACCCGCGCGACCTGCTGCGGCTGGCCGGGTGGCTGGAGGAGTTGGAGCGCGAGGATCCCGAGGCCGGTGGCGCTCAGGACCAGGGAGAGGACGACGAGAAGCCGCAGGAACATCGGGTCAGATCCCCGTCTGGGTGTAGAGCACGATCAGTCCGCCGGCCGCGATGGCAACAGCGTAGGGCAATGGACCCCGGCGACGCACGCGCCACGCCTCAACGGCAAGCACGCGACGAAGAAGAGTCCCTCCGGCGACGACACGCGTCTCGGGAACGAGAACGCGGCCAATAATATAGGCAACGCCAAGCGCGCCACCCGCAAATACCGTCGCGACGATAAAGAGCCACGTCTCGTGGACACTGAGGCCCACGGCCATGGCGCTTATCAACTTGACGTCGCCGCCACCAAACCAGCCCCGCATTGCAAGCGGCAGAAGCACGACGAAGAGCAGAGCGGCGACAATGAGAGAGATGCCGGCATCGGCCCAACCGAGCATGAGACGGCTCACCAGGCCCGCGAGGGCGATCGCGATTGATACGCCATCAGGAATGAGCCGTGTGGCGATGTCACGCGCCGCGGCAAAGATCAGGAGAGGTGCCGCGACGACCTGGAACAAAAGCAGATCATGCATGCGCTCACGCATCCCAACAGTGGTGCGCCGCCCCCGCTAGCCTCGCTCGCCTTAGCGCGCGGCGGCGTTGAGCGAGGTTTGGCCGGCGAGCAGGGCGGAACTTGCGTACTGCATTGGCTCGACGAGCCTAAAGGCAACGACCGCGGCACCCACGACGATCACGACCCCGACGGCGAGAATGGCGTATTCGGCCGACGTCACGCCGCGCCTGTCATCAAGCCGCCCAGCGAACGCCTTCAGGACCTTTCCGAAGCCAGCCATCGATTCCATCCATTCCGGTTGCCGCCGCGCCTGCGGTTTGCCCTCGCATTCTCCATCAGTCGAACCGAAAGGGAATGCGCCAACGTGCAGCCTATACGACGGAGGACATCCGAAAACTCCAAACCGATCGCCCAGTCACTTGCCGCAAGACGGAATAGTTCTGGACGATCGGCTGGGGATTCAGACGACCTGGATCAGCGAGAAATCGAGCTCTGGGTCGCGGTGATCTGCGAACCGATGGCCGAGAAAGCGCTGTTCAGACCCGGCGCGAACGCCAGCACGGCGCCGCCGACGACGATGACCACGCCGACCGCGAGGATGGCGTACTCGGCAGCCGTCACGCCCTTGCGGTCGGAAGCAGCGCCACGGATGGAAGCCAGGAACTTGCGAATCATGTCGATCCCCTTCGATGCATCTCAAAAACGAGCCGTTTGCTGCACCATCCGCACCGAACCCGCTCGCCTGGGTTGCCGTGGTGCGGATGCGAAGCGGATCGCCCCATGAGGGAGTCAACCGCGACGGGACAACCAAAGCACTTTCGTTAACGAAAGGTCAACGCCAAAAAATGAGATGGTGGGTTTATTTTTTGTGGATCTACCGTCGCAATCTCGTGATGACGCCCTTGATGCGCGCTTTAACGATGTGATAATGCTCCGATTCGGTGATCTGAATTCGTTTGATGCAGCTTCTGATTGTAAATTCAGGGTGGCATTGTCGCATTCGGCCAAAATGATCCGCGTTCCTAAAAATCCGGACAAACATCATGCCAAGGGATGATCGTGCCCGCTAACTAACGGTTGCGCACACTCACTTGTGAGTTATATCTCAGCAGTGAATACACTAACATTTTCGTGTTCGTCACTGGCACCGCCCTGCGGGGGATAAGCATCCATGCCCACGGCCGTACACGCCTCGTACCTGCCTCGAAAGCCTGTGATGGCTAGCGTTCGCTCGCGCAGGGGCGCGATCAGCATCGCCTTTGCGGTCGGGTCCACTGCCCTGCTTGGCATGGGCGCACTTGCGACCGAAGCCGGCATATGGCTCTCCTCTCGCAGGAACGCGCAGAACGCGGCGGACGTCGCGGCGTATGTCGGCGCAGTCCGATTGTCCCTCAGTGGCAGTTCGGAGGCCACTGCCGCCGCCAGCCAGGTGGTCAGCCGCAACGGCTTCACCGACACCGGCGCCCTTACCGCTGCGGGCGATACGCGCGTGACAATCGACATCGGGTTCGTGACGCCGGCCGCGTCGCCCGGCGGCGCCGTCGGCAACTTCGTTACGCCGGCCCCCAATGGGTCGAGCGCCAATGCGGTCCGGGTCCAGGTCCGGCAGGTCCAGCGCATCGGTCTGGCGCAATTGATCAACCGAACCGCGCCGATTGCCTGGGGCGGCGCCGTCGCGACCATTGAGGCGGGCGGGCCGGCCTGCACGCTTTCCATTCCGCCGCCGGATCCCTCTCAACAGGTAGCCGGTCACACAAACGTCGCCGGCAGCACGACCGTCAACGCACCGAACTGCCTCATCGCGTCGAACTTTCCCGGCCGGAAGTCCATCAACGTCCAGGGCAGCGCCGTGAATTCCGTGACGGCCGCGGGGCTGCGGGCGGCGGGCCAGTGCTACAACTGCGAAGACGTGCCGTCGGCGAACCTTCCGGGCGGTTATGTCAGCGGCGCGCCGAAGCTGGATAATCCTTATGCCAGGTTGGACGACGACACGTACAACCCGCTCCTGCGGCGGAATGCCAACAACGGAAACCTGGTGGAGAACTTCAACCGCTCCGCCCCGACGCGCCGGACGGTCAACGGCCGGACGGAAATCACCCTGCCCGTCATGACCTCCACGAGCAGTGGCAGGCCTGTCGCCACGGACGCAGGGGGAAATGGCGTCCTGCAGATCGGCACGAACGAGACGCTCGTGCTGACGCCAGGAACCTATTATTTCTACGAGACGTCGATCCAGATGTCCGCGGGCACGGCAATGATCGAATGCCGCGGCTGTTCGCGGGGCGGGCCAGGCGTGACCTTGGTCTTCACCGGCAACAATGCGAACAAGGTCGGCGGCATGGACATCACGGGCGGCCAGTTCACGCTGATCGCACCCGGCCCTAACCAGGGCACCCCGTCCGTCTACGACGGCATCGTTATCTACCGGGACAATTTCGGGGGTACCGCGAACCAAAACGTCTTCAACATCCGGGGCAACACCGGCGCGGCCACCAATGACACGCTGTTCGGCGGCATCTATTCCCCGACAGGCGGCTTCTCATTCGAAGGAACCCCGAGCGTGAACATGACCACCGACCCGACCTGCGTGGCTATCGTGGCGGCGGAGATCACCTTCACCGGCAATTCCACCGCGAATATCGACGCGTGCAAGGCGAACGGCACGAAGGTAGCGCAGGTGAACTATGTGAGGCTCGTACAGTGATGACGCGCCGCATCGTGCATGGTCGAGACCGCGGCGTCGCGGCACTCGAATTCGCGGTCGTGATGCCCGTCGTGCTCCTGATCATGCTGGGCATTGCCGACTACGGGAATGCGCTGCAGCAGTCCCTGCGCCTTGAGACCGCGGCGCGGGCAGGTGCCCAGGTCGCCATGACCCAGCCTGGCGACACGAGGACCACCGCCAATGACCCCAGCGCTGCGCTGGTAAGGACCGCGGTGCTGAACAGCCTGGCCGGTTGGCCGGTGGCGCCGAGTTGCACGAATGGCGCGGGCGCCGGTGTCTGCGTCACTTATGTTTCCTGGTGCCAGTGCCCCGGTACGGTGTCGACAGCAAACGGGTATGACTGCAGCGCCGACACCCCGCCATGCGACGAAACGTCGCAGCGCTTCGCCTCGGTTTCCGTCACGCGCAATTATACGCCCCTCCTGCTCGTCCCAATCAGGACGCTCCGCGGCAATGTCGAAGTTCGCACACGCTAGACGCCGGCCCTGCGTGGGTCGCCGTGGCGTCGCGTCGCTGGAGTTTGCTGTCATCGGCGGCGTCTTCTTCTTTGTCCTTCTCGCAGCGATCGATGTTGGCCGTTACTACATGGCGGTCCAGGGCGTGAGGAACTTCGCGGCGGATGCCGAGCGCTACGGCATCGTCAACATGTCCACGACCGGAACGGCAACTCAGACCGCGACCTGTGCCCAGGTGGTGGCGGCGATCGGCCGTGGCGGCGCCGTTGGCGGCCTTGTGAGCACAAGCCCGGGCGCGTGCGTAACCCGTCAGCAGACAACCACGGGCGGTGGCGCGGTCTTCCGCGTGACGGTGACCGTCACCATCGACGTCACGTTCAACTTCGTGATCAATGCTTTCGGCATTGGCAGACCACGCATCGTGGAATCGACCAGCCTCACCTATCTGTTGTAGCGATAGGCAGGCGCGCCGATCAGGCGCCAGTGCAATCCAGGAGGAGACAGCCATGCGCCTCGGACAGGGGGAACCCGCCCGCCCCACGACGCGCCTGCGCGCGCTGATCGACACTCATCGCCCACTGGTCGTGCCTGGCTGCTTCAACGCCATGTCGGCCCGCATCCTCGAACATGCGGGATTTCCGGCGGTCTACATGTCGGGCTACGGCACCTCGCTGAACCTGCTCGGCCTGCCCGATGCGGGGCTCGTGACGCTGACCGAGATGGCGCTGAATGCCCGGCTGATCGCCGCGGCCGTGAAGGTGCCGCTGATCGCCGATGCGGATACCGGCTTCGGCAATGCCATCAACGTCGTGCGCACGGTCGAGGAATACATCCGCTCCGGCGTCGCCGGCCTGCATCTGGAAGACCAGGTCGCGCCCAAGCGCTGCGGGCATGTCGCCGGGCGGGAAGTGATCGCGCGCGACGAGGCGGTGCTGAAGATCCGCGCCGCCGCGCGCACGCGTGATGCGCTTGATCGCGATTTCGTCATCATCGCCCGCACCGATGCGCGTGGCGCGCATGGTGGCTCGCTCGATGAGGCGATTACCCGTGCCAATGCCTTCATCGAGGCGGGTGCCGACCTCGCCTTCGTCGAGGGCCCCAAGGATGTCGAGGAAGTCGCGCGGATCGGGCGCGAGGTGAAGGGCCCGGTCTTCTACAACATGACCGGCATCTCCCCGCGCCTGTCGGCCGAGGAGATGGCCGCGCTCGGCATCCGGGTCTGCATCCTGCCGGGTGCGGCGATGCGCGCGACGATCATGGCGATCCATGACTTCGCCACGGCGCTGAAGCAGGACGGCCCGATGGCCGAAGCCGCCTATGACGCGCGCTTCAAGCAGCACCCGATGGGCAACCTGCACGGCTTCGCCGGCTTCGACCGCATCCGCGAGATGGAGGCGGAGTTCCTGACCGAGGACGCCGCGCGAAAATACGAAGGCGGCCTCGGCTACGCGCCGAAGGCGGCGGAGTAAACTCCGCCGCCTTCGGAGTCTTGATTTCGTCCCTCAGACGGCGGGCGCCAGCCGTCCGGCCGGCTTGCCTTCGCGCCACGCACTGTTGCGTTGGGGATCACTGGTGGTCCGGGCGCGGTCGCAGCGTGCGTCTGATCCTCGCCCGAAGCCCTATCCGACGCGCAGCCCCGTCGCGGCGACGATCCGCCGCGCCGTCTCCCGGTCGCGGCGGATGACCGCGGCGAAGGCCACCGGGTCCGATTCGACCGGATCGGCGCCCGCCGCTTCCAGCCGCCGCCGCACATCGGCATCGGCCAGCGTCGAGCGCAACACCTCCGCAAAGCGCAGCATCGCTGGCTCCGGCGATCCCGCCGGCGCGAACACCCCGGTCCAGGACGACATGTCGTAGCCGGGATAGGTCTCCGCGATCACCGGAATCTGCGGCAGTGAGGCCTGGCGGCGGCCCGCCGTACTGGCGATCAGCGTCGCGCCGCGTTCCACCGCCGGGCGCAGGCTGGAATAGGAGATGATGCCCGCATCGATCCGCCCACCCGCCAGTTCGCGGGCGACATCCGCCCCGCCGCGGAAAGGCACGTGCTCCAGCCGGATGCCGGCGGCCATTTGCAGCGCCTCGCCCATGAAATGGCCGATATGGGCGACACCCGGGGTCCCGTAGGTGACCTCGCCGGGGCGGCGTTTCGCCTCGGCGACGAAGCCCGCCAGGTCCTGCGCCGGGAAGCCCGCGCGGATGCCGATGATGTAGGGCTGCGTCGTCACCTGCACGACCGGAACGAATGCCGCGGCATAGTCGAAGGGCAGGTCGCGGCGCACCTCGGGCAGCGTGGCGAAGGTCGCGCCTTCGAACAGCAGCGTGTTGCCGTCCGGTGCCGATTGCGCGACGGCCGCCGCGCCGATCGCGCCCGACGCACCGGTGCGGTTGTCGATCACGAAGGACTGGCCGAGATGCTCCGCCACGCGCGGCTGCAGGATGCGCGCGATGGTGTCCGCCACCCCGCCCGCGCTGTAGGGCACGATGAAGCGCACCGGGCGGTCCGGCCAGGACGCCTGCGCGTGGGCGCGAAGCGACAGCGCCGGTGCCGCCAGCAGGCCCAGTGCGATGTTCCGGCGACCGATCCGCGCCATGGCATGTTCCTTCCCACCCGGCGGGCGCTTGACCGCGCCCGTCCCGCGCGGCGTGATGCCCGCCGCTGCGCCGCGGCACGGTCCCGCGCCGGCCAGGCAGCGTCAAGGCTGGGAAGGAAGCGCCGGATGCCGGCAACATTGTTCGACAAGATCTGGGATCCGCATGTCGTCGCCGATCTCGGCGCCGGCTGGTCGCTGCTCTACTGCGACCGAGTCCTGGTGCATGACCTCTCGGGCGGCCGGGCACTGCAGGAAGTAGGGGAGGCAGGCTACAACGTCGCCCGCCCCGACCTGGTCTTCGCCACGCCGGACCATGCCGTTTCCTCCGCCCCGGGACGCACCTCGGAGACCTTCCCGACCGGCGCGCGGCTGCTCGCGGGCCTGCGCAAGCGAGCAGCGGAAACCGGCGTGCGGCTGTTCGACCTCGGGCAGGACGGCAACGGCATCGTGCATGTGATGGGCCCGGAGCTCGGCATCGTGCTGCCGGGTGCCACGCTGGTCTGCGGCGACAGTCACACCTGCACCAATGGCGGCGTCGGCGCGCTCGCCTTCGGCATCGGCGCGTCGGAACTGCGCCACGTGCTCGCGACGCAGACGCTGCCGCAGCGCAAGCCGAAGCGCATGCGCATCCGCTTCGAGGGCACCGCCCCGCCGGGTGTGACGCCGAAGGACATGATCCTGGCCGCGATAGGCCGCTTCGGTGCCGCAGCCGGCACGGGATATGCCGTCGAATATGCGGGATCCGCGGTGCGCGCGCTGTCGGTCGAAGGCCGGCTGACGCTGTGCAACCTGTCGATCGAGATGGGTGCCAAGATCGGCATGGTCGCGCCCGATGAGACGACCTTCGAATGGCTGAAGGGCCGCGACTTCGCGCCGAAGGGCGCGTCCTGGGATGCGGCGGTGGCCGCGTGGCGCGACCTGCCGACCGATGACGGCGCGGTGTTCGACCGCGACCTGCTGATCGACATGCGCGACATCGTCCCGCAGATCACCTGGGGCACCAGCCCCGAGCAGGTGCTGCCCGTCACCGGCATGGTGCCCGACCCGGCGAACGCGCCCGATGCGGAGAAGCGCGGCGCCTGGGAAGCGGCCCTCGCCTATATGGGCCTGACGCCGGGCGCGCCGATCATCGGCACGAAGGTCGATTGGGTCTTCATCGGATCCTGCACCAATTCGCGCATCGAGGATCTGCGCGCCGCCGCCGCGATCCTGCGCGGCCGCCATGTCGCCCCGCATGTCACCGCCTGGGTGGTGCCGGGGTCCGAACGCGTGAAGCACGAAGCCGAAGCCGAGGGCCTCGACGCCGCCTTCCGTGAGGCCGGCTTCGAATGGCGTGAGCCCGGCTGCGCGCTCTGCGTCGCCGCGAATGGGGAGGCGGTGCCGCCCGGCGCGCGCTGCGTCTCCACCTCCAACCGCAACTTCGTCGGGCGGCAGGGCACGGGGGCGCGGACGCACCTCGCCTCCCCGGCCATGGCGGCGGCGGCGGCGGTGGCCGGTGCCATCGCCGATGTGCGGCACTTCGCGGCGTAGGGGGACCGACCGATGCAGAAATTCACCAAGGTCGCCGGCCCCGCAGCGCCGATGCTCCGCGCGAATGTGGACACCGACGTCATCATCCCGATCCAGCGCCTGGTCGGCACGGGCCGCGAGGGTCTCGGCCCCTATGCCTTCGAGCGCCTGCGCTACGCCAAGGACGGGTCGGACAACCCCGATTTTGTGCTGAACCTGCCGCAATACCGCGACAGCCCGATCCTGCTGGCGGGCCCGAACTTCGGCTGCGGATCGTCGCGCGAGGGCGCCGTCTGGGCCTTGATGGGCATGGGCTTCCGCGCCGTGCTGGCGCCCTCCTTCGGCGACATCTTCTTCAACAACTGCTTCCAGAACGGCATGCTGCCCATCGTGATGCCGGAGGAAGCGATCGCCCGCATCGCCGCCGAGACCGAGGCCGCGCAGGGTGCTCGCCACACCTCCGTCGATCTCGCCCGGCAGGTCGTCGTCACGCCGGAGGGTGCCGAGATCCCCTTCGCCGTCGATGCGCGGAAGAAGGAGGCGCTGCTCGAAGGCCTCGACGACATCGCGCTGACGCTGCGCTTCAAGGACCTCATCGACGGCTGGTATGCTGCCGACCGCGCCGCCCGCCCATGGAATTGGGAGAGTGTCGAGAAATGACCCTCAACATCGTCGTCCTGCCCGGCGACGGCATCGGGCCCGAGGTCACCGACGAAGCGGTTCGCGTGCTCGAATGGTTCGCGCAGAAGCGCGGCATTCCGCTGCGCATGGAACGCCGCCTGTTCGGTTCCGCTGCCTGGGCCGCGCAGGGCACCACCATGCCCGACGCCACCTGGGATGCGATCCTCGCCGCCGACGCGCTGCTGTTCGGCGCGACCGGCAGCCTCGACCAGAAGCACATCCCGGCGGAGGAACGCAGCAAGGGATCGCTGCTGCGCATGCGCAAGGCGCTCGACGTCTTCGCCAACCTCCGCCCGGTGAAGGCGCAGCCGGCGCTGGCCGAGGTCTCCCCCTACAAGCCCCGCACCGTGGCCGGGGCCGACCTGGTCTTCGTGCGGGAACTGACGGCGGGTGTCTATTTCGGCACGCCGCGTGGCATCCAGACGCTGCCGGACGGGACGCGCTGGGGCCTCAACACCCATGCCTACACGGAAGGCGAGATCGCCCGCGCCGCGCGCTTCGCCTTCGGCCTCGCCCGCACGCGGCGCGGCCACGTCACCTCGGTGGACAAGGCAAATGTGATGGAGGCGGGCGCGCTGTGGCGGGAAGTCGTGACCGCCGTGCACGCCAAGGAATTCCCCGACATCACGCTCGAGCACATGCTCGCCGACAATTGCGCGCTGCAGCTCGGCCGCGCGCCGACGCGCTTCGATGTCATCGTCACCGACAACCTGTTCGGCGACATCCTGTCGGATTGTGCCGGCGCGGTGAATGGCAGTCTCGGCATGCTGCCCTCCGCCGCGCTGTCGGACCCCGGCCCGGACGGCAAGCGACGCGCGCTGTACGAACCGATCCACGGTTCGGCGCCCGACATCGCCGGCAAGGGCATCGCCAATCCGCTCGGCGCGATCCTGTCGGCGGCGATGCTGCTGCGCTGGACCGCCGGCGCGCCCGAGGAGGCGACGATGCTGGAGCGCGCGGTCGAGACAGCGCTCGCAGGCGGCGCCCGCACGGCGGACATCGCCCTGCCTGGGGAGCCGGTGTTGTCCACCCGTGCGATGGCCGATGCGGTGATGGCGGCGCTGGACGGCTGAAGCCGGCGCGGGCGCCCCCCTTCGCAAGGCGCGTCCGCCTGTCCTACCGTTGCGCCAACCAACGGGAGGAAACCACATGCGTCGCCTGCTGCTCGCCGCTGCCCTGTCGCTCGCCGCCCTGCCCGCCCTCGCCCAGGACCGCACCATCCGCGTCATCTCCGGCTTCGCCGCCGGCGGTGCGGGCGACCTGATGGCGCGGCTGATCGCCGAATACGTCCCGCCCCAGATGGGCGCGCGCGGCGTGATGGAAAACCGCACCGGCGCGAACGGGCTGATCGGAGCGGAGGTCGTCGCGCGATCCGCGCCGGATGGCATGACCGTGCTGCAATGCCCGATGGGCAGCATGACCATCACGCCCAACCTGCCCGGCGCCGCCCTGCCCGTGGATCCACGCACGGAGATGACGGGCGTCGCCAATGTCGCACTCTCGACCTATGCGCTCGTCGTCGCGGCGCGCGGGCCGCACCAGGACACGGCCGGGCTGATCGCGGCGGCGCGGGCGCGGCCGGGCGGGCTGACCTATGCCTCGGCGGGCGTCGGGTCCGCGCAGCATCTTTCGGTGGAACTGCTCAAGGCGCGCGCCGGGCTCGACATCGTCCATGTGCCCTATCGCGGGGCGGCGATCGCCATCGTCGATATCCTCGGCGGGCGGACCGACTTCATGATCACCAATCTCGGCGACGTCATGCGCCAGATCACCGGCGGCGAGCTGCGCCTGCTCGCCATGGGCGACGATGCCGGGTCGCCGCTGTTCCCGAATGCGCGGCCGATCTCGGCCGCCGTGCCCGGCCTGCAGATGGCCGGCTGGTTCGGCATCTGCGGCCCGAAGGGGATGAGCGAGGAAAGCCTCGCCCGCTGGTCCGAGGCGACGCGCAAGGCGCTGGAGAACCCGACCTTCCGCGAGCGCCTTCTCGCCAACGGCCTGACGCCGAATTTCGAGGATACCCGCACCTTCAACGCCCGCATCGCGAACGACCTGCGGTCCTGGGGCGAGGTGATCCGCACCACCGGCATCCGGGGCGACTGAGGCATGGCGATCCGCCTCGCCGCCTTCACCAAGAACGGGGTCAATCCGAACTACCAGGCCTTCCTGCTCGGCGTGGAGCGCGCCGCGGCGGCGGAAGGTGCCACCGCGACGCGGCACCATCCGGCGACGCCCGACGATGCCGCCGAGCAGATCGCGCTGCTGCGCGCCGTCGTCGCCGAGCGTCCCGACGCCATCATCTTCGCCCCGGCCGATGATGCCGCGCTGGAAGTACCGGTCGCCGAGGCCATCGCGCGCGGCATTCCCTTCATCGGCTTCGTCAACCGCATGAAGGGCGATTTCGTCACCTTCATCGGCGCCGATGACGTGGCGATGGGCCGCGCGGCGGTCGGCGCCATGGCCGAAGCGCTGCACGGCGTGGGCGATGTGGTGCTGGTCGAGGGCCCCGACAGCGCGCCGACCAGCCGCGACCGCGGGCGCGGCTTCCGCGCCGCACTCGCCGCCCATCCCGGCCTGCGCCTGCTCGACACCGCGCCGGGACGCTACCTGCGTGAACCGGGGCGCGAGGCGATGGTGGGGCTGCTCGCACAGCATCCGCGTATCGACGGGGTGATCTGCACCAATGACCTGATGGCGCTCGGCGCGCTGGATGCGCTGGACGCGGCGGGGCGGCGCACGCTTGTCACCGGCATGAACGGCATCATCGCCGCGGCGCAGGCGATCGATGCCGGGCGACTGCTCGCCAGCATCGACTATGACGGGCTGAAGATGGGGGCCGCCGCCGCCATGGCCGCGCTGCGCCACCTGCGCGGCGAACCCGTGCCGCCCACCATCCTGCTGCCCGCGCAGGTGATCCATCGCGGCAATCACCATCCGTGGCTGGTGCCGGTCGAAAGCCGCCCCCTGCCCCGCTGGGACGACATCGTCCCGCCAAGCAGCAACGAACGGGAGTGACACGCATGGAGATGACCCGACGCGCCCTCGGCGCAGCGCTTTCCGCCGGGCCTGCCACGCCGGCCTTCGCGCAAGGCGCGACCTGGCCGACCCGCCCCGTGCGGCTGATCAGCCCCTTCGCCCCCGGCGGCCCGCAGGACGTGCCGGCGCGGTATTTCGTGGACTACCTGACGCCGCGGCTCGGCCAGCCCGTCGTCTATGACAGCCGGGCCGGCGCGGGCGGCCAGGTCGGCATGCAGCATGTCGCGACCGCGACGGATGGCCACACCTTCCTCATCACGTCGAATTCCGTGGCGACGCTGCCGGCGCTGAAGCGCGACCTCGGCTTCGATCCCTTCACCGACCTGCTGCCGGTGACGATCGTGACCGAGGCGCCGCTCGTCTATTGCGTGCGCGCCAATGGCCCGGCCGACCTGCCGGCCTTCCTGTCGCGCGCGAAGGAAGCGCCTGGGCGGGTTTCGGTCGGCAGTTCGGGGATCGGCTCGGCGACGCATCTCGCCTCCGCCCTGCTGATGCAGAAGGCGGGGATCGAGCTGCTGCACGTGCCCTATCGCGGCGCCGGGCTCATCATGACCGCGCTGCTGGCCGGGGAGATCGACGCCTTCGTCGGCGACCTGTCGCTCGCGCTGGAACACATCCGCGCGGGGACGATCCGCCCGGTCGGCGTCACCACCGCGACCCGCGCGCCACTGCTGCCGAATACGCCGGCGATCGGGGAGGTCGTGTCGGGCTACGCCGTGCCCTTCTGGTTCGGGCTGTTCGCGGCGAAGCAGACAACACCCGAGGCGCTGCGGCGGATGAACGCGGAACTGGCGCCGCTCGCGGCCCCCGACAGCGAATTGTCGCGGCGGATGGCCGAGCGCGGGTCGCTGCTGGTGCTGTCCGGGCCGGATCCCCTGGCGGCGCGGCTGCGCAGTGAGGTGGCGCAGTGGCGTGAGGTGGTGCGCGTCGCGGGGATCACGATGGAATGAGGGCGCGCAGCGGCCGGGGCACCGCCCCCGGACGCCGCCAGCGTTGCTTGAGCCTCCCTTCCGGACACCAGTAGTGGGAGACTGATCCGGCCATCTTCCCGTGCCGCGCGGCGTTCAAGCCGGTGGCCTTCATCCCGGACGTATCAGGTCCCGCGCGGAAGCACCTGCATGACCCGCGCGATGAAGGCGCCGAAGGCCTCCATGTATTGGCGGAGGAACTGCTCGGTCGATTCCACCGTCACCTCCCCGTCGTCGGTGATCAGGCCGGGTGTGAAGTGGATATAGGCTTCCGGCGCATTCATCTGCGGCGAATTGCAGAAGCTGAGCACGCTGCGGAGACTCTGCTGTGCCACGGCAGTGCCGATCGAACCGGGCGAGGTCCCGATCACCGCCGAGGGCTTCCGCGCGAAGGAATTCGTCCCGTAGGGCCGGCTCGCCCAGTCGATGGCGTTCTTGAGGCCGCCGGGGATCGACCGGTTGTATTCCGGCGTCACGAAGAGGACGGCGTCCACCGCCGCGATGGCGGCCTTGAAGGTCTTGGCGACGGGCGGGAAGTCGGCATCGTAGTCGTAGCTATAGAGCGGCAGGTCCTTGAACGGGATCTCCGACATCTCGAGATCCGCCGGCGCCAGCCTCACCAGCGCCCTGGCGAGTTTCCGGTTGATCGATCCCTTGGCGAGGCTGCCGATGAGATAGCCAACCTTGTGGGTGGTCATGTCGCCCATCCTCCATGTCGCACGCGGTCACCGGCCCGACAGCCCCGGAAGAGCGCGGCACTATGCACCTCGCGAACCGAACCCGCACGGATCGAATGACGGCGGTTGCGGATGGGCGGCCCTCACGGCCGCATGGTGAACGCCGCCATCCCCGGCGCTCGCAGCGGATCCGCGAGCCGCGCGAATTCGCACAGCAGGCGCCGTGACTCCCGCGGGTCGATGATCTCCTCGACCCAGAAGGCCTCCGCCGTGCGGAACGGCGAGCGTAGCTTCTGCAGCCTCTCCTCGATCTCGGCGACCTTGGCGTCGCGGTCCTCGGCGGCCGAGACCTCCGCCGCATAGGCCGCCTCGACCCCGCCTTCCAACGGCAGCGAACCCCAGCGTGCCGAAGGCCATGCATACCGGATCGAGTACCGCCCCGCCGGCTGATGCACCACGCCCGCCACCCCGAAGGCGTTGCGCATGATGATGGTGCACCAGGGTTGGCGGCACTGGTTCACCGCCGCCATGGCCCGCACGCCCCAACGGATCGTCGCGGTCTTCTCCGCATCCAGCCCCACGGCGAAGCCGGGGCAGTCCATCAGGTAGACGACCGGCAGGTGGAAGGTCTCGGCCAGGTCGACGAAGCGGACGATCTTCTGGCAGGCATCGGCCGTCCAGGACCCGCCATGGAAGACAGGGTCCGAGGCCAGCACGGCGACCGCCCGCCCATCCAGCCGCGCGAAGGCGGTGATGATGGACCGGCCGAACCACTTGCCCATCTCGAAGAAGCTGCCCTTGTCGAACAGCGTCTCGATCACCGGGCGCACCTTGTACGCCTTCCGCGGATCGCGCGGGATGGCGGTGAGCCATTTCTCCTCCCGCCGGTCCACCGGGTCCCGGTTGCGGATCGCCGCCGACACTTCGTGCACCGAGGACGGCAGGTAGGACAGGAAACGCCGCGCGGCGGCGAAGGCATCCGCCTCCGTCTCCACCGCGTCATCGACGCCGCCGGCCTTGCACTGGATTTCCCAGCCGCCGAGGTCGCGCTTCTCCAGCTTTTCCCCCAGCCGCGCGACCACCGGCGGCCCGGCGACGAACATCGCCGAGGACTTCGTCATCACCGAGTAATGAGCCGCCGCCAGCCGCGCCGCGCCCAACCCCGCGACGGAGCCGAGCCCGAGCGTGACGACCGGCACCAAGCCCATGTTCGCGGTGGTCTGGTAGTAGAGCTGCGTGCCGCCGACCCCGCCCGGCAGGTTGGCGCGCCCTGTCGTCTCGATCGTCTTGACCGACCCGCCGCCGCCCGAACCCTCGATCATGCGGATGATCGGCAGGCGGAGTTCGGCGGCCATGCGCTCGGCCATGATCGGCTTCTCGCGGATCGTCGCATCCGCGCTGCCGCCACGCACGGTGAAGTCGTCGCCGACCACCACCACGGGCCGGCCATCGACCATGGCGCGGCCCATCACGCAGTTGGACGGCGTGAAGGATTCCAGGTCGCCCTTCGCATCGTATTCCGCGCGGCCCGCGATGGCGCCGGCCTCGTGGAAGGTGCCGCGATCGACCAGCGCCTCGACGCGTTCGCGCACCGTCAGCCGGCCGCCGTCGTGCTGGCGCTTGACCTTGTCCGGCCCGCCCATCTCGCGGGCCATGGCCTCGCGGCGGCGCAGTTCGTCGAGTTCGGCAGTCCAGTTCATCGGCACTCGGTTCCCGTCCCTGCGCCGAGTGTCATGCCGCGCGTCGCGCGCGACAAGCCGAGGTCAGGGTGCGACGACCTCGCTGCGCCGGAACCACAGCGTCAGCGGGCCGCCATTGGTCATGCGCAGCCGCACGACGTCGCCCTCCACCGCCTCAGCCACCCATTCATTGACGCGGAAGGTGGTCCGGCAGCCGCCCGAGGCCCGCGCTTCCGCCAGCAACCGCGGCGCGCCCTCCGCACCCTGGTTCAGCACGGCGAGGGTGGCACGGTCCGCGCAACCGACC
>NZ_JBYCZL010000033.1:0-54755 GCF_057586215.1 Roseomonas sp. SRI_022
CGCCATACCAGGGCGACCGCCAATCGGCTCGCGGCCGCGCCGCGAGCCAGGAGCGCAAAGCGCGACCGCGCCCAGACCAACCGCCGCCCCCGGCGCACCAGCCCAGGGCGCGAAGGCAAGCGGCCCGGACGGGCCGCGCCCGCCGTTTGAGGGCCAGGTAAAATGCGCATCATCGCCGGGCGCCATCGCGGCCGGGTGCTGCGCGCCCCCGATGGGGCGGCGACGCGCCCGACCGCCGACCGCGTGCGCCAGGCGCTGTTCGACATGCTGTGGCATGCCCCCTGGGGCGGGCGGACGGTGGTTCAGGACCAGCTCGTGCTCGACGCCTTCGCCGGCACCGGCGCGTTGGGGCTGGAGGCCCTGTCGCGCGGCGCCGACCACGCGACCTTCCTCGAGAACGACCGCGCGGCGCTGTCCGCGCTGCGCGCCAACATCGCCGCCTGCAAGGAGGAAGCACGCACGGCGATCCTCCCTACCGACGCGCTGCGCCCACCCCGCGCGCGGGTGCCCTGCGGGCTGGTCTTCCTCGATCCGCCCTATGGGAAGGATTTGGTGCCGAGGACCGTCGCGGCGCTGGATGCCGCCGGCTGGGTCGCGCCCGGCGCGCTGCTGGTCGCCGAGACCGGTGCGGAGGAGGTCCTGAACCTGCCGGGCTTCGAGGCCCTCGCCCAGCGCAGCCACGGCGCGGCGACGCTCCATATTCTGCGTGCGCCGGGCGGTGCCTCCTGCTGATCAGCGCCGCCCGAACATCCGCTCCAGCGCGGCGCCATCCAGCCGCAGCACGGTCGGCCGGCCATGGCTGCAGGTCGCTGCGCGGGGCGTCGCCTCCATGGACCGCAGCAGCGCATCCATCTCCGCCGCGTTGAGCCGCCGCCCGGCGCGCACGCTGCCATGACAGGCAAGCCGCGCCACCGCCGCATCCAGCCGACGCTGCAGCGACGCCGCCTCGCCGAGTTCGGCCAGTTCCTCGGCCAAGTCTCTCAGCAGCGGCGCGGGTTCCGGATTGCCGAGCAGCGCTGGCAGCGCGCGGACCAGCACCGCGCCGGGGCCGAAGCCCTCGATCTCCATCCCCAACCGCGCCAGGGCCGCCGCATGCGCCACCAGCCGCTCCGCATCGGCGGGCGGCAGGTCCACCACGGCAGGCAGCAGCAGCGGCTGCGCGCGCACGCCGCCTTCGACGAGCTGCGCGTTGAATGCCTCATGCGTCAGGCGTTCATGGGCGGCGTGCTGGTCCACCAGCACCAGCGCGCCATCAGGCGCTTCGGCGATGACGTAGGTGTCGAGGATCTGCGCCACGGCGCGCCCCAGCGGGTGCTGTTCCGGCGCGCGTTCCGTCACCATTGCCGGGCGCGGCGGCGCGGCGGGTGTCAGGCCCAGCAGCCGCTGCATCGGTGGTAGCGGGGGCGGCGGCGTCAGCATCGCGTGGCTTTCCGCGAAGCCGCCGGGTTGGGCGGGTTCCGGCGGAAGCGGCGCGGGGGTGAAGGCGGGCATCGCCACCGCCGTGCCGGCGCCCACCGCCAGCGCCCGGCGCAGCGCGGAGATCACCGCCCCACGCACCGCCTCGCCTTCGCGGAAGCGCAGCTCCGTCTTCATGGGATGCACGTTCACATCGACGCTCTCGGGCGGCACGTCGAGGAACAGCGCGGCGGCCGGGTGCCGCCCCTGCGCGATCAGGTCGCGATAGGCGACGCGCAGTGCCACGCGCAGCATCGGGTCGCGCACCGGGCGGCGATTGACCACCAGATGCTGCGCCATCGTCGTCGGCCGCGTGTAGGACGGCAGCGCCGCGAGGCCGCGCAGATCCAGCGTGACGCCGACCGCTTCCACCGGCACCGCCGCGGCCGCGAAGTCCGGGCCGAGCACCTGGCGGATGCGCCCCTCCCAATCGGTGGCGGCGAGGTTCAGCGCCTCCCGCCCATCGCTGTCCACGCGGAAGGCGACGCCGGGCCAAGCCAGCGCCAGGCGGCGCACCGCCTCGATGGCGTGATCGGCCTCGGTGCGGGGGTGGCGCAGGAACTTGCGCCGTGCCGGGGTGGCGAAGAACAGGTCGCGCACCTCGACCCGCGTGCCCGGTGCGCCGGAGGCGGGCGAGACCGGGCCGACATGCCCGCCTTCGACGGCGATGCGATGCGCGGAACCGCCGGCGGGACGGGAGGTGATGGACAGCCGCGCCACAGCGCCGATCGAGGGCAGCGCCTCCCCCCGGAAGCCCAGCGTGGCGATGCGGAACAGCGTCGCTTCCTCGGGCAGTTTCGAGGTGGCGTGGCGTTCGATCGCGAGGGCGAGGTCGGCGGCATCCATGCCGATGCCGTCATCCTCGACCAGGATGCGGTCCATGCCGCCGCCTTCCAGCACGACGGCGATGCGCGTCGCCCCGGCATCGAGCGCGTTCTCCACGATCTCCTTCACCGCGGCGGCGGGGCGTTCCACCACCTCGCCGGCGGCGATGCGGTTGGCGGTGGTCTCGGACAGGCGGCGGATCAGGGGCCGGGGGGGCGACTCGGCCGCGGCGGCGGACATGTGACGACCATAACACGCCCCCCGAAGGCTTTCCTTCCGGTGCGTGCGCTGACACGCCATGCTGCGCGCGAATCTGTGAGTGAATGGGGACAGGGGTGGAAGCATCGGACCGGCGGCCGATCGCGGCGCGCAATCTCGGGGTGACGCAACGCATGGCGGCGGCGCTGGTGGCGCGTGGGGCGTCGCCGAACGGCATCTCGGTGGCCGGCATGGTGGTGGGGCTGGCGGCGGGGCTGGCCTTCGCTGCGACCGCCTGGCTGCCCGGCGCGGCCTGGGTTCTGTGGCTGCTCGGCGCGCTGCTGGTGCAGGCGCGGCTGATGGCGAATTTGCTGGATGGCATGGTGGCGATCGGGCGCGGCGTCGCCTCTCCGGTGGGCGAATTGTTCAACGAGGTGCCGGACCGTGTGTCGGACGCGGCCGTGCTGGTCGGACTCGGCGTGGCGGCCGGTTGCTTGTCGCTCGGCATCGCGGCCGCGCTGGCCGCGATGCTGACCGCCTATATCCGCACCACGGCGCGGGCGGCGGGCGCGCCATCCGATTTCGGCGGGCCGATGGCCAAGCAGCACCGAATGGCGCTGGCGACGGGCCTTGCCGTCTGGTGCGCGGTGATCCCGGGGGCCTGGGGCGGGGCGATGGCGGTGTGGGTCGTGCTGGTGGTCATCGCGCTGGGCTCGGTGCTGACCGCCTGGCTGCGTCTGTCGCGCGCCGCCGCGGCGCTGAGGGCGAAGCCATGATCCGCGAGGCCGTCTTCGCGCATCCCGTCACCATCGGCATCGTCGCCGCCACCGTCGCGGTGCTGGCGATCGCAGGCGCGGTGATCGGCGCCATGACGCTGACGGGTCGCGGCACGCCGGAACTGCGCCGCGAGCTTTGGCTGCGCACCGGGTCCTGGTGCCTGCTGCTGCCGCTGATGATGGGCCCGGTGCTGCTCGGGCGCGAATGGGTGATCGGGGCGGTGACGCTGCTCGGCATCGCCTGCCTGCGCGAATTCGACCGCGCCACGGGGCTGTTCCGCGAACCGCTGGTCGCGGCCATCGTCGTGCTCGGCATCCTCGCCGCCAACTTCGCCGCGCTGGACCATTGGTATGGGTTCTTCGTGGCTCTCTGGCCGCTCACGGTCGGTGTGATCGTCATCGGCACCATCCCGCAGGACCGGCCGGCCGGATACATCCAGCGCACCGCGCTCGGCATCTTCGCGTACATGCTGTTCGGCGCGGGGCTCGCGCATCTGTCCTTCATGGCGAATGAACCGGGCTACCGGCCGATCCTGCTGATGCTGCTGACCACCGTGGCGCTGTCGGACGTCGCCGCCTTCACCTTCGGCAAGCTGATCGGCGGGCCGAAGCTCTGTCCCGCGACCAGCCCGAACAAGTCGATCTCGGGCGCGGTGGGCGCGCTGACGGTCACCACGCTGCTGGTCGCGACACTCGCCTTCTTCATCTTCCGCGGCACGCCGATGGCGCAGGTGCATTGGCTGTTGATCTTCGGCCTGATCGTGGGCATCGGCGCGCAGGCGGGCGACCTGATGCTGTCTTCCATCAAGCGCGACATCGGCATCAAGGACATGGGCACCATCCTGCCCGGCCATGGCGGCGTGCTGGACCGCTTCAACTCCCTGCTGCTGGTGGCACCCGCCGCCTTCCACTTCATCCAGTTCTTCGTCGGCTTCGGCATGGGCCAGCCGGCACGGCTGATCACGGGGGGCTGATGGACTTCAAGCTGCGCCCGGCGCGCGACCATGGGCTTGAAGGCGCGGACCGCCTGAAAAGCCTGTCGCGCGAACGCGGCCTCGGCAGCCTGGTGCTTGGCCGCGCCTGGCGCACCGTGCTGCGCGGCTACATGCGCGCCTTCCATCGCCTTGAGGTGGTGGGGCACGAGAACCTGCCACCACCGCCCTTCATCATCATCGCCAACCACAGCAGCCATCTCGATGCGCTGACGCTGTCCGCCGTGCTGCGCGGGGATGCGGCGCGGCGCGCGCATTCGCTGGCGGCGGGCGACACCTTCTTCACATCGACGCTCGGTTCCGCCTTCGCGGCCTATGCCGTCAACGCGCTGCCGATCTGGCGCAAGCGCACGCGCGCGAGCGAGATCGCCACGCTGCGCGAAAGGCTGCTGGAGGATCGGCTCGTCTACATCCTGTTCCCCGAGGGCACACGCTGCCGGGACGGCGTCATGGCCGGCTTCCAGCCCGGCATCGGCGCGCTGGTGGCGGGCACCGATGTTCCGGTCGTCCCCTGCTTCCTCGACGGTGCCTTCGCGGCCTGGCCGCCGACGCGGAAATATCCGCGCCCCGGCCGGCTGCGCCTGGTCATCGGCGCGCCGGTCCGTGCGGACGACCTGCCCACGACGCGCGCGGGGTGGGAGGAAACGGCGCGGCGCTGCGAGGCGGCGGTGCGCGCGCTGGCCTGACCGCGCGCTTCAGGCCTGCGGCGCTTTCGCGCCTCCGGTCATCACCTTCCGCATCGTCCGATCGCGTGATTCAGACCTTCGGCGCCTTCGCGCCTCCGGTCATCACGCTCAACCCTGCAACCGCCTGATCTCCGCGATCAGCGGCGCCGTCGTCGGGTCCTGCTCCGACTCGCGGCCTTCCAGCGCCGGCAGGATATGCGCGGCGAGCTGCTTGCCGAGTTCCACGCCCCATTGGTCGAAGGGGTTGATGCCCCACAGCGCGCCGAGGCAGGCGACCTTGTGCTCATACAGCGCGACCAGCTGGCCCAGCGTGTAGGCGTCGAGGCGCGGCAGCAGGATCACCACGGATGGCCGGTCGCCGGCGAAAACGCGGTGCGGCGCGACCTGGTCGATCTTCGCCGCCGCGACGCCGGCCGCCTGCATCTCCGCACGCACCGCCGCCTCATCCTTGCCGACCAGCAGCGCCTCGGCCTGCGCGAGGCCGTTCGCGAGCAGCTTGCGGTGGCTGTCGGGATTCGCGTGGTCGGGATTGGCGACCAGGATGAAATCCACCGGCACCGGCGTCGGTGACTGGTGGATCAGTTGCATGAAGGAATGCTGCGCATTGGTGCCGGGTTCGCCGAACACAACCGGCCCGGTGCCGCGCGACAGGCGCGACCCGTCCGCATGCAGCCCCTTGCCGAGGCTTTCCATCTCAAGCTGCTGCAGATGCGCGGGGAAGCGCGCGAGGCGCTGGTCATAGGGCAGCACGGCGCGGGCGGGATAACCGAGCGCATTGACGTGCCACGCCTCGGCCAGCGCCAGCAGCACCGGCAGGTTGTCCTCAAGCGGGGCTGCGAGGAAATGCTCGTCCATCGCGCGTGCGCCGGCGAGCAGCCGTTCGAATTCCGCCCAGCCCAGGGCGAGCGCGAGCGACAACCCGATCGCGCTCCACAGGCTGAACCGCCCGCCCACCGTGTCGGAGAAGCCGAAGACGCGCTCGGGCGGGATGCCGAAGCCGGCCGCACCCTTCAGGTTGGTGGACAGCGCGACGAGGTGGCTCGCCGCGCCCTCCGCCCCCATCGTGGCGGCGAGCCAGTCGCGCACCAGCGCGGCATTGGTCATCGTCTCCTGCGTCGTGAAGGTCTTCGACGCGACGAGCACGAGCGTGGTCGCGGGGTCGAGCCGCGGGTGCAGCGCATCCCACGCATGGGCGTCGACATTGGCGAGGTAGTGCGGCCGCATCAGGCTGTCCGGCGTCCACAGCGCGCGCGCGGCCATGAAGGGACCAAGGTCGGAACCGCCGATGCCGATATTCACCACATCGGTGAAGCGCTGCCCGGTGGCGCCGCGCAGGGCGCCGCCATGCACCGCCTCGGTGAAGGCGCGCATGCGCGCGCGTGTCTCGCGCGCCAGGCGCAGCGCGGCCTGCGCCTGTTCGCCGGCACCCGGCAGCGATGCGCCGTCCGGCACGCGCAGCGCCATGTGCAGCGCGGCGCGGCCCTCGGTGACGTTCACCAACGCGCCGCTGGCCATGGCGTCGCGGAAGCCTTCGACATCGGCGGCGCGGGCCAAGGCAAGCAGCGCGGCCTGCGCCTCCGGCCCGATCGCGGTGCGCGACAGGTCGAGCAACACATCCCCCGCGCGGCGCGTCATGCGCGCCGCGCGATTCGGATCGGCAGCGAAGTGCGCGCGGATCTCTGCCGCGCCGGGATGGCGGGCGAGGGCATCGAGGGCAGACCAGGCGGCGTCAGGCGTCATCGGGTTCCCTTGCGCGGTCATCCTGTACATGGGCCTCACGCCGCGCGCAGGGCCCAGCGGAGCAGCCCGATGTGGCGCGGGCATGGCACGTGAAGCGCTTCCTGTCCGGTGTCGCCCATGCGACGGAGCATGGCAACCTCCGCCCTCCCCACGCTTCGGTGATGCGATGACGAAACGCCTGGCCCTGCTCGCCCTCCTCCTCCTGCCGGCGCTGCCGGCGCGCGCGCAGGACGCGACGACGACGATGCGCTCCGGCGCCGTCACGCGTGCGGAGGGGCCGGCGCTGCGCCTCGTGGCCGCGCAGCGCCTGCCGCGCTCGCCGATGGGGGAGCGGCCCGATTTCTGTCGCCATCTCTTCACAACCGCGCAGACACCGGCCGGCCGGCAGGTTGTCGCCGCCGGTTGGGCGGTGACGCGCGAGGCCGCGCTCGGCCCCTATCAGGCGGTCTCCTTCGTGCGCGGCGCGGAATCCGGCACCAGTGGCAGCTGCCGGCTGCTCGACGGCAATATCGGCATCTTTCGCGGCGCCGATCTCGTGGCCATCGCCTATGCGCCGGGCGGCGGCGCGGCGATCGGTAGCCTGCGTGCCTTCGGTGCCGATGCGCTGCGCATCTGGGATGGCGATTTCCTCAGCCAGCCGGTGGCGGACCTGCAGCTCGGCCCCGATGGCGGCCCGGTGATCCGCCCGCTGGCCACGGAGGAGCGGGTCTGCGGCGGCAAGGCCGCGGTGCCGAACATCTACGGGCGGCCGATCGACCAGGCGCGCGCGATGCTGCAGCGGAACGGCTGGGCGCCAGCGCCGCCGGAACGCCGCGATGGTCCGGACATCCGCGTCGATGAACTGGTGCGTCGCGGCGTGCCGGAGGTGGAGGATTGCTCCGGCACGGGGTTCGGCTTCTGCGCCTTCGCCTATCGCAGCGCGGCGGGGACGCTGCGCGTCACCACGGCCGGGGATGGCGATCTCCCGGCCGTGGCGGGCTACGGCGTGGATTGCGCGCCGCGTTGAGCGACGCCGAGGGGCGGAATGCCCCTCGTCTCACATGCCGCTGGGCTGCCCGGCCACTGTCACCGCGAGGGCGTCCGGCTTCAGCAGCGACCCAGCGAGGCGCGTCGCATCTGCGCGCGTGATCGCCCGCAGCCGGTCGTTGCGTCCATCCAGCCAGCCGATCGGCCGGTCATTGCGGCGCATCGCCAGCAGGGTGGATGCGATGCGCCGGCTGTCGGTGAATTGCAGCGGCAGCGACCCGGTCAGGTAGGCGACGGCCTCCTCGACCTCGGCCTCGGTCGGGCCTTGCCCGGCGAGGTCGGACCAGACCCCGCGCGTGACCTCCAGCGCCTCGGCGACCCGGGCATTCTCGGTGGCGAAGGCGCCGGTCACGACGCCGCCGCCGAACAGCGTGTCGAGCCCGACGCCGATGCCATAGGTCAGCCCCCGCTGCACCCGCACCGCTTCCATGAGGCGGGAGGAGAAGCCGCCACCGCCGAGCACGCGCAGCACCACCTGCGCCACTTCCCAATCCCTGTCCTGCGGCGCGATGCCGGGCTGGCCGAAGACGATCTGCGACTGCGGCCCGGGCACCGTGACCACCTGGCGGCCGAAGGTGGTGAAGGGGGGCAGGGGCGGCGGCGCCTCGGGCGCCCCGGCCGGCAGGGCGGCGAACAGGTCTTCCATCAGCGCCGCCAACTGGGCCGGGCGGATCGCCCCGGCGGCGGCGATCAGCAACCCGCCGCGCCGCAGCTGGGCGTCGAGCGTGGCGCGCAGCGCCTCGGCCGGGATGGCCGCGAGGCTTTCGGCCGTGCCGGTCGCGGGCCGCCCCGCCGGATGGTTGGGGAAGGCCGAAGCCCAGAAGGCCCGCCCGGCCTGGCCGCGCGGCGTTTCCAACTGGGTGCGCGCACCGGCGATTGCCCGGGCGCGGACGCGTTCCACCGCATCCGCATCGAGCCGCGGCGCCGTCATGGCGAGGCGCGCCAGGCGCACCGCCTCGGGCAGCGCATCGGCAAGGCAGCGGAAGCCGCCCTCGAAGGCATCCCGCCCGGCGGAGAAATTCAGCCCGATCGCCGCATCGCGAAGCGCATCGGCGAAGGCCAGCGCGCGGAGTTCGCCGGCGCCTTCGGTCAGCATCGCCGCGGCCATGGCGGCGGTGCCCTCGCGGCCCGGCGCATCGGCCGCCGCACCCCCGGTCCAGGACCAGGACAGCGAGACGACCGGGACCGAATGATCCTCGACCAGCCAGGCGGACAGGCGGCCGGATTCGACCACCTGGATCGGCAGGGTGAAGCCCGTGGTCATCGGATCACGCCCCTTCCGGCAGGAGCCAGGCGGTGGTGTTCGGCGCGCCGCCGAGCACCGCACGCGCCGCCACGGCCACCTGCGCCTGCGTCACGGCGCGCAGCCGGGCCGGCCAGTATTCCACCACATCCGCCGACAGGCCGATGGCGAGCACGCCGCCCAGCATGCGCGGCGCAGCGCCGAAGCTGTCGAGCGCCAGCAGCGCGCCGGAGGACATCTGACGGATCGCCCGCGCCACCTCGGCTTCGGTCGGGCCATCCTGCAGCAGCGTCGCGATCACGGCGTTGGCGGCTTCCTCCAGCCGTTCCGGCGAGACGCCGCGGCGCGGCACGGCATAGGTCATGAACTCGGTCACGCCCGCTGCCTCGCTGTCATAGGAAGCGCCGGCCTGCACCGCGAGGCCGGTTTCCACCAGCGCCGCATGCATCCGCGACCCCTGGCCGCTGCCGAGCAGATGGGCGAGCACTTCCAGCGGCAGGGATTGGGCGGCGTTCGCGGTGGTCAGGGACGGCGCCATCCAGGCGCGCAGCATCAGCGCTTCGCGTGCCTGGGGTTCGCGCGTCACCAGCCGGGCCTCATGCGCCGCCGTCGGTGCGGGGGCGCGGTCGCGCTTGCGCGCGGCGCGCGAGGGGATGGGGCCGTAATGTTCCTCGGTCAGGGCGCGGGCCTCGGCTTCCGTCACCGCGCCGGCGATCACCAGCGTGGCGTTGGACGGCGCGTAGAAGCCGCTGTGGAAGGCGGTGAGGTCATCGCGGGTGATGGCGCGGATCTCGTCCGCCCAGCCGATGATGGGTCGCCCGGGCCAGGTCTGCGGCCCCCACAGCGCGGCGCGGAAGGCTTCCTGGAAGCGGGCGCGGGGGTTGCTGTCGGTGCGCTGGTTGCGTTCCTCCAGCACCACGCGGCGCTCGCTTTCGAGCTCCTCGGCCGGGATCAGCGCGGCGGCGAAGCGGTCCGCCTCCATCGCCATGATCATCGGCAGGCGGGACGCCTCGACCTGCTGGTAATAGGCGGTGACGTCGCGGGAGGTGAAGGCGTTGTCATTGCCGCCTTCCCGCGCGACGCGGCGCGACAGCAGGCCCGAGGGCACGTTCGGGCTGCCCTTGAACATCATGTGTTCAAGGAAATGCGCGACGCCCGACCGGCCGGCCGGGTCCTCCGCCCCGCCGGCGGCGTAGTAGAGGTACTGCGCGACGACCGGGGCGCGGCGGCTTTCCACCAGCGCGACGGTCAGGCCGTTCGGCAGCGTCCATTGCTTGGCACCGAACAGCGGCGGCTCGGCGGCCGGGGCGGGGGATGCGACCGGCTGGGCGGCGGCGCGTGCCACGGGGGTCGCGGCGAGCGTCGCGGCGGCGGCGCAGAGCGTGTGGCGGCGGGTGATCTCGGGCATCTCCGCAAGATGGGCGCGCGACCGCGGCAGTGGAAGCGGCCTTACGGAAGTGTATGCCACGGGTGTTTCACGAGCCCGGCCCACGCCCCCATCCGGCCGGGCAGGGGTGCGGGCTGGTGCCGGACTCTGGAATGCGCCTGGGGGCGCATTCTCAGGCCATGCCGCTCAGAAGCCGAGCCAGTTCCAGAAGGTGCGGCGGGGCGGCTGTACCACCGGGGTCTCGCCCGATTCCACATCGCGCCCAAGCGCCGCATTCTCCCGCAGGCGCTGCGATTCCCGGGCCGGATCGACCGGCGTGCCGGGCGGCGGCGGGTCGCGCCAGAAGATCAGCCGGTCGCTGAAGCTGCGATCGGGCTGGTCGAGGCGCAGGCTTTCCTCGTCCACCCGGCGGCGGATATCGCCCGGCGCGTCGTTGCCGGCGCGCTGCAGCAGCGCGGCCTCGCCCACGCTCGGGCGGGCGGCCGGGGCGCGGCGCGGGTCCTGCAGCGTCAGGCTCGGCGACAGCAGGGCTTCCGCCTGCTGGCGGGTGCTGCGTTCCTGCGGCCGGGGCGAACCCGGCGTCGGGCTGGGCAGGGTGGTCATGTCCGGCGGCATGGACAGCGGCGCGCGGGTGGTGACCTGGAATTCGTCCGGTGCGTCGCGCACCAGCCCGAGCGTGCGCGCGGTGCTGTCGCCGCAGGCCGGCAGCAGCGCGGCGAGCGCGAGGGTGGCGAGGGTGGGGGGGAGGCGCTTCCTCATGACCCTTCCTTAGAGCAGATCAGGCCCGGGCGAAATCGCCCGGACGGGTGAAGATGCCCGCTCAAATGAGGCGGGCCGATCAGGCCCGGGTTGCGTCACCTGGGCGGGTGAAGGTGCTCGCTCCGGCAAGGCTGGAGCGGTCACCCCTTCGGGGGAGCCGCCTCGGCCGCGGGCTTGGGCCGGAACAAGGCATCCGCGACCAGGGCGACGACGCCGCAGACAATGGCCGCATCGGCGATGTTGAAGACATACCAGTGCCAACCCCAGGCGTGGGCATCCACGAAATCCACCACGGCACCGAAACGGATGCGGTCGATCACGTTGCCGATCGCCCCGCCCACCACGGCGCCGAGCGCGATGGCGGTCAGCCGGTTTTCCGCCCGCGTCATCCAGCGCAGCAGGAAGGCCGCGATGGCCGCGGCCAGCAGCGCCAGCGCCAGATGATGCCACGACCCGTTGCCTGAGAGCAGGCCGAAGGTGACCCCCCGGTTCCACACCATCGTCAGGTCGAGCCCGAAGGGCCCGGCGGCGAGCAGCGGGATCTGGCCGACCTCCGGCAGGCGGGCGACCTCGAGCATCCACCATTTGCTCACCTGGTCGGCGACCAGGATGGTGGCGGCGATGGGCAGGCCAAGGCGCAGGCTCATGCCGCCGCCCTCCGTGTCGAAAGGGTGTAGACGATGGCCCAGGCCATCATCAGCAGGCCGCCCGCCACCACGGCGATGTCGGCGATGTTGAAGGCGAAGCCGACATCGCCGCGGCGGACCACCAGATAGTCCACCACGGCCGTGTGCAGCATGCGGTCGGCGAGGTTGCTCACCGCACCACCGACCACGGCGCCACGGCCGATGTTCAGCGCCACCCGGCGCGAGCCGACCATGCGCAGCAGCATCACGACCGCGACCAGCACGACGAGCGACAGCACCATGAACTGCGGCCAGCCGCCGGCCGGCAGCAGCATGCCGAAGAAGATGCCGGGGTTGAGGATAAGGGCGACGCCGAGGCCGAATTCCGCATCGCCCAGCAACGGCACATGCGTGCCCGGCGCCATGCCGGCATTCAGCGCCCAGACCTTGGCCGCCTGGTCCAGCAGCAGGACCAGCAACGCGGTGATGAGGCCCACGCGCAAGGTCAGGCGGTCCCCATCATGCGAGGGCTTCCACCGCGTCCTCGCACCGCAGGCAGAGCGTCGGATGCTTCGTGGAGGCGCCGACCTCGGGCAGGACGCGCCAGCAGCGGGCGCATTTGGCACCGGGGGCGGGTGCGAAGGCGGCCTCGGGTGCCTCGGCCCGTGCCAGCGCGAAGCCGGAGGTGATGCAGATCTCCGCCCAGCCCTCGGCCGGCAGCAGGTTGATGTCGGCGACCGGCACGGCCAGCGACGGCGCGGCCTGCAGGCTTGACCCGATGGTGCCGGCGGCGCGCGCCTTTTCGAGTTCCGCCGTCACCACGCCGCGCAATTCGCGCACCCGCGCCCATTTCGCCGCCAGCTCATCGTCCTTCCACCCCTCCGGCACGAAGGGGAAGTCGAGCAGGTGCACGCTCCCCTCCTCATCCGGGAAACGCGCCAGCCAGGCTTCCTCGGCGGTGAAGGCCAGCACCGGGGCGAGCCACTTGCACAGGCAGCCATGCAGGATGTCGAGCACCGTGCGCGCCGCGCGCCGGCGCAGGCTGTCCGGCCGGTCGCAGTACAGCGCGTCCTTGCGGATGTCGAAGTAGAAGGCGCTGAGGTCGGTGGCGCAGAAATTGTGGATCTCGGGATAGACGCCGGTCCAGGCGAAGCGGTCCGCCGAACTCGGGTCCGCCGCGCCGCGGATGCGTGCATCCAGCTCCGTCAGCCGGTGCAGCACCCATTTCTCGAGCTCGGGCATCTCGTCATAGGTGACCGTCTCGGCATCCGCATCGAAGCCGTCGAGGCTGCCGAGCAGCCAGCGCAGCGTGTTGCGGATGCGGCGATAGAGCTCCGCCTGCTGCTTGAGGATCTCCGGCCCGATGCGCAGGTCGAGCGAGGTGTCGGAATTCATCACCCACAGGCGCAGGATGTCCGCGCCGTACTGCTTCATCACGTCCTGCGGGGCGGTGACGTTGCCGAGCGATTTCGACATCTTCCGGCCCTGCTCGTCGAGCACGAAGCCATGCGTCAGCACCGCCTTGAAGGGTGCGACGCCGTTCGTGCCGACGGATTCCAGCAGCGAGGAATGGAACCAGCCGCGATGCTGGTCCGAGCCTTCGAGATAGAGGTCGGCCGGGAAGGGCAGGTGGCGCGGCGGCAGCACGAAGGCGTGGGTGCTCCCGCTCTCGAACCACACATCGACGATGTCCATCACCTGCTCGTAGAGCTTCGGATCGCGGTCGGGGCCAAGGAAGCGCGCGGCGGCACCGGGCTTGTACCAGGCATCGGCACCCTCGGCGCGGAAGGCCTCGACCACGCGCTCGATGATGGCGGGGTCGCGCAGCGGCTCGCCCGACTGCTTCGACACGAAGATCGGGATCGGCACGCCCCAGGCGCGCTGGCGGCTGATGCACCAGTCCGGACGTGCGGCGACCATCGATCCAATGCGGTTGCGCCCGGCATCGGGGACGAAATAGGTCGCGTCGATCGCGGCCAGCGACTTCGCGCGGATCTCGTTGCCGTCGTCCATGGCGATGAACCACTGCGGCGTCGCGCGGAAGATCACCGGCTTCTTGGACCGCCAGGAGTGCGGGTAGGAGTGCGTCAGCTTCCCCGTCGCAGCCAGCGTGCCGGCCGCGCGCATCGCGTCATAGATCGCGGTATGCGCCTTGAAGACGTGCAGCCCCTCGAAGCCCGGCGCGTGCTGGGTGAAGGTGCCGTCGTCGTTGACCGTCTCGGGGATCGGCAGCCCGTATTGCCGGCCGAGGTTGAAGTCGTCCTCGCCATGGCCGGGTGCGATGTGCACGAAGCCGGTGCCGGCTTCCGTCGTGACGAAGTCGCCGGGCAGCACGCGCACGTCGAAGTCGTAGCCCTGGCCGCGCAGCGGATGTGCGGCGATCGCGCCGTCCAGCTCCACGCCTTTCAGCACGCGCTTGACGGTATGCGCGCCGATGCCCGCTTCCTTCTCGAAGCCCGGCAGCAGCGGGAGCGCGACGAGCAGCCGGTCGCCCACCTTCAGCAGGGAGGATTCGGTCACGCTCTCGACATGCACCAGCGCGTAGTCGATCTCCGCGCCATAGGCGACGGCGCGGTTGCCCGGCATGGTCCAGGGCGTGGTGGTCCAGATCACCACATCGGCGCCGACGAGATCCGGCGCGCCCGCCTTCAGCACACGGAACTTCGCGTGCAGCGTCGGGCTGACATGGTCGTGGTACTCGATCTCGGCCTCGGCCAGCGCGGTCTTCTCGACCGGGGACCACATCACCGGGCGCAGGCCGCGATAGAGCGAGCCGTTCAGCAGAAACTTGCCGATCTCCCCGGCGATCTTCGCCTCGGAAGCGAAATCCATCGTCGCGTAGCGGTCGGGCCAGTCGCCGGCGACGCCCAGGCGCTGGAATTCCTCGGACTGCACACCGAGCCAGTGCTGGGCATAGGCACGGCACTCGGCCCGGAAGTCTAGCACCGGCACCGCGTCCTTGTCCTTCCCCTTGGAGCGGTACTCCTCCTCGACCTTCCATTCGATCGGCAGGCCGTGGCAGTCCCAGCCCGGGACGTAGTTCGCGTCATGCCCGGACATCTGGGCCGCGCGATTGACGACATCCTTCAGGATCTTGTTGAGCGCGTGCCCGATATGGAGGTTGCCGTTGGCATAGGGCGGGCCGTCATGCAGCACGAAGCACTCACGGTCTTTCGACTGTGCGCGCAGCCGTTCCCAGATCTTCAGCTGCGCCCAGCGTTCCAGCATGGCGGGTTCGCGCTTCGGCAGGTCGCCCCGCATGGGGAAAGGGGTCTTCGGCAGGAAGACGGTGCCGCGATAGTCGCGGGCCTCGGCGGGGCTGTCGGTCATGGATGCCTGTCTCGGTACGCCCGGCGCCAATCGGTTGGGGCGGGCGGCGTGTCGGTGGGGAAAGCGCGCGCTGGAACCCGGCCCTCAGCGGAGGGCCGGGACGGTAATTCGCGCAGGCGCGTTCCAGGCCATGACCTGCATATGCGGAGGCGGGCCGGGGTGCGTCAAGCGGGCGCAGCGCCGATTGCCGCCGCCCGGCCGTGGGGGCACCGCGCGGCTCAGCGCCGCGTCCGGCGCTCGGACAAGGCGACCGGCTGGCCGGCCCCGAGCCCGGAGACGCAGGCCTCGGCCTGCACCTCCCTGGTGGCGGCCGCCAGCGCCGCGCAGAGCAGCGGGGCGCGCACCTCCCACGCCTGGTCTTCCGGCGGGGTGCCGATGGCATAGGCCGCCGGCCCGTCGCCCCCGAGGGCGATGGCCGCGGCCAGCCGTGGGCCGTCCTGGCCGAGGTAGCGTGCCGCCACCTCCTCCCGCGCCGCGGCCAGCACGGCGGGCCCAGCCGCACCCACGCCGATCGCGACGACCAGGCCCGCGCTGGCATCCACGCGCAGGGCGCGGACCGCGCCCAGCACCTCCGCCACCGGCTCGGGGGGCGGCGTGCGGCATGCCTCTGCCGGGTGGGCCGGCACTTCCAGCACGGCGGCGAGTTCAGGGAGCAGCGCCCGGACCATCGGGCGCATGGCGGCCTCGGTACGTTCCGAAGTGAAAACGGCAATGGCGGCGTCGGCGACCATCCAGTCCCGCGGCAGGTTCAGCACCAGCAGCCTGGCGCAGGGACGCTGGGTGCCGGCTTCGGCCGCCGGCCGCATCCAAAGCAGGTCGAGCCCGGCGAAGGGTTCGTCCGCCGCGGCCGGGGCCAGGGCGGCGAGGGCGACGGCCAGCCCTGCGGCGACCGGCCTCGAGATGCTGCGCATAGGAGCCTCCCGAACTGGTGAGGTTCGGGGCAATCTACGCCTGTACGCGCCGCCAATCTGTGCCGTTTCGCACGGTCTTCCGGTGGGTCAGCCCAACGCGGCGCGGGCCTGGCGCACGTCCTCGGCGATCGCGACCTTCAGCTCCTCAAGACCCGCGAATTTCGCGTCCGGGCGCAGGAAGCGCACCAGCCGAACGCCGATTTCCTGGCCATAGAGGTCGCCGGAGTAATCGAAGATGAAGGTCTCGAGCCGCGTCTCGGGGTCGCCGCCGAGCGTGGGACGGCGGCCGACATTGGCCACCCCCTTGGCCTCGGACCCGCCGGGCAGGGCGATGGTTACGGCATAGACGCCGTGGGCCGGTTCCAGGTGCCGCCCCAGCCACATATTGGCGGTCGGCCAGCCCAGCACGCGGCCGAGCTTGTCGCCATGCACCACCGTGCCGCGGACCTCCCACGGCCGGCCGAGCTTCTCGGCGGCGCGTTCCGGGTAGCCATCCTGCAGCAGGCGGCGGATGCGGGTGGAGGAGACGGCCTCCCCGTCATGCAGCAGCGGCGGCACGACGGTCAGGCCCATGCCGCGGCGCTCGGCCTCCCGCGCCAGGAAGGCGACGTCGCCGCCGCGCCGGTGGCCGAAGGCGAAATCCGGCCCGCAGGCCAGGTGCCTGGCGCCGAGGCCCTTGTGCAGCACGTCCTCCACGAAGGCTTCGGCCGACATGGCGGCGAAGGCGTCGTCGAAGGGCAGGGCGAAGACGAAGGCCGCCCCGGCGGCGGCCAGGGCGCTGGCCTTGGCCGGCAGCAGCGTCAGCCGGAAGGGTGGGTCCTGGGGGCGGAAATGCTCGCGCGGGTGGGGTTCGAAGGTCAGCGCGGCGCGCGGCAGGTCGGGCCGCGCCGCATGCGCCGCGCGCAGCACCGCCGCATGGCCGAGATGCACGCCGTCCATGTTGCCGAGCGCTATGGTCGCCCCGCGCGCCACACGCGGGACGTGTTGCCAGGCCTCGATGATCGTCGCCATGGCCGTCAGGTCTGGCCCGGCAGCAGCCAGCGCGGCACCTCGGGCGGGGTGAAGGCCGCCAGGGCGTCGAGCGCGGCGTCGGGATCGGGGGCGATCATCGCCATGGGGCGCATGTCGGCCTTCAGCAGCCCTTCCGCGACCATGTGGTCCAGCATCGCCATCTGCTTCTGCCAGTAGCCGCGCGTGTCGATGAAGACGACTGGCTTGCGATGGATGCCGAGCTGCAGCCAAGTCAGCGCCTCGACCGCTTCCTCGAGCGTGCCGTAGCCGCCGGGCAGCACCAGGAAGCCATCGGACATTTCGGCCATCATCGCCTTGCGTTCATGCATGGAGGCGACGATGCGCAGGTCGGCGACGTCGCCATTGCCGGCCTCCCGCGCCACCAGCCCATGCGGGATGATGCCCGTGACCGGCGCGCCGGCGGCGAGCGCAGCCCGCGACACGACGCCCATCAACCCGACGGCGCCGCCGCCATAGACCAGGCCGAGCCCACGCGCGGCGATGGCGCGGCCGAGCGCCTCGGCCGCCTGCGCGTATTCCGGCCGGGCGCCGGTGGCCGAAGCGCAGAACACACAGACGCGGTGGATCATCTATTCCGCCGCCTTCGCCGTCTGGGCGCGGGACGGCACGGAGACATAGGCCTCCCCCTCCAGTACCGGTTCGCCCTTCACCGTGCAGACGGTGCGAAGCGTGGCGCGGTGCTTGTCCGGGTGCAGGGCCATGACCTCGACGGTCGCCGTCACGGTTTCCCCGATCCGCACCGGCGCGCGGAACTTCAGCGTCTGCGACATGTAGATCGTCCCCGGCCCGGGCAATTGCGTGCCGAGCACCTTGGTGATCAGCCCCGCCGCCAGCATCCCATGCGCGATGCGTTCCTTGAAGATCGAGGTCGCGGCGTATTCGGCATCGAGGTGCATCGGATTGGTGTCGCCAGTGACCGCGGCGAACAGGACGATGTCCGCTTCCGTAATGGTCTTGGAGAATTTCGCGGTCAGGCCGACCGACAGGTCCTCGAAGGCATAGAGTTCGGGCATGGGCGGCGGGGGTCCCCGTTGTGCGCTGCGGGGGGGTCGGTAGCCTTCCGGCCCGGGATGGACAAGGGAAAACCCCGCTGCCAGAAGCCGGGCTCCCCTGCACCAAGGAGCGACACCCATGCCGCAGACCGAGATCGGTTCGTCCGAACGCCTGCTCGAGGAACTCAAGACCTGGGTGCTGCATGAGACGCCGACCACCGACGCGGCGGCGGTGAACGGCCTGATCGGCAAGGCGGAGGCGGAGCTCGCCGCGGTGGGCGCGGCGCTGGAACGGATTCCCGGCACGAACGGCTATGGCGACACGCTGGTGGCCCGCACCCCGGGCGAGGGCGCGCCGGTCGTGGTGGCCGGGCATCTCGACACCGTGTGGGACCTCGGCACGCTCGCGAAATCCATGCCCTGGAAAGTGGATGGGGCGAAGGCGCATGGCCCGGGCATCTACGACATGAAGGCCGGGTCCTTCTTCGCCTTCCATTCCGTGCGCGAGATCCTGCGCCAGAAGGTGAAGACGAAGCGCCCGATCATCCTGCTGCTGACGCCCGATGAGGAAGTCGGCAGCCCGACCTCCCGCGCGCCGATCGAGCGCGCGGCGACGGGTGCGCGCGCCGTGCTGATCCCCGAACCCGCGGGCGGGCCGAACGGAGCCTGCGTCACCGCCCGCAAGGGCGTGGGCCGCTTCGTGATGAAGGTCCATGGCGTCTCCGCCCATGCCGGCGGCAACTGGCAGGACGGGCGCAGCGCGGTCGTTGCGCTGGCGCGCAAGATCCTCGAGGTCCATGCGCTGACCGACCTCGCCGGCGGCACCACCACGAATGTCGCGCCGATCTGGGGCGGCACCCGCCCCAACGTCGTCCCGCCCGAAGCCGGCTGCGAGATCGACTGCCGCGTCACCTCCGTCCCCGAGGGCGAGCGCATCGAGCGCCTGATCCACGCCATGGCCGGCGAGGCCGGCGGCATCCGCATCGAGGTCGAAGGCGGCATGAACCGCCCGCCGATGGTCGAGACGCCGGAAATCACCGCGCTGTACGACATGGCGCGCGGGCTTGCCGCGACGCATGGCTACGACCTGCCGAAGCAGCATCGCGGCGGCGGATCGGACGGCAACTTCACGGCGGCGATCGGGGTGCCGACGCTGGACGGACTGGGCTGCACCGGGGCAGGCGCCCATGCACCGTTCGAGCACATCCTGTGGCAGGACCTCGCGCCGCGCTGCGCCACGCTGTGTGCGTTGCTGGAAAGCATCGACTGAGATGGAGGGGCCTTGCCCCTCCAAACCACCCCACCAAAGGCCAGTGGCCTTTGGAATGCCGGGACTTGGCGCCGGGGACCACCAGGCGTGTTGATCTACCTGGCGGCAGCGCTGGCCGAGATCGGGGGGTGCTTCGCCGTTTGGGCGGTGGTGCGGCTGGGGCGTAGCGCGCTGTGGCTGGTGCCGGGGATCGGCTTGCTGGTCGCCTTCGCCTCGCTGCTGACGCGCATCGATACCCCGGCGGCGGGGCGCGCCTTCGCGGCCTATGGCGGGGTCTATATCGCTGCCTCGCTCGCCTGGATGTGGGGCGTGGAAGGGCTGCGGCCGGATCGCTGGGACGCGATCGGCGCGATGCTGTGCCTCGCCGGCGCGGCCATCATCCTCGGCGCGCCACGCGGGGCCTGACGCGCGGGCGCCGCGCCCCCACATTCACCCCGACAGCGAGGGGGAAGAATGCGATGCCGAAGGCCCTGATCATCGGCGCGGGGGACGGGCTTTCCGCCTCCCTGGCGCGGCTGCTGGCGCGGGAGGGCTACGCTATCGCCCTCGCCGCGCGGAATATCGCCAAGCTGGACGCGCTGGTGGCCGAGACGGGCGCGGTCGCGAACGCCTGCGACGCGGCCTCCGAACCCGACACCGCCGCGCTGTTCGACCAGCACGGCGATGCCGAGGTGGTCGTCTACAACCCATCCTTCCGCACGCGCGGGCCGTTCACCGAGCTGGTGCCGGCCGATGTGCAGAAATCGCTGCAGGTCTGCGCCTTCGGCGCCTTCCTCGCGGCGCAGCAGGCAGCGCGGCGCATGGTCCCGCGCGGATCCGGCACCATCCTGCTGACCGGCGCCTCGGCCGGCGTGAAGGGCTATCCGCAATCCGCGCCCTTCGCGATGGGCAAGTTCGCGCTGCGCGGCCTGGCGCAATCCATGGCGCGCGAGCTGCACCCGCAGGGCGTGCATGTCGCACACATCGTCATCGACGGCGGCATCCGCAGCGCGCGGCGGCCGGAAGGCGGGCAGGACACGCTGCTCCACCCCGATGCGATCGCCGAGACCTACCTGCACCTGATCCGCCAGCCGCGGTCCGCCTGGTCCTGGGAGATCGAGGTCCGGCCCTGGGTGGAACGGTTCTGAAAGACCGTTTGAGAAGTCCGGTACCGACCCGCACCCCCACCTGGCCACCCACGTCAGTATCCTGGAATGGGTGGCCAGGTGGGGGTGCGGGTCGGTGCCGGACTTCAGAATGCGCCGCATGGCGCATTCTCGAATGACCTCTGACGCATCAGCGCGCCGGCCGCAGCGTGACCTCCTCGACCGTCTCGGCGCGGATCTCGATATCCGCCTCGCCGTATCGCTCGCCGTTGATGGCCGCGACGCGGTAGCGGCCAGGGGCGAGCGCGAATTCCACCCGCTCCTGGTCCGGCCAGTCATCGACTGCGTCGTGGTCGCCATCGAGCGCGGTGATCGACACGCGCGGATCGGGCACGCCGAAGCCCTCGCGCCGCAGCGCCAGCGTGCCGAAGCGCACCGGTACGGGCAGCACCACCACATCCCCTGCGGTGACGGCAGCCTCGGCGCTGCCTTCGGTGTTGCCGATCGTCGCCCGCAGCCGGTGGGTGCCGGTCGGGACCAGGAAGGCGCGGATGTCGCCTTCGGCCTCCATGCCGCGCCGCTGGTCGCCTTCCAGCCCGCCGAGCGGCTGCACCTCCAGCCCGGCCGGCCGGGTGACCGCGGCGCCGGAGGGTTGCGACACCACCGCGCCGACCAGCCAGCCGGCATCGAGCAGCACCTCCACCCGTCCGGGCCCGGACGGCGGCACGGTGGCGGTGACCGGGCCGCGTTCGAACAGCGGTGTTTCGACGATCACGGCATATTCGCCGGCCGGCAGGTCGAAGAAGCGGCCGAAGGGGTCGCCATTGGTGGCCACCACGTCATCGCCGCGGCGCAGCAGGATGCGCGCATCGCCGATCATGGGGTCGCAGCCCTGGCACATCCGAAGCGTGACGATCAGCCGAGGCACCGGCACCGGTTCGCCGCGCGGTGCCGTGGCGCGGGGCCCAGGGAGCGGTGCCGCTGCGGCGCGGTCGAGTGCCGCGGCGAGTTCCTCGGCATCGGCCGCCGTCTGCGCCCGGCCGCCGGTGGCCTCGGCCATGCAGCGCAGCTGGGCGAGCGCCGCCGGGTCGCTCACCGCGAAGCCGATGGTGTGGATCGCCACCCGCGCGCCGGACCGCGCGAAGGCCTGGGCCACGGCGCAGGGGTCGGGGTGGCAGGTCTCGATGCCGTCGGTGACCAGGATGACGCTGCCGCCGCCATTGCCGACCGCATCGGCGGCGAGGCGCACGGCCTCGGCGAGCGGGGTGCGGCCGCGCGGCGTGATCGTTCGCGCGAGGGTGGCGATGCCGGCGGCGTCCGTGGCGGGCGCACGCAGCACCTCGGCATCCGCGCAATCCTGCGTGCTGCGATGGCCATAGGCGGCGAGCCCGACCGGCCGCCCGGCGGGCCAGCGCGCCATCAGCGCGGCCACGGCGTCGCGCGCGATGTCGATGCGGCTGCGGTCGCCGCTGCGGCCCCACATCGAGGCCGAGCCGTCCAGTACCAGCATGGCGGGCTGCGCGGCGAGCGGAAGGCTGGCGAGGCAGAACAGGAACACTAGTATGGCGGTGCCGCGGCGCATCATCGGTCCTTCCCGTCCGGCAGCCATGCAACCAGGGTGCGGCGGGTCATGGCAAGCAGCCTGCGCGCTTTCGCTTCGACCGGATGAAGTCCTTCTGCGAATATGCCGGCGGGGAGAATGACCATGCCGACAGCCTCCGCGTCCATACGCGCCTTCTTCGACGAACCGACCAACACCGTATCCTATCTGGTATGGGACCCGGCGACCAAGCGGGCGGCGGTGATCGACCCGGTGCTCGACTGGGACAACCGGTCCGGCACTGCCGATGTCGCCTTCGCCGACCGCATCCTGGCCGCGGCGCAGGAGGAAGGGCTGGCGATCGACTGGGTGCTGGAGACGCACGCCCATGCCGACCACCTGACCGCGGCCCCCTATTTCAAGGCGAAGACCGGCGCGCCGATCGGCATCGGCGAGCATATCCGCGAGGTGCAGGCGATCTTCCGCCCGATGTTCCACGCTGATGACGTGAAACCGGGCGGCGGCGACTTCGACCACCTGTTCAAGGATGGCGAGCACTTCGCGCTCGGCGGGCTGGAGGTGGAGGTGATCCACACGCCGGGCCATACGCCGGCCTGCATATCGTACCGTATCGGCGACGATGTCTTCGTGGGCGACACGCTGTTCATGCACGACTACGGCACGGCTCGGGCGGATTTCCCGGGCGGCGATGCACGCGTGCTGTACCGGTCGATGAAGAAGATCCTGGCCATGCCGCCGCACACCAGGCTGTGGATGTGCCACGACTACAAGGCGCCGGGGCGCGACGCCTTCGCCTGGGAATCGACCGTGGCGGAACAGCGCGCCCACAACCCGCATGTGAAGGATGGCGTGACCGAGGATGAGTTCGTCGCCTTCCGCACCAAGCGGGATGCGGGGCTGGCGGCGCCGCTGCTGCTGCTGCCGTCCATCCAGGTGAACATCCGCGCCGGGCGCTTCCCCCCGGCCGAGAGCAACGGCGTGCGCTACCTGCTGGTGCCGGTCACCCCGCGCAAGGCCGACGCCCTGGCCTAGGACACCCCCCGGGCCTGTGCTAGGGCGGGCCCGTGCTGTTCCAGAGCCAGACCTTCATCCTGCTGTTCCTGCCGGTGACGCTCGCGCTGTATTACGCGACCGCCGGCAGCCGCACGCTGCGGCAGATCGTCGCGGTGGTGGCCTCGCTCACCTTCTATGCCGCCTGGGATGTGCGCTTCGTGCCGTTGCTCGTGGGGCTCACGCTGCTCAACTGGGTGATCGGCTGGTTGCATGAGGCCGACCGCGAGCGCGACTGGCCGGTGATCGGGGTGGTGGCGAACCTCGCCGTGCTCGGCGTCTGCAAGTTCACCAACTTCTTCGCCGGCACCTTCGCCGCCCTGCTGGGCATCACCTTCACCCCCTGGGACATCATCCTGCCGCTGGGGATTTCGTTCTTCGTCTTCCAGAAGATCTCCTACCTCGTCGATCTGCGGCGCGGGCAGGCGCATGCCTATCCGCTGCTCGACTTCTTCATGTTCGTCACCTTCTTCCCGCAGCTCATCGCCGGGCCGATCGTCCGGCACAACGAGATCATCCGGCAGTTCGCCACCGATCCCCGGCGGCCGGAGATGTGGGAGAACCTGTCGCGCGGCCTGGTGCTGTTCGCGATCGGGGCGGCGAAGAAGCTCGGCATCGCCGATTTCGTCTCGGAAGTTGCGGACCGGCTGTTCACCGCGGCGATGACGGCACCGGCCTCGGCGGCGGAAGCCTGGACGGCGGCCGGCGCCTTCACGCTGCAGATCTATTTCGACTTCTCGGGTTATTCCGACATGGCGATCGGGCTCGCGCTGATGTTCGGTCTGCGCATGCCGTTCAATTTCGATGCGCCCTATCGTGCCACGTCGATCCGCGATTTCTGGCGGCGCTGGCACATGACGCTGTCGCGCTTCCTGCGCGACTATCTCTACATCCCGATGGGGGGCAATCGCGGCGGCGGGCTCGCGCAGGCACGCAACGCCATCGTGACCATGTTGCTCGCGGGGCTGTGGCACGGGGCGAACTGGACCTTCGTGGTCTGGGGTGGGCTGCATGGCATCGCGCTGGCGATCAACGGCGCCTGGGCGCGGGCGGGGCTGCGCATGCCGGCCCTGCTCGGCTGGGCGCTGACGTTGTTGTTCGTCATGGCCGGCTGGGTGCTGTTCCGCGCGCCGGACTTCGCCACGGCCTGGACACTGCTGCGCGGCATGGCGGGGCTGGAGGGGATTGGCCAGGTGAAGGTCGATCACGCGGTGGCCTTCGTCGCGGGTGCTGCCATCGCGCTGATCGGGCCGACCAGCCAGCAGGTCGCGCTGCTGCGGCTGCGCCCGATCCATTGGCTGGCGGTGCCGGTCGGCATCGTGCTGCTGCTTCTCATCCTGCAATCCGGCACCAGGACGCCCAGTGAGTTCATCTACTTCCAGTTCTGACCCGGCCTGGCGCCGCTTCTTCCAACGCGCCGTCGCCACGGCGGCGATCGGCTGCGCGGCGCTCTATGCCTTCGTCGCGCTGGTCGATCCCTGGGGCGTGCTGCCCTTCCATGTGCCGGCGGAACGCCCGCCGATCTCGACCAATGCGCGCTATGCCTTCGCCGGGCTGGCGCGGTCGGACCGCTTCGATGCGGCGATCTTCGGCACATCCACCAGCCGCATGCTGCGGCCCGCATCGCTGAACGAGGCCTTCGGCGCACGCTTCGCCAACCTCGCGATGAATGCCGCCACGGCTTATGAGCAGTCGCGCCTGTTCGATGTCTTCCTGCGTGCGCATCCGCGCCCGCGCGCGGTGGTCATCGGCCTCGACCATGTCTGGTGCGATGCGGGTCCGTTGCAGCGCTACACCCCGCGCGCCTTCCCCGAGGCCTTCTACGAAGCGAGCCCCTGGCCGGCCTATCGCGAGATGCTGTCCTTCTACGCGGTGCAGGAGGCGGGGCGGCAATTCGCCGTGCTGACCGGCATGATGCGCCCGCGCTACGGCCGCGACGGCTACACGCGCTTCCTGCCGCCGGAGGAGCGATACGACGCGGCGCGCGCCGCCGCGAACCTGCCGCCATTGCCGCCTGAGACATCCCGCCACGTCGCGACGCCGCCCTCCGACCTGCCGATGCCGCCCTTGGCATTGCTCCAGCGCATGGTCACGGCCACGCCGGAACAGACGCGGCTGGTGCTGGTCTTCATGCCGCTGTTCCTTGGCGCACAGGGTGCGCCCGGCAGCGGCAGCGCGGCGGTGACCGAAGCCTGCAAGCGCGAGGTCGTCGCCATGGCACGCGCACGGCCCGGCACGGTGGTGCTGGATTACTGGCGCGCCAGCCCGATCACCCGCGAGCCCACCAACTACTGGGACCCGATGCATTATCGCGACGCGATCGCGGAGCGCATGGAAGCGGCCCTGTCGCGTGCGGCGCGCGGTGCGCCGGGCGGCAGCGAGGACTACGCCGACCTCACGCCATAGGCGCGGTCAGTAGTAGCCGAGCAGGTGCATCACCAGCACCGCGACGAGGATCCCGTCGCCGACCACATGAAGGATGATGTCGCCGATGTCGGGGCGCCAGCCGCTCCCCGATATCCGGCGCGGCGCGAGGGTGTATTCGGGATTGGATGCCCTGGGGTGCTCCATCAGGGCGCGGAGGTGCTGGCTTGCCGTGTGGCCCCGGGCGTCGCCGGGTGCGTCGATGGCGTCGGGATCGTCGGCCATGCCGGTTCTTCCCATGGTGCGGAGCGCGGCCATCCTGCACCCGCGACGCCCCCCGCATCCACAATGCCGGTGAACGGCACGATGCCGCCGCCCCTGCGGGCGACGGCATCGGCCATGGACGGTGCGGGCGGTGGTTGGGGCGAGCGGTACCGCCCGCCGTCGTCAGTGGGAGGGCCGGCCGCGCTCCGCGCTGGCCCAGCCATGGGTGTGGACCAGGCCCTCGTCGCGATCCTCGGCCGGCGCCGGGGTCACCTGGGGGCGGGGCTGCGTTGGGCGGGACGGTTCGGTCGCCCAGCGGTGGGAATGCACCAGGCCGTCGTCGTGGCTGTCGTTGTTCATGATCGTGTCCTCTCGTTTTCGTTCAGTGCGCCGGCTGCGGCGTCTTGTCGTCGTGGAACTGGGCGGTCTCGGTGGAGTGCGCCATCGCCGTGGTGGAGGACTGGCCGCCCGAGGCTGCCATCGCCACCGCGTCGAAATAGCCGACGCCGACCTCGCGCTGGTGCCGCACCGCGGTGAAGCCTTCGGCTTCGGCGGCGAACTCGGCCTGCTGCAGCTCGGAGTAGGCGCCCATGCCGCGCTCGGCATAGCCGCGAGCCAGCTTGAACATGGACAGGTTCAGGCTGTGGAAGCCGGCGAGCGTGACGAACTGGAACTTGTAGCCCATGGCGCCGATCTCGCGCTGGAAGCGGGCCGCGGCCTCCACGCCCATCTTCCGCTGCCAATTGAAGGACGGGCTGCAGTTGTAGGCGAGCATCTTGCCCGGGAATTCGCGGTGGATTGCCTCGGCGAATTCGCGGGCGTCATTGAGGTCGGGGTCCGACGTCTCCCACCACAGCAGGTCGGCATAGGGCGCATAGGCCAGGCTGCGCGCGATGGCGTACTGCTTGCCCACACCCGGCTTGATCCGGAAGAAGCCTTCCGGCGTGCGGTCGCCCGAGATGAAGGGGCGGTCGCGCTCGTCCACATCGGCGGTCAGCAACTGGGCGCTTTCCGCATCGGTGCGGCACAGCAGAACCGTCGGCACGCCTTCCACATCGGCGGCGAGCCGCGCGGCGTTCAGCGTGCGGATATGCTGGCTGATCGGCACCAGCACCTTGCCGCCGAGATGGCCGCACTTCTTCTCCGACGCCAGTTGGTCCTCGAAGTGCACGCCGGCCGCACCGGCCTCGATCATGGCGCGCATCAGTTCGTAGGCGTTCAGCGCGCCGCCGAAACCGGCTTCGGCATCCGCGATGATCGGCGCCATGTAGTGCGTGCGGTCATCCGCCTTGCCGTCGAGCCGTTCCAACGTCGCGATCTGGTCCGCGCGGCGCAGCGAGCCGTTGATGCGGCTGATCACCTTCGGCACGGAGTCCACGGGATAGAGCGACTGGTCCGGGTACATCTGCCCGGCGCTGTTCGCATCCGCGGCCACCTGCCAGCCCGACAGGTAGATCGCCTTCAGCCCGGCCTTCACCTGCTGCAGCGCCTGCATGCCGGTCAACGCGCCGAGCGTGTTCACGAACGGCTCGGACTTCAGCAGGTCCCACAGGCGCCGGGCGCCGTTCTCGGCCAGCGTATGGCGGACACGGAAGGACCCGGCGATGCGGGCGACATCGGCATCGGTGTAGTCGCGGCGGATGCCGGCGAAGCGGTTGGGGTCCTGCGGCGGCAGGGCGCCGCCGGTACCGTCGGGAGCGAAGCAGGGTGTGCTGGTCGGGCGCATCGTGATCCTCAGGGAGTGCTCTTGGCCGGGGCATCCGGCGCCCGTGAATAATTCACATTGCACTGCCGAGAATCACCAGCGATCTTGGGTGCGGCGCAGCAAGAACGTAGGGATTTTCACAGACGCGGCGCTGATTTTGTGAAGGGTGTAAAGCGATGGCCCGCCCCCTGATCGGCCGCACCGTCCGCCGCCTGCGCAGCGAGCGCGGGCTGACGCAGCAGGCGCTGGCCACCCGCCTCGGCATTTCCGCGAGCTACCTGAACCTGATCGAGCACGACCAGCGCGCGGTCACCGCATCCCTGCTGATCAAGCTGACGGAAGTGCTCGGCGTTGAACTCGCCGCGCTGTCCGGCAGTGCCGAACGGCAACTGGAATCGGGCCTGCGCGAGGTGCTGTCCGATCCGATGCTCGGCCTTGAGGAAGTGCCGGAAGGCGAGGTCGCGACGCTCGCGGCATCCGCGCCGAACGCGGCGCGGGCGGTGCTCGCACTCTATCGCGCCTGGCGTGTGGCGCGGGAGGATTCGTCGGGCCTCGCCCTGCCGACGGGCCGGCGCATCCTGCTGCCGAACGAGGAAGCGCGCGACTTCTTCCACGACCGCGCCAACCATTTCCCCGCGCTGGAAGCCGCCGCCGAGGCGATCGGACGCGAGATCGGCACGCGCCCGTCCGAGATGAACCACGCGATCGCCGAGCGGCTGCGCCGCGCCCATGGCCTGACGGTGCATGTCGGTCCGCTGGATGGCGCGATGCGGCGGCACGATGCGGCGGCGCGCGTGCTGTACCTGTCGGAATCCTTGCCGCGCGAATCCCGCGGCTTCCAGATGGCCTTCACGCTAATGCTGCTGGAAGCACGGGACGCGGTGGATGCCGCGATGGCCGGCACCGAGCCGACCACGCCAGAAGCGGCTCAGATGATCCGCATCGGGTTGCTGAACTACGCCGCCGCCGCGCTGCTGATGCCCTATGCGTCCTACCTCGCCGCAGCGCGCGAATTCCGCCATGACATCGAGGCGCTGGCCGCGCGCTTCGGCGTGTCCTTCGAACAGGCGGCGCAGCGCCTGTCCACCATGCAGCGGGACGGCGCGCGCGGCGTGCCCTTCTTCTTCCTGCGCGTCGATCCCGCCGGCAATGTCGGCAAGCGCTTTTCCGCCGCCGGCTTCCCCTTCGCGCGCTTCGGCGGGTCCTGCCCGCGCTGGGTGGTGCATGAGGCCTTCACCACACCCGGGCGCATCCGCGTGCAGGTCGCGCGCCTGCCCGATGGCGCGACCTTCCTGACCCTCGCGCAGACCGTGCAGGGTCCGGCCGCGCATTGGGGCGAGCCGCCGCCGGTGCATGTCATCGCCATGGGCTGCGACATCACCCGCGCGCCGGAGCTGGTCTACGCCGATGGGCTTGACCTGGATGCGGCGGCGGTCGGCATCGGCCTGTCCTGCCGGCTCTGCGACCGCGCCGATTGCCGCAGCCGCGCCTTCCCGCCGCTGGAACACCGGCTGGTGCTGGACCCGGCGGAGGAAGGTACCGCGCCCTATCGCTTCGAGACGGCGTCACGGCCGGCGGCGGCTACCGCTGCCGATCCTCCGGCCGCCGCCCGGGTGCGCAAGGTGCGGCCACGCTGACGGGCCGCGTGGCCAGGGTCAGCCGAACATCCAGTCGCCTGCCGGTTCCGGCCCATCGGGCGGAGGCACGCCGGCCTCGGCGAGCCAGGCCGCGAGCGCCTCATTCGCATTCGGTTCGGGCAGGCGGGGCAAGGTCGCGTCGTAAAGCGCGGGATCCGCGGCGACGCCGGGGTCGAGGCCGAGCAGCGCCGCCGCCGCTTCCCGTTCCGCCGCATCCGGCCCCGCTGGCGGACCGGCGTTGGCGGCGAGGATGGCGTCGAGTTCGGCGCGCGTCGGGAAGGCGTCCTCGGCGGCCAGCGCGAAGGCGGGTTCGACGAGCGGCGCTTCCATCGGCGCGACGTCCGGCGTCGCCGCCTCGGCCAGGACACTCCCGGGTTCAGGTGCCGCGGCGGACGGCTGGGCCGGCTCCGGCGTGCGGCCGGGGACCAGCACCTCCTGCGGCACGACGAAGGGCGGGTCTTCCGGCACGAACAGGAGGTCGGGCGCGGACAGGATGGGCATGGCGCAACTCGAACCGCTGGGGGTGGCTGCAGCGTCCTGCCGCGTCTGCGGCCCGCGCAGCGCGAGCCTTAACCATGCGTCAATCTATGCCACAGAAGCGGCAGGGCTTAACCCACAATCGTACATCGTTAACCTAAAACAACCACTGATTGCGCAACCAGCGCCCCTGGCGCATTCCGCGCCGGGGTGGCACGACAGGACCAAGCGGTCCGCCCCGGACCAGGATCAGGAAGCGTGCCCATGACCCGCAGCCTTCGCGTCGCGGTCCAGATGGACCCGATCGAGACCATCAACATCGACGGCGATTCCACCTTTGCCCTGATGCTGGAAGCGCAGGCGCGCGGCCATGCGCTGTGGCACTACCATGTGCGCGACCTCGCGCTGCGCGGCGGGCGCGTCACCGCCTGGGCGCGGCCGATCGAGGTGCGACGGGTGAAGGGCAATCACTTCACCCTGGGCGCGGAGATCGAACTCGACCTCGGCAGCCAGGCCGACGTGGTGCTGATGCGCCAGGATCCGCCCTTCGACATGGGCTACATCACGGCGACCCATGTCCTTGAGCACATCCACCCGAAGACGCTGGTGGTGAACGACCCGGCCGAGGTGCGCAACGCTCCGGAGAAGCTGTTCGTCACCCACTTCCCGGACCTGATGCCGGTCACGCTGGTTACCGCCGACCGCCGCCGCATCGCGGCGTTCCGGGAGGAGCATGGCGACATCATCATCAAGCCGCTGTTCGGCAATGGTGGCGCGGGCGTCTTCCACCTGCGCCCCGACGATCCGAACATGAACAGCCTCGTCGAGATGTTCACCGAACGCTCGCGCGAGCCGCTGATGATCCAGAAATACGTCCCCGCCGTGCGGCAGGGCGACAAGCGCATCATCCTGGTGGACGGCATCGCGATGGGTGCCATCAACCGCGTGCCCGCGGCCGGCGAGGCGCGGTCGAACATGCATGTCGGCGGCCGGCCGGAGCAGACCGTGCTGACCGACCGCGAGAAGGAAATCTGCGCCGCGATCGGGCCGGAGCTGAGGAAGCGCGGCATGATCTTCGTCGGGATTGACGTGATCGGCGGCTACCTCACCGAGATCAACGTCACCTCACCGACCGGGCTGCAGGAGATCGCGCGCTTCGACGGCGTGCATCTGGAAAAGGCGATCTGGGACGCGATCGAAGCGAAGCGCTGACAGGCTGCCGGGCGCCGTGGTGGCTCAGGCCGCCGCGGCTTCCGGCGCCGCCATCACCACCGTCACCATCGCCCCGCCTTCCGGTGCATTGCCGAGTTCGATCCGGCCGCCAAGGCGCTGCGCCATGCTGCTCATGACCAGGGTGCCGAGGCTGTCGCCATCGGGGTCCGGTGGTGTAGCGAAGCCGGGGCCGTCGTCGCGCAGCGTCAGGCGTCGTTCACCGGCCGCATCGGCTTCGAAGCGGATCTCGATGCGCCCCGTCTCGCGGTCGGCGAAGGCGTGCTTGATCGCATTCGTCAGCGCCTCGGCGACGATCATCGACAGCGAAGTGGCATCGCCCGGCATGATGGCCAGGCGCGGTGCCCGCACGGCGACCTCGATCTCCGTTCGCCCGGCGGCGGAGAGAATGTCGCGCACCAATTTCTCGAGCGCCTCCTTGAAGCCGGCCTCCCCGAGCGCCGGATCGTGCAGGCGGCGGTGGATGGTCGAGACGATCGACAGCCGCGTCACCGCATCGTCCAGCACGGCGACGGCATCCTCGGCGGTCATGACGCGCTTCGATTCCAGCGACAGCAGGCTGGCGACAAGCTGGATGCCATTGGCCACGCGATGCTGCAATTCGCTGAACATCAGCCGTTCAGAGGCGCGCATCGCCTCCATTTGCGACCGCTTCCATTCGAGCCGCGCCAGCGCCTTGGTCAGCCGGTGCACCAGCGCGATCTGGCTGCCTGCGACCAGCGCGAAGATGCCGAGCGCGACGGCGTCCCTCGGCCATGCGAATTTCCACTGCCCGAAGGGCGGCAGGAAGTAATAGATGGCGACGATCAGCGAGGCTGCCGCGACCGCCGTGGCCGGCATCCAACCGCCAACGAAGGATGTCAGCAGCACCGCGAGGAAGAAGGTGACGAACGGCAGCCCCGCCATCGTATCGGAAAAATAATGGCGTGCCAGGAAGGCGACCGCGAAGGACACCGCTCCGACCGTCCATCCGAACCACGGCTTGCGGCTCAGGGTACCCGATGCAGCCAAGCCAAGCGGCCTCCTCGCGACGCCTCATCCTGCCTCCAATGCGCCGTGGCGTCATTATCCTGCGATAAGGAGGATGAGTCCTGCGATAAGGAGGATGATGATGGAACCGGCGCTGCCCTGCTCGGCCTGTCCGCTACGCGCGTTGCCCGCTTTCAAGCCGGTCGCGGGGGCCGTGCTCGCTTCCATCACCGCCGCCAAGGTCGGCCAGCGGCTATGTACTGCCGGCGCCACGATCCTGTCCGAGGGCCAGGCCACCACGCGGGTCTATGTGCTGCTGTCCGGCTGGGCCTTCCGCTTCAAGACGCTGGAGGACGGGCGCCGGCAGATCTTGAACTTCCTGCTGCCCGGCGACCTGCTCGGCCTGCAGGGTGAACTGCTCACCAACCTGCCCCATGGGGTCGAGGCGCTGACCGAGGTGAACCTCTGTGCCTTCGGCACCGACGCCATCCCGGGATTCTTCCGCGACAATCCGGACATCGCGCTCGACATCACATGGCTTGCCGCGCATGAGGAACGGCTTGTGGACGATGCGGTGCTGACGGTTGGCCGCCGCACGGCGATGGAACGCGTCGCAGCGCTCCTGGTGCATCTGTTCAAGCGCGCTGCCTCTGCGGGCCTGGTCGAGAATGGCAGCATCCGCTTTCCGTTGACGCAGCTTCATGTTGCCGATGCGCTGGGCCTTTCCGTCGTGCATACCAACCGGATCCTGCAGCGGCTGCGCCGCGGCGGCTTCATCCGCCTGGATGGCCAGCGCCTGGCAATCGGGGATCTGCGCGCGATGCGGAGGGTGGGTCGCTACTGGGAAGAACCGGCGCCGCGGAGGCCGTTGCTGTAGTTCGCCGGGCTGGCGAGCGCCACCTGCGTTGGCGGCTTCGAGCAGCGAGCAGGTCGCCAGAAAGCAATGCCTGGCGGTGATCACCGATCCAGTTCGGCAGCAGCCAACGCCGCTATCGCCAGGTCGATGGCCGCCAGGGGATCGTCGTCACCGAGGAACCAGGCCGCCGACAATCCGGTCCAGGCGAGAATCCACTGCAGCAGGCGTCGCCGCTCCAGCCCGCTCGCCTCAACGACCACCTCCAGGCGCCTGGCGAAGCGGCCGGGCTCGGTTGCCACCGGCCGGGTCGGATCCGCCAGATCCGGATTGGTGAAGATGTTGGCGAAGTCGAAGCCACGTTCGCCGACCAGCCGCTTCGGGTCGATGGCAAGCCAGCCTCGCGGGCCGAAGTCGAGCACGTTGTCGTGGTGCAGGTCGCCATGCAGCACCCCGACCTCGCGGGGCTCGGCCAGCAAGGCGCGCGCGGCTTCGGCACTGCGGACGAGGATGCCGCCATGCCCGGCCGCCGCCGGTTCCAGGTCGCGGAACCAGGACGCCAGCGGAACCGGTTCCGGGCGCGGCTTCGGCCGCGGGGCATGCAGCCGCGCAGCGGCGGCGCACAAGATGCGGCAGGCTTCGTCGTCGCGCCCCGAGCGGGCCATCTCCGCCAGGGAAGCCGGACCCGTGGCACGTTCCAGCAGGATGGCCGCATCGTCCTGGGCCAGGACGCGCGCCGCGCCGTCGCCATCCCACCACGTCATCAGCACGCCGCCGAGACGCTCATCCTCCTCGTGGGAGAGCTTGAGCATGGCGGGTTCGTTGCCCCTGAGGACGGGCAGCAACCGCGCGGCGGCCGTGGTGATGGGATCGCCGTCGGGGATGAGGCCCCAGCGGGCCAGATGGGATTCAAACATCCGGCTGCCATAGCACGGGGCTGCGCCGCTTCGGATCGCCGCGGTCCCTGACCGGGATTTCCGCCTCGCGCCTTGTTCGATCGCGCCGGGGGCCGGTGCCGCGCGACCGAAAAACACTCTAGCCTGCGCCGCTGCCGTCAGGGAGGGCGTGGATGCTGAAGGTCTGGGGCCGGGTGAACTCGGTCAATGTGAAGAAGGTGCTGTGGATGCTCGACGAGATCGGCATCCCCTATGACCGCGAGAATGCCGGGCTCGAACACGGGGTGGTGAACGACCCGCCCTATCGCGCCATGAATCCCAATGGCCGCGTGCCGACCATCGAGGACGGGTCCTTCGTCCTGTGGGAGTCGAATTCCATCCTCCGCTACCTCGCCATGAAGAACGGCAACGCGCTGTATCCGGCCGATCCCGCCGCGCGCGCGAGCGCCGATCGTTGGATGGACTGGCAGCTTTCGACGCTGAGCCCGGCCGAGCGGAACCTGTTCTGGGGCATGGTGCGCACGCCGCCGGACAAGCGCGACGTGAGCGCGATCACAGCGGCGGCCAAAGCGGCCGGAGAATGCTGGGCCATGCTGGATGCGCATATCGCGGGGCATGGTGGCCCCTTCATCGACGGCGCGGCGATGACCGTCGCCGACATCGTGCTCGGCTGTTACGCGCGGCGCTGGTTCGGACCCGAGGTGCGTGTGGACGGCATGCCGCATCTTCCTGCGCTCGGCGCCTGGTATGCCGCGATCGGCGCGCGGCCGGGCTTCGCCCGCTGGGTCGCCGTGCCGATGACATGAACCACGACGACTACACGCGCGAGTACTACGAAAGGAACGCTCCGCAGCGGGAAGCGCTGGCGCGCCGGCTTGACCGCCGGCCCTTCGGCAGGAGCCTCGCGCTGCAGCTTTGGGTGGAACTGCGTCGCTGCAAGACGGGCGAGGGCCTCATCCACGAGTTCCATCGCGACTACTGCGGGCATGGTCTCATCCGCATGGCGGATGGCGTCATGCTCTGCGAAATCCAGGACGGGCATCTTCCGGGTCCACCAATCGAGACCTGGCACGACCGGGACGAGTTCGCGGAATTCTTCGCCCGCCAAAGCGACTGGAGCTGCTCGGGCTGGGACCGGAAGGAACCGGTGTTCTATACCGAGGATCCCTGGCGGCGGTCGAACCAGCGGCTGAACTACCGGATCCTCCGCGTCTTCATCCTGCCGAACACGCATGCGCGCGGCGCCGGCGGACCATCGGCGGAGGATATCCAGGCCCTTCGCGACCAGGCCGCGGCGGATATGGACCGCACGCCATTCGGCGAGAAGCTGGCGCGGAAGGTGTGGCGGGAATTGTCCTGGTGCACGGATGGCGAAGGCGTCGTTCACAGGCGCGAACGCGATTATCGCGGGCACAGCCTGGTCCGATCGGGCCAGGACGTGATCCTCTGCGAGATCGAGCATGCGGAACCGATGGGGCCGGCCATCATGGCCTGGCGCGACCGGGAGGAGTTCGTCGCGTTCCTTGCGCGGCAAACGGATTGGAGCTGCGCGGGGTGGGACGCGACCGAGCCGGTCTTTCACCTGGATGCGCCGTGGCGGTACCTGGGGCGGCGGCTGACGCGGGCGACCCTGAAACGGTTCGTGCCGTTTTGGTGAGGGGCGGGGCCCCGCCCTTCACATCCGTCACGCCGCAAGGCGTGCCCGACAAAAGCCAGCGATGGGGTGCGAAAGGCATCAGCCCTTCACATCCGTCACGCCGCAAGGCGTGCCCGACAAGAGTCAGCGATGGATGTGAAGGGCGATCAGCCCTTCACATCCATCGCCTGTCGCAGTCCGTCCGACAGCAGGTTGAAGCAGATCGACGTCACGAAGATGCACATGCCGGGCAGCACCGCGACCCAGGGCTGCACATAGATCGCCGTACGCAGCGTGTTCAGCATCAGCCCCCATTCGGGCTCCGGCGGCTTGGTGCCGAGGCCGAGGAAGGACAGGCCGGAGGACAGGATCATGCAGACGCTGATCAGCGAAGTCGCGTAGACGAAGATCGGCCCCAGCACGTTGCCCAGCACATGCACGCGCACGATGGTGAAGGCCGAGGCGCCCGACGCCCGCGCCGCATCCACGAAGTCGAGGTTGCGCACCCCCGTCGTGACACTTTCCGCCACGCGGATGATCGGCGGCACGAAAACCAGCGTCAGTGCCAGGATCGCATTGATGATCCCCGCGCCGAGCGCCCCCGAGATCGCCACCGCCAGCAGAACCGAGGGGAAGGCGTAGAAGATGTCGGTGGTGCGCATGATCGCCATGTTCACGCGGCCGCCGGCGAAGCCCGCCAGAACGCCAAGCGTGGTGCCGATGACGAAGGCGAGCACGACCGGCGTGATGCCCATGAACCAGGACAGCCGGCCGCCGAACAGCAACCGCGTCAGCATGTCGCGTCCGAGTTCATCGGTGCCGAGCGGATAGTTCGGCGTGCCGACCGCCCGCAGGCGCCGGATCATGCTGCCCTGGTAGGGATCATGCGGCGCCAGCAGCGGTGCGAAGACGATCGCCAGCAGCATGACCAGCAGCACCAGCGCGCAGGCGATGGTCAGCGGATCCCGGCGCAGCCGCTTCCACACCCCGGCCCAGTAGCCCTGGCTGCGCGTGGCGCCCTGCTTTGCCTGGACGGCGAGTTCGGCCTCGGCGGCCGTCGGCGTGGTCGCGCTCATCGGCTTGTCTCCGTCATGCCCGCTTGATCCGTCACGCGCTTGCGCGTGCCCGACGATGCTCCGCGGATCATGCCCGCTTGATCCGCGGATCGAGTGCCGTCTGCACCAGGTCCACCATCAGGTTCAGCGCGACGAAGAACATCGCCAGCACCAGGATGGTCCCCTGCAGCACCGGCAGGTCGCGCTGGAAGATCGCGTTGTTCAGCAGCATCCCGGTGCCGGGCCAGGAGAACACCGTCTCCACCAGGATCGACCCGCCCATCAGGTAGCCGAGCTGCAATCCCATCACCGCCAGCGCGTTCGGCGCCGCGTTCTTCACGACATGCAGGAAGATGCGCTGCCGCGTCAGGCCCTTGCCGCGCAGCGCGGTGACGAATTCCTGGCTCATGATCTCGGCGACGATGCCGCGCACGGTGCGCGTCACGATGCCCATCGGGATGACGGCAAGCGTGACCGCCGGCAGCACCAAATGCTGCATGTGTTCCCAGTCCCAGGACCAGTCGGCGGATCCGCCCGGCCCCGCGCCCATCGCCGGCAGCCAGTTCAACTGCACCGAGAAGATCACCACCATCACCATGCCGAGCCAGTAATGCGGCACCGACACGCCGGCGACCGCAATGCCCACCGCGGCGCGGTCGATGAAGGACCCGCGGAAGGTGCCGGCCAGCCCGCCCAGCACGCAGCCCAGGATGAAGCCGAGCATCGAGGCGACGACCGCAAGGCGCAGCGTGTTCACCACCGCGCCCGACAGGTCTGACCAGACGCTGCGCCCGGTCGCCAGCGACCGGCCGAGATCGCCTTGCACGACCTTCAGCAGCCACAGGCCGAACTGCACGGGCAGCGGCTTGTCGAGCCCATAGTCACGCCGCACCTGCTCGACCACGTCGCCCGGGGCATCGGCCGGGACGATGGCGTTGATCGGGTCGCCGGGGGCGATCTGCACCAGCATGAAGCAGACGAAACCGACCGCCAGCGCGATGGGGATCGCATAGAGGATGCGGCGGATCAGGTAGAAAAACATGCGCTCTCCTGACGGACACCGGGCGAGGCTGCGCCTCGGTGCGGATGGATCCCGGCCGTCGCGGCGGGTGGGGTCGATGGCCCGCATCCTCGCGATGCCAGCCCGCCGTGCCGCGCGGCCCGGATCGACCGGACGCTGCAAGGGCCATGCCATGCCCCGCCCCGGCGGGGGCGGCGGCCGGCGGGCTGGCCGTGCCCAGAACGGCGGCAGCCTGCCCGCGTCGCGTGCGTGCGCCGAGCGGCTCGGGTGCCGGCCCTTGCACCCGCCACGCCCCCATGCTGATCCCATGCGATGCGACTGCTGCTGCTGAACGGCAATACCGACCCGGCCATCACCGACCTGCTCGCGGCCCGCGCGGCGGAGGCGATCCCCCGCCTCGGCCTGCCCGCCGCCGAGGTCGTGCCGGCCACCGCGCCTTTCGGGGCGCGCTACATCTCGACCCGCGCCGCGGTCGCGGTCGCCGGCCATGCCGTGCTGGCGGCACTGGCCGAGCATGTCGGTACCGACAATCCGCGCGGCTACGGCGCCGCCGTGATCGCCTGCTTCGGCGAACCAGGGATCGAGGCCGCGCGCGAACTGCTGCCCATCCCGGTGATCGGCATGGCGGAGGCCTCGATCGCCGCCGGCCTGGCGCTCGCCCCGCGTATCGCGCTGCTGACCGGCGGCGCGCTGTGGGTGCCGATGCTCGAGGAATTCTGCCTGATCCGCGGCCATGGGCCGGATCGGGTGGCGGTGCGGGGCGTTGCACCCACGGGGGACATGATCGCCCGCGACCCGGACGGCGCCATCGCCCTTTTGGCCGAGGCCGCGCGGGCCGCGGCGCGGGATGGTGCGGGGGCGGTGGTGCTCGGTGGCGCGGGGCTGGCGGGCCTTGCCCCGCGCGTCGCGCCGCTCGTCGATGTGCCGGTGCTGGACAGCCTGGATTGCTCGCTGGTGGCAGCGATGGGTGGCGCAGCGGTGCCTCCGCGTGTGGCGCAGGCGCCGCTGGTCGGCGGGTCGGACGCGCTGCGGCGCTGGTTCGCATGATGGGTGTCGCGCGGCGTCGGAGGGGCCTTGCCCCTCCAAACCACCCCACCAAAGGCCCGAGGCCTTTGGAAACCGTCACGTGGCGACGGGCACCAAAAGTCGGCATTCCAAAGGGCACTGCCCTTTGGTGGGGTGATTTGGAGGGGCAGAGCCCCTCCAATTCCCCCTGATGAGCATTCAGTCCGACCTCCCCGTCGCCGAGGCCCTGCCGGCGCTGTGCGAGGCGCTGCGCGCCGGCCCCAACGCGGTGCTGATCGCCCCGCCCGGCGCCGGCAAGACCACGCTGGTCCCGCTGATCCTGAAGGACGAGCCCTGGGCAGAGGGTTCCCGCATCCTGGTGCTGGAACCCCGCCGCGTCGCCGCCCGCGCCGCCGCGCGCCGCATGTCGGATATGCTGGGTGAGCCCGCCCCGGGCGGGACCATCGGGCTCGCCACGCGGCTGGATCGCGCCTTTTCCGACCGCACGCGGGTCGAGGTGGTGACGGAGGGCCTGCTGGTTCGCCGCCTGCAATCCGATCCCGGCCTCGAAGGTGTCGCCGCCGTGTTGTTCGATGAGGCGCATGAGCGCAACATCGACACCGACCTCGCGCTGGCGCTTTGCCTCGACCTGCAGCGCGCATTGCGGCCGGAACTGCGGCTGCTGGCGATGTCAGCGACACTCGACGGTGGTGCTTTCGCGGGGTTGCTCGGCAACGCCACGGTCATTGAAAGCCTCGGCCGCGCCTTTCCCGTCACGCTGAAGCATCGCGCCCGCGACCTCGCCGATGCGCGCGACCTGCCGGAGGCGATGGCCGGCACGATCCGCGACGCGCTGCGCGAACATCCGGGCGACGTGCTGGCCTTCCTGCCCGGCTGGGGCGAGATCCGGCGCACCCAGGAACGGCTGTCGGGCCTCGATGCGCTGGTGGTGCCGCTGCATGGCGAATTGCCGCCGGCGGAACAGGACATCGCGCTGAACCCAACGACCGACGGGCGACGGAAGGTGGTGCTGGCGACCTCCATCGCCGAGACCTCGCTGACCGTGCCGGGCGTGCGGATCGTGGTCGATGGCGGGTTCCGCCGCGCGCCGCGCCTCGATGCCGCATCGGGGCTGTCGCGTCTGGTGACGCTGCGCATCAGCCGCGCGGCGGCCGAACAGCGCGCCGGGCGCGCGGGGCGCACCGCGCCGGGTGTGGCGATCCGGCTGTGGTCGGAGGCGCTGCATCGCGGCCTGCCGCTCGCCGACCGGCCGGAGATGCTGGAGGCGGAACTCTCCTCGCTGGTGCTCGACATCGCGGGCTGGGGAGCGTCGATCACCGATCTCGCCTTCCTCGACCCGCCGGCGGCGGGGGCGGTGAAGGCAGCGCGGGCGCTGCTGCACGACCTCGACGCGCTGGACGATGACGGGCGCATCACCGCGACGGGGCGACGCATGGCGCGGCTCGGCACGCATCCGCGGCTCGCGCGCATGCTGGTCGCTGCGGCGGATGACGGGGAACGCGCGCTGGCCGCCGACCTCGCCGCGCTGCTGGAGGAACGCGACCCCATACGGGGGCGGGAGGCGCCCTCCGACGTGCATCTGCGCCTGGATCTGCTGCATGGCGCCGACCGCGCCGATGCGGATCGCGCGACGATCCACCGCATCCGGCGCGCTTCGGCGCTGCACCGGCGACGGCTTGGCGTGCATGGCAGCGTGCATGCGGATGGCGATGCCGGCGCGCTGCTCGCCGCCGGCTTTCCCGACCGGATCGCGGCGCGGCGCGGTGCGATGGATGGCGCATTCCGGTTGGCCTCGGGCCAGGGCGCGCGGCTGCCGGCGACCGATCCGCTCGCGAAATCGGCGCTGCTGGCGGTGGCAGACCTCGCGCTGCAAGGCACCGAGGCGCGCATTCGCATGGCCGCGCCGATTGAGCGCAGTGTGCTCGAAACCCGCTTCCCGGAACGCCTGCGGCGGGAGGAAGGAGCCGCCTTCGACCCCCGGGCAGGTGCGGTGCTGGCGCGCCGCCGCCTGATGTTCGGCCCGCTGGTGCTGGAGGAAGCGACCCTCGCCCATGCCGACCCCGAGGCGGTGGCCGCAGCACTTGCCGATGCGGCCGCCGAACGCGGCCTGCGCGATCTGAATTGGACCGATGCAGCGCGGCAGGCCCAGGCACGGATCGGCTGGATGCGGCGCGTGGAGGGCGAGGCCTGGCCCGACGCTTCCGACGCTGCGCTGGCCGCCAGCGCGCGGGATTGGCTGGCGCCCCATCTGCATGGCCGAACGCGGCTGACCGAACTGGCCGCGCTCGACGTGACGGCGCTGCTGCTCGACCGCCTGCCCTGGGACCAACGCCGGACGCTGGATGCCGCGTTGCCGGCACGCATCGCCCTGCCCGCCGGGCGTTCGGCCGCGGTGGACTATGCGCGCGACGTGCCGACGCTCGAAGCGCGGGCGCAGCACCTGTTCGGCCTCGCGGCGATGCCGCCGCTGGCCGGCGGGCGGGTGCCGCTGCAGGTCGCGCTGCTGTCGCCGGCGGGTCGGCCCATCGCCGTCACCGGCGACCTCGGCGGCTTCTGGAAGGGCGGCTGGGCCGATGTGCGGAAGGACATGCGCGGCCGCTACCCGAAGCATGCCTGGCCGGAGGACCCCGCGACCGGCGGTTGAACCCCCCGGTGCGCCGGCGCAGATTGGACCCCGTGAGCAAGCCTGCCCCCCCTGCCGAGTCGCACCCCCTGTCGCGCCGCCTGGCGCTGCTGCTGCCCGTGGCCCTGGCCGCCTGCACCCGGCCCGCTGCCGCGCAGCGCGGCCTGCCGGATTTCGCCGACCTGGCCGAAAGCGTGCTGCCGGCGGTGGTCAGCATCCAGGTCACCAGCCGCGAGGGCGGGGAGCAGCGCGGCAGCCCGCTGGAACGCCGCCGTGGCGGCCATCTCGTGCAGGGTGCGGGGTCCGGCTTCATCATCGAACCGTCGGGCATCATCGTCACGAACGGCCATGTCGTCGGCAATGCGACGCGGGTGATCGTCACCACCCAGGACGGCACCGAATACCCCGCCCGCGTCATGGGGTCGGACGACCTGACCGACCTCGCGCTGCTGAAGATCACGCCGCGTGGGGCGCTGGCCGCCGTCTCGCTCGGCGTGTCGGCCAACATGCGGGTCGGGCAATGGGTGCTGGCGGCGGGCAACCCCTTTGGCCTTGGCGGTAGCGTGACCAGCGGGATCATCTCGGCGCGCGGGCGCGACATCGGCGCCGGCCCGTTCGACGACTTCATCCAGACCGATGCGCCGATCAACCCGGGCAATTCCGGCGGGCCGCTGTTCAACATGGCGGGCGAGGTGATCGGCATCAACACGGCGATCTATTCGCCTTCGGGTGCCAGCGCGGGCATCGGCTTCGCGGTGCCGTCCGACCTCGCCCGGCCGGTGGTCGAATCGCTGATCCGCGGGGGCCGCGTCGATCGCGGCTGGCTCGGCGTGTCGGTGTCGGATGCGGAAGAACAGGGCCGCCGCCAGCGAGGCGCGGTGATCATGGGCGTGGAACGCGGCAGCCCCGCCGCCCGCGCCGGGCTGCGCCAGGGCGACCTGGTCACCGCGCTGAACGGCGAACCGGTGACGACATCGCGTGCCCTGGTGCGCGGCGTCGCCGTGCTGGCGCCGGGAGAGACGGTGCGCCTGACGCTGCAGCGCGGCGGGCGCCAACAGGAAGTCGCCGTGCAGATCGGCCGGCGGCCGAACGAGGGCTGAGGACGGTTTGAGAATGCCGGCACCGGCCCGCACCCCCACGCCGCGACCCATTCCAGGATGCTGACGTGGGTGGCCAGTTGGGGGTGCGGGCCGGTGCCGGACTTCAGAATGCGCCGAATGGCGCATTCCCAAACAGACACTGAGGACAAGAGCGGATGCGCATCCTGCTGGTGGAAGACGATGCCGAAGTGGCGCGCTTCGTGCGCAAGGGCCTCCAGGAAGCCGGCCATGTGGTCGAGCATGCCGGGAACGGGCGCGACGGCCTGTTCCTCGCGGCGTCGGAGCAGTTCGACATCCTGGTGCTGGACCGCATGCTGCCCGGCGGCGTCGATGGCGTGCGGCTGGTGGAAACTCTGCGCGGGCAGGGCAACCGCACGCCGGTGCTGTTCCTCTCGGCGCTGTCGGCCGTCGATGAACGGGTGAAGGGGCTGAAGGCCGGTGGCGACGACTATCTGGTCAAGCCCTTCGCCTTCGCCGAGCTGCTCGCCCGTGTCGAGGCGCTGGCGCGTCGCCCCACCGTCGATGCGCCGGCGACGCGGCTCAAGATCGCCGATCTCGAGATGGACCTGCTGTCGCGCACCGTCACGCGCGGCGGCAAGCGCATCGAGGTGCAGCCGCGCGAGTTCCGCCTGCTGGAGCACCTGCTGCGCCACGCCGGGCAGGTGGTGACGCGGACCATGCTGCTCGAGAAGGTGTGGGACTACCACTTCGACCCACAGACCAACGTCATCGACGTGCATGTCAGCCGGCTGCGGCAGAAGGTGGACAAGGGCTTCGACAAGCCGCTGATCCACACCGTGCGCAACGCCGGCTACATGATCCGCGCCGAGGCGTGATTCCAAGGGACCATTGCATGGGCCCTTGGAGTCTTTGTGGGGCCTCAGGTGCCGGCGCGCGCATCCGCGCGCTTGGCTTGCGCGCCGTGTACTGTCGCATTGGGCGCGGCGGGCGGTCTGGGCGCGGTCGCGCTTCGCGCTCGCGGGTCGCGGCAAGGCCGCGATCCGATGAGGTCGGACCGAGCTTGGGCTGTCGTGCCGTGGCGCCCTGCGCTGCATCTCTTTTTGGCCTCAGGCGCCGGCGCGCGCATCCGCGCGCTTGGCTTTCGCGCCCTGCACTGTCGCGTTGGGCGCGGCGGACGGTCCGGGCGCGGTCGCGCTTCGCGCTCGCGGATCGCGGCAAGGCCGCGATCCGATGAGGCCGCACCGACCGTTAGCTGTGGCGCCATGGTGCCCCGCACTGTGTCTCTTTCTGGCCCCAAGCGCGGGCGCATACATCCGCGCGCTTGGCGTTCGCGCGCCGCTGCTGCGCTCGGCCCGTGCCTAGCGCGGCCGCCAGCGCCTGGGATCCGCTGCTGCGCTTCCTGCGCGGCGCGTCCTTTCGTTTCGCGCTGCTGTTCGCCGGGGTGTTCAGCTTCTCGGCCTTGTTGTTCGCGCTGGTGCTGTGGTTCGCCACCGCCGGTTCGCTCGACCGCCAGACCGATGCCGCGCTGCGCACCGATGCCTTCGGCCTGGCGGAACGCTGGCGCGAGGCCGGGCCGACCGGCCTGGCCGAGGCGATCGCCGAACGTCTCGCCGCCGATGTCGAGAACCACGCCATCTACCTGATGGTCGATCCGGCCGGCCGGCGCCTGGCCGGCAATCTCGACCGCTGGCCCGCGGAGGCGGGCGACGAGGGGGATTGGTCGGTCGCGCTGGTCGCGCGCGAGGGCGTGCAGGTCGAGGCCCGGACCTACACCGTCGGCCTCGACGGCTATCGCGTACTGATCGGCCGCGACGTGGATGAGAAGCAGCGCCTGCGCGCCCTGCTGGCGGAGGGCATCGCCTGGTCGGCCGCCGCCGCGGCGTCGTTCGCCCTGTTCGGCGCGGCGGTGTTGCGCCGCGCGCTGGAACACCGGCTGCGCCCGGCGGCGCAGACGGCGCGCGCCATCGCCGCCGGCGACCTGTCCCGCCGCGTGCCGTCATCGGGGCGCGACGACGAATTCGACCGGCTGGGGGAGAGCATGAACGCCATGCTCGACCGCATCGACCGGCTGATGGAAGGCATCCGCGGCGTATCGGATTCCATCGCGCACGACCTGCGCACGCCGATCGCACGCGCCCGCGCCAAGATGGAGGAGGCGCTCGCCGGCACCGGCGATGCCCAGGCGCTGCGCGCGGCGATGGAACAAGGGATCACCGACCTCGACAACATCTCCCGCGTGTTCGAGGCGCTGCTGCGCATCGCCGAGGCCGAGGCCGGCGCGCGGCGTGCTGCCTTCGCGCCGCTCGATCTTGCGCCGGTGCTCGCCGATGTCGCGGAGTTCTACGGCGTGGTCGCGGAAAGCCGTGGCCAGGTGATCGAGATCGACCTGCCCGAGCGGCTGGACCTGGTGGGCGATCGCGACCTGCTGGCCCAGGCGGTGGGCAACCTGCTCGACAATGCGCTGAAATTCGCGCCGACCGGCGGCAGCGTGCGGCTGTCCGCCCGCCCCGGCCCGCGGGAAGGGGTCGAGGTGACGGTCGCCGACAACGGGCCGGGCCTGCCGCCCGAGGACCGCGCCCGCGCCGGGGAACGCTTCTTCCGCGCCGATGCGTCCCGCGGGACGCCCGGGTCGGGGCTCGGCCTGTCGCTGGTGCAGGCGGTGGCCCATCTGCATGGCGGCGACCTGGTGTTGCAGGACGCGACGCCGGGCGAGGTGCCACCCGGCCTGCGGGCCTCGATCCGGCTCGGCTGGGCGTGACCGGCCGGGTGCGCCGATGAACGGGGGTTCATGCGGGCGTCACCGGTTGGCTAGGCGGACCCCCGCATGGTGGCGCGGATGCGCGCGTTCCTGCCTTTGGCCTTGCTTTTCGTCACGCCTGATCTCGTTGCCGGTGGCGAACCGACGCCACGGGTCACCACTGACAGCCGGGAATACTGCACCGAATTGGCGGATCGGCTGGGCGACCTGCCCGGTGCGCGGGACGAGGCGGTGCGGAGGCTGGCTGAGGATGGCCTGCGCCTGTGCGAGACCGGGCATCCGCGCACCGGCGTGGCGAAGCTGCGCCGGGCGATCCGCGCCGCGCAGATGCAGCCTTAGCGAGGCGGCGGGCAACGCCGGCGCCTCTGCGTCGCGCATGATCGGCGCACGACCATGGCCCGCCTTCTCCTAGCCCCCGCGCTTGCCGGCGCGGCGGCGACCTGTTCGGGCATCGGCCTCGCGCGCTTCGCCTATGTGCCGCTGTTCCCGGCCATGGTCGCGGCGGGCTGGGTGGATGGCGCCGGGGCCGGTCTGCTCGGGGCGCTGAACCTGACCGGATACCTGGCCGGGGCGCTGACGGCGCGGGCGGTGGCGCGGCTGCTCGGCGTGCCGCGTGCGCTGGATGCGGGCATGGCGCTGGCCGCGCTGGCGGCGGCCTGCTGCGCCTGGCAGGGCGGGCTGGTTTGGCTTGGGCTGTGGCGCTGCCTGGCCGGGGTGGCGGGCGGCGTGCTGATGGCGCTGGCCGGCCCGGCGGTGCAGGCAGTGGTGCCGGCACAGCGGCGCGGCGTGGCGGGCGGGGTGGTGCTGCTGGGGGTTGGTTCCGGCATCACGCTCGGCGCGCTGCTGGTGCCCGCGCTGGTCGGGCACGGGGTTCCCGCCGCTTGGCTCGGCCTGTCGGGCGCGACGCTGTTGCTGTGGGCACTGGCGCGGCGCTTCTGGCCGGCGCCGCCCCCGGCCGAGGCGCGGCAGGGCCGTCGGAGCCTGCCGCCGGTGCGGCTGCTGATGCTGTCCTATGGCCTGTCCGGGGCGGGGCTGGTGCCGCCGATGGTCTATCTGGCGGATCTGGCGGCGCGCGGGCACGGGCTTGGCGTGCGGGCGGGCGGGCTGATGTGGGTGGTGTTCGGCATCGGCGCGCTGTCGGGCAGCCTGGCCGGTGGTGCGCTGGCGGACCGCATCGGCGGGCGGCGGGCGATGGTGCTGGCATTGTCGATGCAGGTGGCGGCACTTGGCAGCGCGCTGTTGCCCGGCGTGGCGTGGCTGGTGGTTTCGGGCCTGCTGTCAGGCGTGGCGGCGGTCGGCGTCACCTCGGTCGCGCTCGCCACCGCGCGGGAGCGCGCCGGGGCTGAGGCCGGGCTGGTCTGGGTGCGCGTCACCGCGGCCTTCGCGGTGGCGCAGGCGGCCACCGGCTTCGTCATGGCCGCGATTTTCGGTGCCACGGGGGAAAGCCATGCGGCGATCTTCGCCGCCGGGCTGCTGCTGTCGGTGCTGTCGCTGATCGTGGCGATGGCCGACCGGCCGGCGCGATAGCCGTCCTCACCATCCAAGCGGCCTGATGCGCGGCATCAGGCCGGGAGCGCAGCCGAGGCCGGTGGATGCGCGCGCCACCGCTCGAAACCGAACAACAGCTTGCGCAGGCACCACGGCGCGACAGGCCAAGGCCGGCCCGGCCCCATCGGATCGCGGCGTTGCCGCGATCCGCGAGCGCGAAGCGCGACCGCGCCCAGAGCGCCCGCCGTCTGAGGGCATGCAAAAACCCGCTGAACCCGGCTTCGCCGGTTTCAGCGAAGCCGCCAGACCTCGACCGGGCCGCGATCCTCGTAGACCACGGATGCGAGGTCGTAGCGTTCCGCCAGCGCCTCCTCGATCATGGTCGCGATGCGCGGGCGGACCCGCGGCCACCAGCCGCGATCGACCACGATCACCTGCGGATTGCTTGCCAGGATGCGCTCGACCTCCTCATTCGGGTCGATGCCCGTCACCCGCCAGTACGGGCCGACGAGCTGGCCTGGGAAGGCGTAGCGCGTCGCCAGCCCGGCCTCGGACATCACGTAGAGCGCGGGGTGGTAGTTCACGATCCAGACGTGATCGCCCGGATCGATCTCGCGCCGGATCGCGGCGGCCACCTCGCGCACCGGGTCCGGGCCGCCCAGGCCGATCGCGCTGTAGAGCATCGGCACCGTCGAGGACCGCCAGGCATCGAGTGCCACGCCGCCCACCAGCAGCGCGAAGGCCGGCACCACCAGCCCCGGCCGCGCCGCCCGCGCCAGCCGCCGCGCGCCAAGTGCCGCGAGCAGGCTGAGCGGCGGCAGCCAGATCAGGAAGTAATGCTGGTAGTACATCCCAGGCATGATCACCGCCCCGGTGGCGGCGATGAACCAGGCGATCGCCACCCAGCGCAGCAGCGCCACCGGCCCGCGCTTCACCGGCGCGCGGATCAGCGCGGGCGGCACCAGCGCGAAGGCCCAGAGCAGGATCATCACCACGATCAGCGAAAAGCGGCTGGCATCCGCCAACCCGACCCGCCCGCCGGCGTAACGCAGGGGCGCGAGGAAGGTGCCCGTGACGAAGGCGTCGAACTCGCCCCGCGCGTAATAGGCGGCACCAAGCATCAGCGTCGGCGTGGCGCAGAGCACCGCGTAGGTGACCGCATAGGCGAAGACGCGCCGCCAGCGCATCAGTCCGCGCAGCAGCGCCGGGCCCACCAGCAGCGCCCAGGCGAGGCAGCCCTCGAACACCGCGACCGGCTTGATCGCAAGCGCGGAGCCGATCAGCAGACCCATGGCGAGGATCTTGTAGAAGGGTGGCGCTTCGTCGTGTTCCAGCGCGCGCCGCGCGCCGCGCAGGCCGAACGCCATGGACCAGGCGACCAGCGGCGCGAACAGGATCTCGGTATTGGTCGCGAGCCCGCCGAGCAACGTGGTGTGCGCGAGGTAGAGCAGCCCCGCCGCCAACCCCAGCGCGGGCGGTGCCGTGGCGAAGCGCACGATGGCGAACAGCGCCCAGGCCGTGAGCCAGGTGCCGATCAGGCCAAGCAGCCGGAACACCCAGATCGATTCACCCAGTAGCCACATGGTGGCCGAGAACAGCGCCGGCGCGCCCACCGGGTGCATGTCCCACACGCCGACCAGTGGCCAGTTCCCGTGCAGCCATTCGCGGGCCTGCACCATGTACAGGCCTTCATCGGTGTCGATCACCGCCGGCACGAAGGAGAAGGCGCGCAGCAGCGCCGCGGCGACCAGCAGGATGACCGGCACCGCCGCCCCGCGCAGCAGCCGTCGCAGCCGTGGGGAGGGCAGCACGAGCCCGCGCGCGGGCGGCGGGGCGACCTGGCTGACGATGGAGCTGTCCGGGCTCATGATTGCCGCCGCGCGCCTCACAGCGCGGGGCGGAGATCCTTCCATGGTGCCGCGCGTTCATAGGCGGCCGCGGCGCGGTAGATTGTCGCCTCTTCGAAGAAGCGCCCGACCAGTTGCAGGGCGAGCGGCAGCCCTTCGGCCTGGGACAGCCCGCACATGACCGTCAGCGCCGGATGGCCGGTGACGTTGAAGGGGGTGCGCGCCTGGCGCGGATAGGTGATCTCCACCGCCTCCTCGTCATCGATGCGGCAGGCGGGGTCCATGCTGGATGCGGTCAGCAGAAGATCGACGCCGGCCAATGCGTCCTCCACCGCGGCGATCAGTTCGCGCCGGCGGCGTTGCGCCTGGACGTAGTCCTCCGCGCGGACGAACAGCCCGGGGGCGAGGCGCTTGCGGGTGAGGTTCGCGTAGCCCTCCGGCGCCTCGCGCAGCCAGCGCCCGTGGATGGCGGCGGCCTCGGACAGCAGGATGGCGCGGTTCACGCCGGCGAACTCGTTCAGCGAGGGCAGGGTCACGGTCTTCATCTTTGCCCCTTCCTTCGCCAGCAGCCGGGCCGCGGTTTCGAGGGCGGCGGCGATTTCCGGCGCGGCGGGCTGGTCGGTCTCGTGGAAATGGCGGACGAAGCCGATCGTCAGGCCCTTCAGGCCCTTCTTCAGGTGGCGCGCGTAGTTCTCCGCGCGCCGTGCTGCGCTGCCGGGATCGGCCGCGTCATGGCCGGCGATGGCGCCGAGCAGCAAGGCGTTCGATGCCACGTCCCGCGTCATCGGCCCGACATGGTCGAGCGTGAATGCCAGCGGGAAGACGCCGCGGCGCGACACGAGGCCGTAGGTCGCCTTCATGCCGACGATGCCGCAATGGCTCGCGGGATGGCGCACCGATCCGCCGGTGTCCGTGCCGAGTGCCGCGGGCAGGATGTTCGCCCCCACGATCGACCCCGAGCCGGAGGAGGAGCCACCCGGATGATGTGCCGTGTTCCAGGGGTTGCGCGCCGGCGGGAAGGGCAGGTCGAAGGCCGGCCCGCCGATGGCGAATTCATGCGTCGCGAGCTTGACCGGGAACACCGCCCCGGCGGCGCGCAGCCGCGCGACCACCGCCGCATCCGCCTGCTTCACATTGCCCAGCAGATGGCGCGAATGGCAGGTCGTGACATGGCCTGCGAGGTCGATGATGTCCTTCAGCCCGATCGGCAGCCCATCGACCGGCGAACGCGGGCCGGATCGCGCGATGCGCCGCCCGGCCTTCTTCGCATCCTCCCGCGCAGCGTCCCACAGCGGCAGGATGGTGGTGTTGAGCCGCGGTTCCAGTGCGTCGAAGCGCGCCCGCAGGGCATCGAGGTATTCGACCGGCGAGATCCGTCGCCGGGCGATGGCGGCGGAGGCCTCGGCCAGCGTCATCTCATGCGGCGCGACGGCCATCAGCGGGCGGCCTTCGGCATCGGCACGGCATAGGCGGGGATCGGTTCGGCCGTCTCATCGGCCGGGCGGGCGAAGGCGCCGGCCAGGCGGCGCGCATGGCCGATGGCCTCGGCGATCTCAGCCTCGCGGCCGCGCCACGGCGTGCCGAGTCCCGCGGCACGGGCGAGCGCTTCGTCGTCGGTCATGCCATCGCCATCCTTGTCCCTGCGGGTCCGGCAAACTGCCGCAAAAGCGGCATGCGCGGAAGTTGCCGGACAAGGATGGCAGGCGTGCGGCGATCCGGCGGCCGGACGGGTATGCCGCGTGGGGTTGGTGTGGCGGCCGCGCGCGAAGCAAGGCCTCCGGTGCCCAGTTAGCCGAACGGCTGGCCGGCATCAGGCCGTGGCGGCGCCGCGCATCACCCCCGACAGCAGGGTATAGGCAGCGACCCAGGCCTGCTGCGCCTCGTCCGTCCAGGCCGGGCCAAGTCCGCGTTCCAGAGTCCAGAGCAGGGCGGCGCCGACGCTGTCGTACTGGCTGTCCTGCACGCCGTAATCCGCATGACGGCGGGCCAGCGCCTCGGCGGCCGGGATGATCTCCTCAGGCCGCGTCAGCCCGGCGACCACGGTGCTCAGCATCACCAGCAGCTTGCGTTTCTGTTCCGGCAGCGTCTCGGCCTTGAACAGCGGTTTCGTCGTCGGGTCGATCTCGAACAACCGGTCGTAGAACAGGTCGGCAGCGGTATCGCCGATCGGCACGACCTGCTTCCACGTTGCTTGCACGATGCGCGTCTGTTCAGGGGACATGACATCTCCTTGGTCGGATCGTGGAAGCGCCACGGCGGGTGTGGCGCGGCCATGGAGCGAGCAAGGATCATTCCAGCAGCAGGAACGATCGGGACGAGGGTGCGGAAGTAACCCGCGCCGCCCACGAGGCCGGGGCGGAAGACGGCCCCCGCCCGGCCATGACCGGACGGCCAGATTGCCCAAGGCTTGCCCGGGGGCGATTTTCCGGCGTCGCGTTGTGGCGTATGGGTCCGCCATGACGCATGCCGCACCCAACCTGCCGCTCGCCGGGCTGAAGATCGTCGAACTCGGCCACTACATCGCCGCGCCCTTCGCGACCCGGTTGCTCGCCGATCTGGGCGCCGAGGTGGTGAAGGTGGAACCGCCCGACGGCGACCCGGTGCGCGGCTGGGGGTCGAACGTCCAGGGCAACGCCGTCTGGTTCAGCGTGCATGGGCGCAACAAGCTGTCGGTCACGCTCGACCTCAAGAAGCCCGAGGACCGCGCGCGGCTGGTCGCCCTGTTGAAGCGTGCCGACGCGCTGGTGGAGAATTTCCGCGCCGGCTACCTCGAACGCATCGGCCTCGGCCCCGACGTGCTGCATGCGGCGAACCCGCGCCTGGTCATCGGGCGCATCTCCGGCTACGGCCAGGGCGGGCCGTATCGCGACAAGCCCGCCTTCGGCGCCATTGGCGAAGCAATGGGGGGGCTGCGCCACCTGACCGCCAATCCCGGCCAGACCGAATACCCGCCGCCGCGCTGCGGCGTGTCGATCAGCGACGACCTCGCCGGCATGTACTGCGCTATGGCGGTGGTCGCGGCCTGCTGGCAGGTGAAGGGCGACCCGGCGGCGAAGGGGCGCGTGGTGGATGTGGACCTCGTCAGCAGCGTCTTCTCGCTGATGGAGGGCATGCTGCCCGAATACGGCCTGTTCGGCTGGGTGCGGCAGCCGCAAGGCGCGGCGATCAAGACCGCGGCGCCGACCAACACCTACCCCTGCGCGGACGGCAAATGGCTGTGCGTCGCGGGCAATTCCGACCTGATCTTCAAGCGGCTGATGGCGGCGATCGGCCGGCCCGCCATGGCCGAAGATCCCCGCTTCGCCAACAATGCCGGGCGCTGCGAGAACGTCGCGGAACTGGATGCCGCCATCGCCGATTGGACGCGCACGCAACCCGCGGCGGATGCCGAGGCGATCCTGGAAGCCGCCGAGGTGCCCTGTTCGCGCCTGTTCGACATGGCCGATTGCGCCAACGATCCGCATTTCCGCGACCGCGGCTGGGTGATGGAAGTCGCCGACCCGCTGCTCGGCCCCGTGCTGCACCCCGCCGCGCCTTTCCGCTTCGACGGCGTCAGCCCGCAGCAGATGGTGCGCTGGCCCGGCGTCGCGGCCGGTGCGCATAACGACAAGGTCTTTGCCGCGCTCGAGCGGGGAGAAACCACGCCGCTCTCGGCGTGACGCAATACGAAGGAAAGCAACGCATGACGACGACCACGACCACCGCCGCGCGCGGCGCCGCGACGGCGCGCTTCTGGGGCATGGCGCTGCTCGGCTCGGCCGTGCTGGCCGCCTCGGCGCAGATCAGCCTGCCGATGTGGCCGGTGCCGGCGACGCTGCAGACGCTGGCGGTGCTGCTGCTCGGCGCGCTGGGCGGCGCGCGGCTCGGCGTGACGAGCGTCGCTCTGTACATCGCCGAGGGCGCGGCAGGGCTGCCGGTCTTCGCCGGCGGGGCCGCCGGCCTGCCGGTGCTGGCCGGGCCGACCGCGGGCTACCTGCTGGGCTTCCTGCCGGCGGCGTGGATCGCGGGGCAGGTCGGCCGGGGCGCGCTGCGCCAGGCCGCCATGCTGACCGCGGCGCATCTGGTGCTGTTCGTGCCGGGCGTCATTTGGCTGGCGGGCTTCGTCGGGCTGGAGCGCGCGGCGATGGTGGGCTTCGTGCTGTTCGTGCCGGGCACGCTGGTGAAGACCGCCCTGGCCTTCGCCACGCTGCGGGCGGTTCGGCGCGGCTGACGAATTGCCAGAAAAGTCCGGTTCGGGACTAATTTCTTCGAAATGGGGAGGGGGAGCCCGTGCGACCCTCCCTTGCAGCCGCGGAACACCGCCGATGGCGTTCCCGGCCACGCATGCTTCATCATGGTTGCCCATTGTGCCCGGCGATCATTGGTGAGTAATTGGGCAGATTGACCGGAAATAGGGCCGGTTTCTGCCCAATAATTCACCGAAGGATGCTGGGACTCATGCTCGACGGACAACTCCTTGGCGGGGCGCTGTCGCGCCTCGATGAAGCCGCCCGCCATATCCAGATCGACCCGGACGTCATCGAGCGCCTGAAGTATGCGCGGGAGATGACGAAGGTCCGGCTGATGATCCGCATGGATGACGGGTCGCGGAAGTCCTTCCTCGCCTGGCGCTGCCGCTATGACGACACGCGCGGCCCGACCAAGGGCGGCATCCGCTTCCACCCCGACGCCTCGGCCGAGGAGGTCGAGACCCTCGCCTTCTGGATGACCATGAAGTGCGCCGTGATGGACCTGCCCTATGGCGGAGGGAAGGGCGCGGTGAAGCTCGATCCGCGCGCGCTGTCGAAGGCGGAGCTGGAGCGGCTGTCGCGCGCCTATGTCCAGGCCTTCTCCAAGGTGATCGGGCCGGATCGCGACATTCCCGCGCCCGATGTCTACACCAACTCCATGATCATGGGCTGGATGGCGGACGAATACGCCTCCATCCGTGGCGAGCCCGTGCCGGCGGTGATCACCGGCAAGCCGATCGCCCTTGGCGGGTCCGTCGGCCGCGACGATGCGACGGCGCGGGGCGGCTACTACCTGGTGAAGCATCTGGCGGCGGAACTCGGCCTGTCGGCCGGCATGCGCGTCGCCGTGCAGGGCTTCGGCAATGCCGGGCAGTTCATCGCGAAGATGCTGGCCGCCGACGGCCATCGCATCGTCGCGATTTCGGATTCCCGCGGCGCCATCGCCTGCGAGGCGGGGCTCGACGTCGATCGGCTGGTCGCGCTGAAGGCGCAGGGCGGATCGGTCAGCACCTTCGATGCCCCGGGCGTGTGCCGCGTGTCGGAGGAGGAACTCCTCGCCACTGAATGCGACCTGCTGGTGCCGGCCGCGCTCGAGGACATGATCCATGTCGGCAATGTGGGCACGCTGCGCGCCAAGGTGGTGCTGGAACTCGCCAACGGCCCGGTGACTCCGGAGGCCGACCGCATCCTCGACGCCAAGGGCGTGGTGGTCCTGCCCGATATCCTGGCGAATGCCGGCGGCGTCACCGTCTCCTACTTCGAGTGGGTACAGAACCGGCAGGGCTACTACTGGACGCTCGAGGACATCCATGCGCGGCTGAAGACCATCATGGAGCGCGAGGGTACGAAGATCTGGGCGCTGTCGCGCGAGAAGGGCGTCTCGGCGCGCACCGCGGCCTATGTCCACGCCCTCGGGCGGCTGGCCCAGGCCATCGAGGCGCACGGCACGCAGCAATTCTTCGCGGGCTGATCGCAACGCGAGGGGCCGCGCCGCGCTGGCCCCTCGCGCCGCCTGCGGAGCCGTGGGAAAAGGGGTGACGAGACCAGGAGGATCCCATGACCGACGCCGCCATCATCAGCGAGGTCGCCCCGCGCGACGGCATCCAGTCGATCACCGGCGCCCCCGTCTCCACCGAGGCCAAGATCGCCCTGATCCAGGCCTGCTACGACGCCGGGCTGCGGCGCATGGAAGTCGGCTCCTTCGTCTCGCCCAAGGCCATTCCGCAGATGGCGCAGACGGAGATCGTGCTCGCTGCCTGCAAGACGATGCCCGGGCTTGAATCAACCGTGCTGGTGCCGAACCGTCGCGGCTTCGACGCGGCGATCGAACACGGCGCCGACCGGCTCGGCTTCTTCATGTCGGCTACCGCCGGGCACAACAAGGCGAACCTCAACCGCACGCGGGAGGAATCCTTCGAGGAACTGGCGAAGCTGGTGAAGGACACGCCCAAGGGTGTGAAGATCCGCTTCAACCTGTCCTGTGTCTTCCACTGCCCCTTCGACGGCGTCGTGCCGGAAGCCGAGGTGCTGCCCTGGATCGAGCGCATCGTCGCCCTCGATCCGGAGATGGAGATCGCGCTCGCCGACACCACCGGCAATGCGAGCCCGGACCAGGTCGGCCGCATCTTCCGCCATGCCATCGGCACATGGGGCCACCGCTTCGCCTTCCACGGCCATGACACCTACGGCATGGGCGTCGCCAATGTCTCCGCCGCGTGGGAGGCCGGGTGCCGAGTGTTCGACAGTGCCGCCGGCGGCATCGGCGGCTGCCCCTTCGCGCCGGGCGCCACGGGCAATGTGGCGACCGAGGACGTGGTGTGGATGTTCCGCCGCATGGGCGTTGCCACCGGCGTCACCTGGAACCGGCTGCTCGTCGCGGCGGACATGGCGGCCGCCATTCCGGGCGCGGTGCCAGGCGGGCGCATGCGGGCGGTGCCGGCCGCCCGGCAGGCGGCGTGACGCGCCGCCGCCCTGCGCTGCGCGTTCTTTCGTGCGCGGCACCGGCACCCCATCTATCGTGGCGCATGCGATACGCCCCGGCCCTGCTCGTCCTTCTGCTCGCCGCCTGCGCGCCTGACGGCAGCGCGCCGACAGCCACCGCGCCGGCGACCGGGGCCGAGGCGGCGCCGGATGGCACCATCGTGACCGAATATGGCGGCGGCAACGCGCCG
>NZ_JBYCZL010000034.1:0-54403 GCF_057586215.1 Roseomonas sp. SRI_022
CGGGCGCCCGCTCGGGCTTTGGCCGATGGCAGGGCGCTGGGCGGCGCCACCGCCTCCCGGACGCGCCGCGCCGCCACGATCCCCGAGGGCGGCCCCGCCGCCAGGCCCGCGGTCGGCAACGCCACCCCGGCCGCCTGGGCCACCCCGGTCACCAATCCCACCGCGGTCGCCCGGACCGCCGCGACCACCGACGCCACCCGCGCCGCCCGGGCCGCCCCGGTCACCAATGCCACCACGATCGCCCGGGCCGCCGCGACCACCGGCGCCGCCTGGGCCACCCCGATCACCGATCCCGCCGCGATCGCCCGGACCGCCGCGATCTCCAACGCCACCGCGCCCGCCGATCCCTTCCCCGCGCTGCGCCTGGTCGATGCGGCCGCGCATCTGGTCGCGCGCCTGCGCGCGGTCCCCGCCGCCGGCGGGCCGGTTGTCCGCGAAGCGGTTGCGCACATCGTTGCTGCTGTACGCGACGCCGCCCCGGTGGCTGGAATCGTGCCGCCAGGTGTTGCCGCTGATCTGGCCCCGGTTGGCGTTGATGTTGTTGTAGCGGTTGGCGTTGACGTTGATGTCGCCGCCGCCCCAGTTGGGGCTGCCCCAACCCCACAGCGAACCGACGATCGCCGCGCCGCCCGCGAAGGCCATGCCGGTCAGCAGCGCGCTGCCCAGGCCCCAGCCGACCGGCGGTGGGTAGTAGGCCGGTGGGCTCTGCGGATAGGGCCAGGAGCCATAGACGACGTTGGGATCGTAGGCGGGCACATAGACGGTGTCCGGCTGGGTCGGCGCGATGGTGATGACCTGCGGCGGCGGCGCCACCACCGGCGCGGCCGCGCCCGGCGCGGCCGGCGGGACGTTGACCGTCTGCGTCACGTTCACCGTCTGCTGCGGTCCCGATTGCAGCGTGCCGGCCGCCTGCGCGCGGCCGCGCAGCACTTGGATGGAATTCATCACATCCTGCTGCTGCGCCAGCACCGCGTCGCCGACCTGCTGTGTCCATTCCAACTGCTCGTTCATCATGGTCAGCACGTCGGGGAACGGCACCAGCGACTTCACCGACGGATCCCAGGGCTGCGCGACCAGCGCCTGCGCCAGCGCGTCGCCGCGCAGCGCCGCGTTCTGCCCCTGCCCGAGCCAGCGCTTCGCCTGCACGATCTCCAGCGGATAGGTCGCAGCCATCAGAATCTGCATCAGGAGGTCGTCGGGATAGAGCGCGATGGGCGCGAGCAGTTGTTCCAGTTGCGCCTGGGTCAACTGACCCTGCTGCCCCGTCGTGGCCACGGCCTGCGGCCTGGCGGCCGGGGCCGGTGCGGGCGCCGCCTGGCCCAGCGCGTCGCGCGGCGGCAGCGCCATCACCGCGAGCATCGCGACCGCGCCGGCCAGCAGGGAACTCGACGCGAGCAGGCTGTGCCGCCGGCCACCCTTGCGCGCAGGCCATCCGAGCCAGTCCATGCCTTCCTCCCTCGGGCGCGCCGCGGCGCCGAACGCATGCCACAGCCTACGCCCGCTTAGCGCCGCGCGTAGAGTGGTTTTCGCTTCCGATCCGCCACATGGTGGTCGTGACAAATGCGGCATCACGCCCGCATGAATTGCCAGACTCCGACGCGAGTGTGAGGTTTCCGCGATGATCCCCCCAATTCGGGACTGCGATCGGCGGGCCAACCGGGCGCGGCACGGCCGCGCATGATGGCGGCTGCCGCGATCGTCGCCGGCGCCGCGATGCTGGTCTGGCCGGCGCTGCTCAACGGCTATCCGCTGGTGTTCAGCGACACCGGCGGCTTCCTGCACCAGACGCTCGGGCCGCTGATGCTGTGGGACAAGCCTTGGATCTACGGGCCGCTGCTGCACGCCTTCCACTGGCGGGTGTCGCTCTGGTTGCCGCTGGCGGCGCAGGGGCTGCTGGTGTCTCACCTGCTGTGGCTCACGCAGCGGGTGTTGCGGGGTGGTGTCTCACCGGGCCTGCATCTCGGCGTCTGCCTCACCGCCGCGGTGCTGACCAGCGCGCCCTTCACCATCGCCATGCTGATGCCGGACCTGTTCGCCCCGGTCGTGGTGCTGACGCTGTTCCTGCTCGGTCCGGGACGCGACGGGCTGGCCGGCGGGGAAGTCGCCTGGCTGCTGCTGCTCGCCACCGTCGCGATCGCCGCGCATCTGTCGCATCTGCCGCTGGCGGCGGCGATGGTGGCGATGGCCGTCCTCGCGGGGCTGCCGCGCGGCCGCGCCATCGCCGATGCGCTGCGCTTGGCGCTGCCGCTCGCCGCGGCGGTGGCGCTGGTGCTGGGAACCAACGCCATCGGCCATGGCCGCGCCGCGCTGTCGCCGCACGGCGCCACCTTCATGCTGGCACGGCTGCAGGCGGATGGCCCGGCCGCGGCGGTGATCCGCGCCCGCTGCCCGGCGGCGGGCTGGTATCTCTGCGCCTTCGCCGACCGGCTGCCGATGGACGCCAACGACTTCCTCTGGAGCCCCGACAGCCCGGTGAACCGCGACGCGGACGGGCGGCCACGCTTCCTCGGCGGCGCGCTGCTCTCCGCCGAGGCCGGGCAGATCGTGGGCGAGACGCTGCGCGCGCATCCCCTCGCGGTGATCGGGGCGATGCTGCGCAACACGCTGCGCCAGCTCGTCACGGCCGAGGCGGGCGACACGCTGGGGCCGGACCATCTCGCCGCCACGTTCACGCCGCGCCTCGCCGAGGGCTTCCCGCCGCGCGAGGTCGCCGCTTTCGATGCCGGGCTGCAGTCGCGCGGCCTGCTGGGCGGGGCGGTGGCGTGGCTGGCACCGGTCCAGGGGGCGGTGCTGCTGCTGGCGCTGCCGTTGCTCGGCCTGGCCGGCTGGCGCGCCTGGCGGGCCGGCGACGGGATGGCGCTCGCCTTCCTCGCCTTCATCCTGGGCGGCGTGCTGGCCAATGCGGCGGCGACGGGCGGGCTGTCCGGCGTCTTCCCGCGCTACCAGGCGCGCATCGCCTGGCTTCTGCCGGTCGCGGCGCTGCTGGTGCTGGCGGTGCCTTCATCAAGGAAGCGCGCGTGATCCCGATCCTCGCCATCCTGGCCGGCGCCGCCCTGTTCCTCTGGCCGGCGCTGCTGAACGGCTATCCGCTGGTCTTCATCGACAGCGTCTCCTACCTCGGCCAGACGCTGTTTCCCGAATGGCCCTGGGACAAGACGCCGGTCTATGGCGCCTTCCTGCACCTGTTCCACTGGGGCTGGTCGCTTTGGCCGCCGGTCGTGGCGCAGGTGCTGATCCTGTCGCATCTGCTCTGGCTGGCGCAGCGCGGCGTGCGCGGGGAAGCGACGGTGCTGGGCCATCTGCTGCTGTGTGTGGGGCTGGCCGCGCTGACCTCCGCCCCTTGGTTCGCGGTGACGCTGATGCCGGACGTCTTCGCCGGCATCGGGCCGCTCTGCCTCGTCCTGCTCGGCTTCGCACGGGACCGGCTGAACCTTGTGGAGGCGCTATGGCTGACGCTGCTCGGCGCCGTGGCGATCGCCTCGCATCTGTCGCATCTGCCCACGGCGCTGGCGCTGGTTGGCTTCATCGCCTTCGCGGCGCGCGGCATCGCCCCGGCGCTGCACGCGGGGTTGCCCGTGGCGCTGGCGATCGCCGGGCTGGTCGGCGCCAATGCCTGGGCGACCGGGCGGCCGACGCTGTCGCCGCATGGCGCCGTCTTCCTGCTGGCGCGGCTGCAGGCGGATGGGCCGGCGACCGCGACCATCCGCGCCCATTGCCCGCGCGCCGGCTGGCATCTCTGCGCCTTCGCCGACCGGCTGCCGATGGCGTCCGACACCTTCCTGTGGGACCCGCAGTCACCGCCCAACCGCACGCCGGAGGGGCGGCCGATCCCGATGGGCGGCATGCGCCTGGCGCCCGAGGCCGCCGCCATCGTCGAGACGACGCTGCGCGAGCGCCCCGGCGAGGTCGCCGAGGCGATGATCCGCAACACCCTGCTTCAGGCCCGCATGTTCGAGGTCGGTGACACGCTCGGCGCGCGGCATCTCGCCGCCTCGGCGCGGCGGGCGGTGGCGCGGATGCCGCTGTCCGAGCTCGAGGCGTTCGACGCCGGGGCGCAGATGCGCGGCGAGCTGCCGATGATGGCGGCCCCCTTCCTGGTGCCGCAGGTGCCGGTGGTGCTCGCCTCGCTCGGCCTGATGCTGGTGGCGCTGCTGCGCGCGGTGTGGCGGCACGACCGCGCGGTGTCCGGGCTGCTGGTCGGGTTGCTGGTGGCGGTCGCGGTCAATGCCTTCGCGACCGGGGCGCTGTCCGCCCCGGTGGACCGATACCAGGCGCGGATCGTCTGGCTGCTGCCGCTCGCCGCCGCGCTCGGCCTCGCTCCACGCTTCGGCATAGGCCTAACGGATGCGGAGAAGGTCCGTGCCAGGATGGCCACATGGCAGACATCCTCCTCATCCTCCCCGTCTTCCTGATCGCTGGCCTGGTGAAGGGCGTGGCGGGCTTCGGCCTGCCGACGGTGTCCATCGCGCTGCTCGCGCTGTTCCGGCCGCTGCCCGAGGCGATGGCGCTGATGCTGGTGCCCTCGCTCGCCACCAATGTCTGGCAGGCTGTGGCCGGCAGGACGCTGCGGGAGGTGGCGCCACGGATCGGCGTGTTCCTGGTCTGCTCGGCGGTCGCGGCATTCCTCGCGGCGGGGCAGTTGGCGCGGGCGGATGCCGCACTTCTGTCGGGGCTGCTCGGGCTGTGCCTGGTGGGTTCGGCATCGGTGGCGCTGATAGCGCCGAGCCTGCCGGCACCGGCGCCGCGCACCGAGATCTGGCTGGGGCCGCCGATGGGCATCGCCTCCGGCGCCATTGCCGGGCTGACCGGCAGCTACCTGGTGCCGGCGGCACCCTGGCTGCAGGCGATCCGGCTGCCGCGCGACCAGTTCGTGCAGGGCTTCGGGCTCGGCGTGGTGATGGTGAACGGGGCGATGGCGGCGGGGTTGGCCGGGGGCGGGTTGCTGCCGGTGGGGCTGGGGCTGGCGTCCTGCGTCGGGCTGCTGCCGGCGCTCGCGGGGATGGAGGCCGGGCGAAGGCTGCGGCAACGGCTGAACGAGGCGACCTTCCGCAAGGTGGTGCAGGTCGCGCTGGGGTTGCTGGGGGTTTGGCTGGCGGTGCGGGCGTTTCTGTAGCCCTGTTCAGCGGATCGCCAGCGCATTCCCCGGCGAGCCGATGCCGCCACGCAGGTTGAGCGGCGCGGCCGTCATGAAGGCGGTGAAGCGGCCGGTCGCCGCGCTGTCCTCGGCCAGGGCCTCGAGGTCGAAGAACTCGCCCAGGCACAGGCCGAGCCGCGCGATGGCGAGGTGCAGCGCCGGCTTCCAGGGAAAGATCGGCCAGGCCTCGACCGTCGGGTTATCGGCGGCGACCGCGGCGATGCCGGCATCCCATAGGAAGCGCCACATCGGTTCGTTGCCATCCAGGCCCGAATAGTCCCGTGCCCCGTTCACACCCTGGAGCATCAAATGCCGCGCCGGCGCATCGGGCGCGGCGCGGAAGGCTTCGAGCCATCCGGTGCGCACCAACAGGATGTCGCCCGGCCGCAGCGCCACGCCCTGCGCGTCGAGGCAGGCGGCGAGATCCTCGGCCGTGGCGCGCTGCCCGCCCATCGGCGTCCAGCCCCGCCCAGTCCGCGCGAAGTGCCGGGCGAGGTCCGCCAGCACGCAGCGCCCGGCGATGCCATGCGCGAGCGCCTTGTCGATGCCGTTGCGGCTGTCCGGCCCATGCACGATCGAGGAGAGCGGCGCGTGGTTGTAGAAGCCATGCGTCGGGTCGGCGAAATGGCTGAGGCCGTCCCATTGCGTGCTGGCCTGCAGCCAGAAGCCGTCGAGGCGGTCATCGCGCGTCACGCGGCCGGGATGTTCCTCGGCCACCATCACCGGATGCGGGGCGGCGCGGCGGCGATGGGCACCTTCCAATGCCAGGCCGAAGGGTTCGTCCAGCGGCAGGTTCAGGTTGAAGCGGCGACCGGTGCGGATCTCCTCACGCGCCGCGGCGACCGTGCCCTCGGTGATGCGGTTCAGCGTGCCGATCTGGTCATCCGGTCCCCAGATGCCCCAGGACAGCGGCAGGCCGGTCGGGTCGTCGGTCGGGCGTGGCAGGTCGTCGTAGCGGGGCGGGTTCGTCATGGCCCTGATCGTAGCGCCGCCGCGGCGCGCGTCACCCGCCCTCGCAACAGGGCGTGGCCGTAAAGGCCGAGATGGCGTGGCGGCGGATCGCGGTCGTCGGTTCCGGACGCTGATGCACGCAACTGTCGATAGAGGGCAGCGCATCGCGCCCGGCGATCGAGGAGACATGCGGGCCGAGGTCGCGCAGCAACCCGTCATGCATGCCGTAGATCCAGCCATGCAGGTGCAGCTCCGCGCCGCGCGCCCAGGCATTCTCGACGATCGGCGTCGCCGCCACGCGGCGGACCTGCATCTCGATGTTGATCTCGCAGAGCCGTTCGAAGCGATGCGCGTCATCCGGCATCGCATCGAAGACCGCGCGATGCTTGCGGAAGAACATCGACAGCGGCTGCAGCCAATGGTCCACCAGCGCCCCGCGCCGGTCCACCATCGCCCGCTGCACCCCGCCGCAGCCGTAATGCCCCGCCACGATCACGTGCCGCACGCCGAGCGCATCGATCGCGTATTCCAGCACCGAGAGGATGTTGAGGTCGCTGGTGTGCACGACATTCGCGATGTTGCGATGGACGAAGACCTCGCCCGGGTCGAGGCCCAGCACGTCGTTCGCCGTCACGCGGCTGTCGGAGCAGCCGATCCACAGGTAGTTCGGCGTCTGCTGTTCCGACTGGCGGCGGAAGAAGGTCGGATCCTCCCGCGTCTTGCGCTCGGCCCATTCCAGGTTCCGGTCGAACAGGTGGTCCAGGGTCTCGGTCATGACTTCCCAGCATCCGTGCCCCGCAGCCGGGGCGGCGGCGCGACGTTTGCGCGGCGCCGATCCGCGCTTCAAGAGCGGATACGACCACTGCTTGACGCGCATCAGGGCCCGCCGCACAGGACGCGCACCAGCCCGGAGGCAGCCCATGCCGATCACCCGCCGCGCCGCCCTTGCCGCCGCCGCCGTCCTGCCGGTCGCGGCCCCGGCGCTCGCCCAGCCCTGGCCCGGCCGGCCGATCCGCGTGCTGGTCCCCTTCGCCCCCGGCGGCGCGGCCGATTCCGCCGCGCGCACCATCCTGCCGCGGATGGGCGAGCGCCTGTCCACCACCTTCATCGTCGAGAACCGCACCGGCGCCGGCGGGTCGATCGGCGGGGCGGAGGTGGCGCGCGCAGCACCCGACGGCTTCACCCTGCTGTGGGATGCGTCGTCCCACATCGTGAACCACGCGCTGCTGCGCGGGCTGACCTTCGACTACACGACCGCCTTCCTGCCGGTCAGCCAGGTCTGCACCTTCCCGCAGGTGGTCGCGGTGAAGGCCGATTTCGCGGCACGCGACATCGCCGCCTTCATCGCCATGGCCAAGGCACGGCCGAACACCATCAACATGGGCACCCAGGGCAATGCGACGGCGGGGCATCTCGGCCTCGCCCGATTCGCCCGCGAAGCGGGGATCGAGGTGACGCACGTGCCCTATCGCGGCGGGGCGGATGCGGCGCGCGACCTCGCGGCCGGGACGCTGGACGGGGTGCTCATCACCGCGCTGTCGGCGCGGCCGGTGGTGGAGAGCGGGCGGGCGCGCTTCCTCGCCGTCGCCACGGCGCAGCGCCTGCCCGGCCTGCCGGATGTCCCGACCTTGGCCGAGGCCGGCCTCGTCGGTTTCGACGTCAGCGAATGGGTCGGGATCTTCGCGCCTGCCGGCACGCCGGGAGCGATCGCGGACCGGCTGCAGGAGGCGCTCGCCGCCACCCTGGCCGAGGAGGAGGTGCGCGCGCGACTGGAGCGACTCGGCGCCCTGCCGGTCGGCAGCACGCCGGCGGCCTTCGCACGCTTCATCACCGATGGCCGCGCAGCCATGACGGTGCTGGTGCGCGAGGCGAACATCCGCATCGAGTAGCACCGGGTGCGGCTGCCGCTGACCGGCCTGTCCATCGGCGCGCTGGTCGCGGTGATGGCGCTGGCCCCTGGGGGCGCGGTGTTCGGCGGGACGCTGGCGGCGGCCGAGCTTCGGCGTGCGCCGGCCGCGCTGGCCGCGGTGGCGCTGCTGGTGCTGTTGCGCGGGCCGGGCGCATTACCCGCGGCGGCGGGCTGGGCGCTGCTGGGCGCGGCTGCCGCCGTGCTGCTGCGCGACGCGACGGGCTTTCCGGCGGCGGGCGGAGCGATCCCGGGCGAGGTCACCAGCCCTGCGGAGACGCTGTGCGACATCGGCTGGCTGGCAGTCGTCGCGGTGCTGGCCTGGCGTGGCGTGATGCCGCGCCTCACTGGACCGTTGATCGCCGCGGTGGTGGCGACGACGCGAATCGGCGGCTACGGCCGGGCGCTGGTGCCGATCCTGTGGGAAGACACGGCCTTCGAGGCGCTGGCGATGGGCATCGGCGTGGGCGCCGGGATGATCGCCGGTGTATTCGTCCTGCTGCTTGGCGGCTGGGCGGTGTCGATCCTGGCGAGGGCGCCGGAACGGTGGTCGCCGCCGGGCCGCGTGCTGTCGGCGCTGGCCGTGGCGGCCGCGCTGGGGCACATGCTGCGGGTGTGAGCATGAACCGGACGACCACTACCGCCCCCCGTGCCTCCGTGCGGCGCTGCGCCGTGGCGCTGGCGTTGCTGTGCGGCGGCACGGCGGCGGCGCAGGATCTCGACATCCTCAGCGTCGTCGGCCGACCCGTGCTGGCGCTGGCGCAGCGGCCGGAACTGACGACCGGTCTGCGCTTCAACAGTGGCGGGCACCGCAGCGCGCTGGCCGCCAGGCTGCGCGCCCCTGGCCCGCCGGTGGCGCAGGTGGCGGAGCATTTCCTGCAGGGCTGGGCCTGCCAGCCCTCGGGCTGCCGCGATGGCGGGGTGTTCCTGGCCTATGACCGCCGGGATGAACGGATCTACCTGATGCTGACGGAAAACGGCGCGGTGCGACTGTCGGTCCCGCCCGATCCGCGCGGCTGGCCGGAGGAACTGCGGGCGGGGGTGGCGGACTTCATCCCGGCGCTGGCGGGGGCGATCGGGACGCGGCCGTGAGCGCATCCCGCACGGCCCGGAAACGCCAAAGGGGCGGATGGTTGCCCATCCGCCCCTTCGCATGTCGTGCCGATCGCGCGGATCAGGCCTCGGTGGCTTCTTCCGCCACTTCCGGCTTCGGGCCGCTGTCCTGGCCCTTCGCGGCGACGTTGCGGTCCACCAGTTCGATCACCGCCATGGTCGCGGCGTCGCCGTAGCGCACGCCGGCCTTCAGCACGCGGCAATAGCCGCCCGAACGCGTCTTGTAGCGGTCGGCGATCTCGGTGAAGAGCTTCGCGACGATCTTCTCGTCGCGGATCTGCGCCAGCGCCTGGCGGCGGGCATGCAGGCCGCCACGCTTGCCAAGGGTGATGATGCGCTCGACATACGGGCGCAGTTCCTTGGCCTTCGGCAGGGTGGTGGTGATCTGCTCGTGCTTCAGCAGCGAGGTCGCCATGTTGCGGAACATCGCAACGCGGTGGGACGAGGTGACGCTGAGCTTACGCCCGGCCATTCCGTGACGCATGGTTCTGTATCCTTACCGGGCAGCCCTCAGAAGGGCTCCTCGACCTTCTTCGCGAGTTCCTCGATGTTCTCGGGCGGCCAACCGGTGACGGTCATGCCGAGGCCGAGGCCCATGGAGGCGAGCACTTCCTTGATCTCGTTCAGCGACTTGCGCCCGAAATTCGGGGTGCGGAGCATTTCCTGCTCGGTCTTCTGAACCAGGTCGCCGATGTAGACGATGTTGTCGTTCTTCAGGCAGTTCGCCGAACGGACCGACAGTTCCAGCTCGTCCACCTTCCGCAGCAGGTTGCGGTTGAACGGCAGGTCGTCGCGGATCTCCTCCTCGACCCGCGCGCGCGGCTCGTCGAAGTTGATCAGGATCTGCAGCTGTTCCTGCAGGATGCGGGCGGCAACGCCGACGGCATCCTCGGGGGCCAGCGTGCCGTCCGTCTCGACCGTCAGGATCAGCTTGTCGAAGTCGGTGCGCTGGCCGACGCGGGTCGGCTCCACGCGATAGGCCACGCGGCGCACCGGGGAATAGATCGCATCGACCGGGATCAGGCCAATCGGCGCGTCCTCGGGCCGGTTCTCCGACGCCGGGACATAGCCCTTGCCGATGTCGACCGTCAGTTCCATCGACAGCTTCGCCCCGTCGTCGAGCGTGCAGAGCACGAGCTCGGGGTTCGCGATCTCGATGTCGCCGGTGGTCTGGATCTGGCCGGCGGTGACTTCGCCGGGGCCGGTCGCGGTCAGCGCCAGCCGCTTCGGGCCATCGCCCTGCATGCGGATGGCCAGCTGCTTCACGTTCAGGACGATGTCCGTCACGTCCTCGCGCACGCCCTGGATGCTGCTGAATTCATGCAGCACGCCGTCGATGCGGATGGCGGTGACGGACGCACCCTGCAGCGACGACAGCAGCACGCGCCGCAGCGCGTTGCCCAGCGTCATGCCGAAGCCGCGCTCCAGCGGTTCCAGCACAACGGTCGCCGTGCGCAGCGGGTCCGCCCCCATTTCGACGGACTTCTGCGTCTCGATCAGCGAACGCCAATTCCTCTCGAGCACTCTCTCTCTCCTTCGGCTGTCCAGGCGGTGAAGCGGCGCGTCTCAATCAGACGCGGCGGCGCTTCCGCGGGCGGCAGCCGTTGTGCGGGATGGGCGTCACGTCCTTGATGGCCGTGACGTAGAAGCCCACCGCCTGAAGGGCGCGCAGCGCCGATTCGCGGCCCGAACCGGGGCCGGACACCATGATTTCGAGCGTTTCCATGCCGTGTTCGCGGGCCTTGCGGCCGGCGTCCTCGGCCGCGACCTGCGCGGCATACGGCGTGGACTTGCGGCTGCCCTTGAAGCCCTGGGAGCCGGAGGACGACCAGGCGATCGCGTTGCCCTGGGCGTCCGTGATGGTCACGATCGTGTTGTTGAAGGACGCCAGCACATGGGCAACGCCCGCGCTGATGTTCTTCCGTTCCTTGCGCTTGACGGGGCCACGGGCGCCGCCGCGGGGTTCGCGGGCCATCTTACTTCGTCACCTTCTTCTTGCCGGCGATCGCCACCGCCTTGCCCTTGCGGGTACGAGCGTTGGTGTGGGTGCGCTGGCCGCGGGTCGGCAGACCCTTGCGGTGACGCAGACCGCGGTAGCAGCCGAGATCCATCAGCCGCTTGATATTCATCGCCTGTTCACGCCGCAGGTCGCCCTCGACGCGATAATCGCGGTCGATGAGTTCGCGGATCTTCAGGACCTCGTCGTCGGTCAGCTGGTTCACCCGACGATCGTCGGGGATGCCGAGCTTTCCGCAGATATCCTTCGCATTCTGCGGCCCGATGCCGAAGATGTAGCGAAGCGAAATGAGCACCCGCTTGTTGGTCGGGATGTTCACGCCGGCGATGCGCGCCACAGTGCCTCTCCTGGGGCTCGGCCCCGATAATTGCCGTCCAGGGCCTATGCCCCTTCGGCGCAGTGAACAAATCCATGCAACAGAGAACGGCGGCCGGGCACGCCCGGTCGCGGGAGGGGGCGATCTAGACCTCGTCCCCCATAGAGTCAACCCTTCCCGGACAGGATGGCGCCGATCTGCCGGGCCACCTCGTCCATCGCCGCCATCCCGTCCACGCCGCGCAGCTTTCCCTGCGCTTCGTAATACGGCAGCAACGGTGCCGTCTGGCGGTGGTAGGCCTCAAGCCTCGCCGCTACCGTCTCGGCCTTGTCGTCGGCGCGGCGGGTGAATTCCGTCCCGCCACAGACATCGCAAACCCCCGGCTTCGCCGTGGGCTTGAAGGTATCGTGGTAGCCCGCACCGCATTTGGCGCAGGTGAAGCGCCCGGCGATGCGTTCGACCAGGGCCGAGTCGTCCACCTTCAGCTCGATCACGTGATCCAGCCGCAGGCCCTTTTCTGCCAGCATCCGGTCGAGGGCCGCGGCCTGCGGTTCCGTGCGCGGGAAGCCGTCCAGGATGAAGCCCTTGGCGCAGTCAGGCCGGGACACCCGGGCCGCCAGCATGGCGGTGATGACCTCGTCCGGGACGAGTTCTCCACGCTCCATGATGGCCTTGGCACGCAGGCCGATCTCGCTGCCCGACTTCACCTCGGCGCGCAGCATGTCGCCGGTCGAGATCTGGGCGATCCCATACTGGTCTTCAAGCCGCTTGGCCTGCGTCCCCTTCCCCGCCCCCGGCGGACCCAGCAGGATCAGGTTCATGCACTCTCCCCCTTCGCTCAGCGCGGTCGCGGCATGCCGCGCCCACCCAGCCGGGCCTTCTTGATCAGGCCTTCGTACTGGTGGGCGAAGAGATGCGACTGCACCTGCGCCACCGTGTCCATGGTGACAGAGACGATGATCAGCAGGGAAGTGCCGCCGAAGTAGAAAGGCACGCCGTATTGGCTGATCAGGATCTCGGGGATGAGGCAGACGACGACAAGGTAGAGCGCACCGATCACCGTCAGCCTGGTCAGCACCCGGTCGAGATAATCCGCCGTGTTCTGCCCCGGACGGATACCCGGCACGAAGCCGCCATACTTCTTGAGATTGTCCGCCGTCTCGGTCGGGTTGAACACGACGGCGGTGTAGAAGAAGGCGAAGAAGATGATCAGCGCCATGTACAGGATCATGTAGAGCGGGCGCCCATGGGCCACCAACCCGGTGATCGTCTGCAGCCAGCCTTCCTGCGTTGGGTCAGTCGAGAAACCCGCCACCGTCGCCGGCAGCAGCAGCAGGGAGGAGGCGAAGATCGGCGGGATCACGCCCGCCGTGTTCAGCTTGAGCGGCAGATGCGTCGCTTCCCCGCTGAACATGCGGTTGCCGACCTGGCGCTTCGGATACTGCACCGGGATGCGCCGCTGGGCACGTTCCACGAAGACCACGAAGGCGATCACCGCCAGCGCGACAAACAGGAAGATGATGATGAAGATGGTGGACAGCGCGCCGGTGCGGCCGAGTTCCAGCGTGGTGATCAACGCATGCGGCAGGTTTGCGACGATGCCCGCGAAGATGATCAGGCTGATGCCGTTGCCAACGCCGCGCGCGGTGATCTGCTCGCCCAGCCACATCAGGAACATGGTGCCGCCGACCAGCGTGATGACGCAGGACAGCCGGAAGAACATCCCGGGGTCATAGACCGCGGCACCGAACTGCCCGCGCATCGATTCGAGCCCCACCGCGATGCCCCAGGCCTGGAACACCGCGATCAGCACGGTCAGGTACCGGGTATACTGGTTGAGCTTCTTGCGCCCCGCCTCGCCTTCCTTCTTCAGCGCTTCCCAGGAGGGAATCGCCGCGGTCATCAGCTGTACGATGATGGATGCGCTGATGTAGGGCATGATGTTCAGCGCAAAGACGGTCATGCGCCCAAGCGCGCCGCCCGTGAACATGTCGAACATGCCAAGGATCCCGCCCCCATGCTGGGCCAGGATCTCCCCCATCACCGCGGCATCGACGCCGGGGACCGGGATATAGGTGCCGATGCGGTAGACAATCAGGGCGCCCAGGGTAAACCAGATGCGCTTCTTGAGCTCGGTCGCCTTGGCCAGAACCCCGAAATTCAGGTTCGCCATCGCCTGCTCAGCCGCCGACGCCATGCCTATCCTCCTAAGGCACTGCGGCGCACAGGTTCCCCCGCGCGCCGCAGCGAAGACCGGACCCTGACCTAGCCACGCAGGCGGCCAGGGGCAAGGGTCACTCGGACGCGGCTTCCGCCGGCGCCGCGGTGACGGTGACGGAACCGCCGGCGGCCTCGATCGCCGCGACCGCGGCAGCGGAGGCACCGGAGACCGCGATGGTCACGGCGCGCTTGATCTCGCCCTTCGCCAGCAGGCGCACGCCCGCGAGCTTGGCCGAGGAGCGCACGACGCCCGCCGCGCGCAGCGCCGCCTCGTCGATCGGCTGGCCGGCCGGAAGGCGGCCCGCCTCGATCGCCGCGTCGAGCGTGCCGAGGTTCAGCACCGCGTAATCCTTGCGGAAGATGTTCACGAAGCCGCGCTTCGGCACGCGCCGGTAGATCGGGAGCTGGCCGCCCTCGAACCCGTTCAGCGACACGCCGGTGCGCGCCTTCTGGCCCTTCACGCCGCGGCCGCCGGTCTTGCCCTTGCCGGAGCCGATGCCGCGGCCGATGCGCTTGAACTTCGGGCGAGCGCCCTCGTTGTCGCGGATTTCATTGAGCTTCATGGCTCAGTCCTCGACGCGCACCAGGTGCGCGACCTTGCGGATCATGCCACGCACGGCCGGAGTATCCTCCAGCTCGCGCGAGCGGTGACGCTTGTTCAGGCCGAGACCGATGAGGGTCTCCTTCTGGCCAGGCTTGCGGCCGATCGGCGACCCAAGCTGGGTCACCTTCACGGTCTTCTTCTCGTCAGCCATTCGCGGCCTCCGTCGCCTCGGCGGCGTCCTTCTTCTGGCCGAGCATGTCGGCGACCTTCTTGCCACGGCGGGCCGCAACGGCACGCGGGGACGTGCAGCGCGACAGCGCCGCGAAGGTGGCCTTCACCATGTTGTGCGGGTTCGCGGACCCGGTGCACTTCGCGACGACGTCGCCCATGCCCAGCGTCTCGAACACCGCGCGCATCGGGCCGCCGGCGATGATGCCGGTGCCCGCGGGCGCGGCCCGCAGGATGACGCGCCCGGCGCCGAACTCGCCGATCACGTCGTGATGCAGGGTACGGCCCTCGCGCATCGGCACGCGGATCATCGTGCGCTTCGCACGTTCCGTCGCCTTGCGGATCGCCTCCGGCACCTCGCGCGCCTTGCCGGCACCCCAGCCGACGCGGCCCTTCTCATCGCCAACCACGACCAGCGCGGCGAAGGAGAAGCGACGGCCACCCTTCACCACCTTGGCGACGCGGTTGATGGTGACGAGCTTGTCCTTCAGCTCGTCGCCGTCCTGGCGTTCCTGGCGCTGTTCGCCGCCGCCGTCGCGGCGACGGCCACGGCGCTCGCGACCGCCCTCGCCGCCACCTTCGCCACCGGACCTCGGTGCATATGCCATGTGTGTCAGCCTCTCAGAACGACAGCCCGCCCTCGCGGGCGCCGTCCGCGAGCGCCTTGACGCGCCCATGATACAGGTAGGGACCACGGTCGAAGACGACTTCCGTCACCCCGGCCGCGATCGCACGTTCGGCCACCAGCTTGCCGACCGCGGTCGCCGCGTCCTTGTCGGCGCCGGTCTTCATCCCTTCGCGCATCGTCTTCTCGATCGAGGAAGCGGCCGCGAGCGTGCGGCCCAGCTTGTCGTCGATGATCTGCGCGTAGATGTGCTTGCCCGAGCGGAACACCGACAGACGCACGCGCCCGCCGGACTTCTGCCGGAGCTGGAAGCGGAGGCGACGCCGGCGGCGCGCCTCGAGATCGAGCTTGCTGGCCATTACTTCTTCTTACCCTCCTTCCGGAGGATGGTCTCGTTGTCGTACTTGACGCCCTTGCCCTTGTAGGGCTCGGGGCCACGATACGCGCGGATCTCGGCCGCAACCTGACCGACCTGGCGCTTGTCCGTGCCTTCCACCTTCACGGCGGTCGGCTTCTCGCAGGTGATCTTGATCCCCTGAGGGATCGGGTAGCGGATCTCGTGGCTGTAGCCGAGGTTCAGCACCAGATCGGAACCCTGCACCGCGGCGCGGTAGCCGGTGCCGTTGATCTCCATCGACTTCGAAAAGCCGGCGGAAACGCCCGTCACCATCGAGTTGATCAGGCTGCGCGTCGTCCCCCACATGGTCCGCGCGCGGCGGTCCGTGCGACGGGGAGAGACGGCGACCTCGTTCGACTTGATCTCGACATCCACGTCATCCGTGAGGTCGAGCTTCAACTCGCCGAGCTTGCCCTTGGCAGTCAGCGTGCGGCCGGCCAGCGCGAGCGTAACGCCCGCGGGCACCGGCACAGGATACTTCCCAACGCGAGACATCTGTGCAGCCCCCGTCAGAACACGCGGCAGAGGACTTCGCCGCCGACATTGGCGGCGCGGGCCTCATTCTCGCTCATCACGCCGCGCGGCGTGGAGAGGATCGACGTGCCGAGCCCGTTGTAGAACTTCGGCAGCTCCGCGATCTTCGAATAGACGCGCCGGCCAGGCTTGGAGACGCGGGTGATCTCCTTGATGGCGGGCTCGCCTTCCGAATACTTCAGCTCGATATCGATGAAGCGGATACCGGGACGAAGTTCCTCGGTGCGCCAGGCGCGGATGTAGCCCTCGCGCTTCAGCACCTCGAGCACGTTCTCACGCAGCTTCGACGCCGGAGCCTTGCAGCGCGACTGGCGCGCCGACTGGGCATTGCGGATGCGGGTGAGCATATCACCCAGCGGATCGGACATGGACATGGCCGGTCCTTCCTTACCAGCTCGCCTTGACCACACCGGGGATCTGGCCCTTCGAGGCCAGTTCCCGCAGCTGGTTACGGCACAGCTTGAACTTGCGGTAATTGCCGCGTGGGCGGCCGGTCACTTCACAGCGCAGGCGGACGCGGTTCTTCGCGCCGTTGCGAGGGAACTGTGCGAGCTTCAGCGTCGCCTCGAAGCGCTCCTCCACCGGCAGCTCGCGATCCATGATCACGGCCTTCAGGGCGGCGCGCTTCGGCGCGTGAAGCTTCGACAGCTTCTCACGACGCTTGTTCTTCTCGACAGACGAGGTCTTGGCCATACCGTCTAGGTCCTCCGGAACCTGCCGGGGCTGCCCCCGGCGGTTTTCCAAAAATCAGTTCTGGAAGGGAAGCTGGAAGGCCTTGAGCAGGGCCTTCGCTTCCTTGTCCGTCTTCGCCGTCGTGACGAAGACGATGTCCATGCCGCGAATCGCGTCCACCTTGTCGTAGCTGATCTCGGGGAACACGATCTGCTCCTTCAGGCCAAGGGAGAAATTTCCCCGGCCGTCGAAGCCCTTGCTGCCCGGCAGGCCACGGAAGTCACGCTGGCGCGGCAGCGCGATGGTGACGAGCCGGTCAAGGAACTCGTACATCCGCTGCTGGCGGAGCGTCACCTTGGTGCCGATCGCCATGCCTTCGCGGATCTTGAAGCCCGCGATGGCCTTCTTCGCCTTCGTCTTCACCGGCTTCTGGCCGGAGATCGCGGTCAGCTCGGCGACAGCGGCGTCGAGCTTCTTTTGGTCGCCGGCGGCTTCGCCGACGCCCATGTTGATCACGATCTTCGTCAGCTTCGGCACTTCCATCGGGTTCTTGTACCCGAATTCCTCGACGAGGGCCTTGCGGATCACCTCATCGTAGTGCTTGCGCAGCCGCGGCTGTTCGTTCACGTCGCTCATGCGTCGAGCACCTCGCCGGAGGCCTTCGCCACCCGGACCTTCTTGCCGTCCTCGAGCACCTTGAAGCCGACCCGGGTCGGCTTGCCCGACTTCGGATCCAGCAGGGCGAGGTTGGAGAGGTCGATCGACGCCTCCTTCTCGATGATGCCGCCGGGGCGGCCCATGCCCTGCGGCTTCTGATGCCGCTTCGCCAGGTTGATGCCCTGCACGAAGGCGCGGCCTTCGGTCGGGTTCACCCGGAGCACTTCACCCTGGCGACCCTTGTCCTTGCCCGTGAGGACCTGGACGCGATCACCCTTACGGATCTTCGCAGCCATGATTACAGCACCTCCGGAGCCAGGGAGATGATCTTCATGAACTTCTTGGCGCGCAGCTCACGGACCACCGGCCCGAAGATGCGCGTGCCGATCGGCTCATTCTGCTTGTTGATCAGCACGGCCGCGTTGCGGTCGAAGCGGATCACCGTCCCGTCGGCGCGGCGCACCGGATAGGCGGTACGCACGATCACCGCGCGCTCCACCGTCCCCTTCTTCACCTTGCCGCGCGGAATCGCTTCCTTGACGGAGACGACGATGATGTCGCCCACGCCCGCGGTCTTCCGCTTGGACCCGCCCAGCACCTTGATGCACTGGACGCGCCGCGCGCCGGAATTGTCCGCGACCTCGAGGTTGGATTCGACCTGGATCATGGATCAGGCCTCCGCCGCCACGGCAAGGAAGGCCGGACGGTCGATCGCGGCGCCATTGCGCTCGATCACCACCCAGGACTTCGACTTGGAGATCGGGCGGCACTCCTCGATCGACACGACGTCGCCTTCCTTGCACAGGTTGGCGTCGTCATGCGCGGCATACTTCTTCGAGCGCCGGATGAACTTCTTGTAGAGCGGATGCATCACGCGACGCTCGACCAGGACCGTGATGGTCTTGTCCGTCTTGTCGCTGGTGACCCGCCCGGTGAGGACGCGCTTCGGCATTGCCGTCGGTCTCCTCTCAGGCCTTGTTGGCGGCGCTGCGCGCACGCTCGCCGATGATGGTCTTCACCCGCGCGATGTCGCGGCGGACCTGCTTGATGCGCGAAAGCGCCTCAAGCTGGCCGGTCGCACGCTGGAAACGCAGGTTGAACTGCTCTTTGCGCAGGTCGAGCAGCATGGTGGACAGCTCGTCCGCGCTCTTCGCGCGGACATCGCCGATCTTGGTCGCAGCCATATCAGGCCTCCGCACCCAGACGGGTGACGAACTTGGTCTTGATCGGCAGCTTCGCCGCACCGAGGGTCAGCGCTTCGCGCGCCGTCTCGGCGGTGACGCCGTCGATCTCGAACATCACACGGCCCGGCTTCACGCGGGCCACCCAGTATTCAGGTGCGCCCTTGCCGGAGCCCATGCGGACTTCCGCCGGCTTGGTCGAAACCGGCACGTCCGGGAAGATGCGGATCCACACGCGGCCCTGACGCTTCATCGCGCGGGTGATGGCACGACGGGCGGCCTCGATCTGGCGCGCGGTCACGCGCTCCGGCTCGAGGGCCTTCAGGCCGAACCCGCCGAAGGACAGCGTGAAGCCACCCTTCGCCAGGCCATGGATGCGGCCCTTATGGGCCTTGCGGAACTTGGTGCGCTTAGGCTGCAGCATTGTCCTTCACCTTCAGCGCTGAGGCGCCTGTTCCGCGGCGCGCTTGTCCTGCGCCATCGGATCGTGCCCCATGATCTCGCCCTTGAAGATCCACACCTTCACACCGCAGGTGCCGTAGGTGGTCTTCGCCGTCGCCACGCCGTAGTCGATATCGGCACGGAGGGTATGCAGGGGCACGCGGCCCTCGCGGTACCATTCCATGCGCGCGATCTCGGCGCCGCCCAGACGGCCGGAGCAGTTGATGCGGATGCCGCCGGCGCCGAGGCGCATGGCGGACTGCACCGCACGCTTCATCGCACGGCGGAAGGCCACGCGGCGCTCCAGCTGCTGCGCGATGTTCTCGGCCACCAGCGTCGCATCGATCTCGGGCTTGCGGATCTCGACGATGTTCAGCGCGACTTCCGCGCCGGCCATCTTCATCAGATCCTTGCGCAGCACCTCGATGTCCGCGCCCTTCTTGCCGATCACGACGCCCGGACGGGCGGCGTGGATCGTCACGCGGGGCTTCTTCGCCGGACGCTCGATCACGATGCGCGACACGCCCGCACCCTTGAGGCGCTTGGCCAGCTTCTCGCGCAGGCGGAAATCCTCATGCAACAGCTTCGCGTAGTCGTCGCCGGCGTACCAGCGGCTGTCCCACGTGCGGTTGATGCCGAGACGAAGCCCGATCGGATTGACTTTGTGGCCCATATTACGCGGCCTCCTGCTCGGCGGTGGCAGCCAGCTGCTGTTCCGCCACCACGATCTTGAGGTGGCTGAACCACTTCTCCACGCGGGAGGAGCGGCCGCGGCCACGCGCATGGAAGCGCTTCATCACCGAGGCGCGGCCAACCTCGGCCTTCGAGACGACCAGGCGGTCGACATCGAGGCTGTGGTTGTTCTCGGCGTTGGCGATCGCGCTCTCGAGCGTCTTCTTCACCGTGACGGCGATGCGGCGCTTGCTGAAGGTCAGCTCGGCGACCGCGTCCTGCGCCCGCTTGCCGCGGATCAGGCCGGCAACCAGGTTCAGCTTGCGCGGCGAGACGCGGATGTTCCACGTCACGGCCTGGGCCTCGCTGTCTTCCAGCAGGCGGGGATGCTTCGGCTTGCTCATCGGATCAGCCCCGCTTCGCCTTCTTGTCGGCCGCGTGACCGGTGAAGGTCCGCGTCGGCGAGAACTCGCCGAACTTGTGGCCGACCATGTTCTCCGTCACCTGCACCGGCAGGAACTTCTTGCCGTTGTAGACGCCGAAGGTCAGGCCGACGAACTGCGGCAGGATCGTGCTGCGACGCGACCAGATCTTGATGATCTCGTTGCGCGTGGACGCACGGGCCGCTTCGGCCTTGTTCAGCAGGTAGCCGTCGACGAACGGCCCCTTCCAGACGCTGCGCGACATCGCGATCAGCCCTTCGTCGCGTTGCGGCGGCGGACAATGAGCCCGTCGGTCCGCTTGTTGTTACGGGTCTTCGCACCCTTCGTGGGCTTGCCCCACGGGGTGACCGGATGCCGGCCACCCGAGGTACGGCCTTCACCACCGCCATGCGGATGGTCAACCGGGTTCATCACGACGCCGCGGTTATGCGGCTTCTTGCCCAGCCAGCGATTGCGCCCGGCCTTGCCGAGCTGCTGGTTGCTGTTGTCTGGGTTCGACACCGCGCCGATCGAGGCCATGCACTCGGACCGGATCAGGCGGAGTTCGCCGGACTGCAGCTTCACCTGCGCGTAGCCCTGGTCCTTGCCGACCAGCTGCGCGAAGGTTCCGGCCGAACGCGCGAGCTTCCCACCAGCACCGGGCTTCAGCTCGATGTTGTGGATGATCGTGCCCACCGGGATCGCGGCCATCGGCATCGCGTTGCCCGGCTTGATGTCGGCCTTCTCGGCCGCGATCACCGGGTCGCCCGCCTTCAGGCGCTGCGGCGCCAGGATGTAGGACAGCTCCCCATCCTGGTACTTCACCAGCGCGATGAAGGCCGTGCGGTTCGGATCGTATTCCAGGCGCTCGACGAGGCCCGGCACGCCGAACTTCGCGCGACGCTTGAAGTCGACCAGACGATAGGCGCGCTTGTGTCCGCCGCCACGGAAGCGGACGGTGATGCGGCCGTGCTGATTGCGCCCGCCCGAGGAATGCTTGCCCTCGGTCAGACCCTTGACCGGCGCACCCTTCCACAGCTCGGAACGATCGATGAGGATCGTCCCGCGCAGCGACGGCGTGACCGGGTTGAAATTCTTCAACGCCATGACTTACGCGAGCCCCGTCGTGAGGTCGATGCTCTGGCCTTCGGCCAGGCGCACCATCGCCTTCTTCCAGTCCGAGCGCTGGCCAGGGCGGTTCTTGAACTGCTTGGCCTTGCCCTTCACCACGATCGTGTTGACCGCGACGACCGTCACACCGAACAGACCTTCGACCGCCGCCTTAATCTGCGGCTTCGTCGCGTCCGTCGCCACCTTGAAGGTGACCTGGCCGCGCTCGCTGTTCAGCGTCGCCTTCTCCGTCACCAGCGGCGACAGGATGGTCTGGTACATGCGCTCCCGGCCGATGACCGGGCGCTTCTTCTTCGGGGCGTCGCTCATGCCAGCCGCTCCTTCAGCGCCTCGACGCCGGCGCGGGTGACCGCGAGGACGTCGTGCTTGAGGATGTCGTACACATTCGCGCCGACCGTCGGAAGCACCTGCACCTTCGGCAGGTTGCGCACGACGCGGGCGAAGTTCTCGTCCGCCGCGGCGTCCACCACCAGCGCGCTGGTCCAGCCGAGCGCCTTCAGTTGCTTGGCCACCGCGCCGGTCTTGGCATCCGCCGGCAGCGCCGCGGTGTCGAGCACCACGAGCTTGCCCTCGGCCGCCTTCTGGCTGAGCGCGGAGATCAGGCCCAGGCGACGGACCTTCTTGTTCAGGCTGTAGCCGTGGTCGCGCACGACCGGGCCATGCACCACGCCGCCCTTGCGGTACTGCGGGGCGCGCAGCGAGCCCTGGCGGGCGTTACCCGTGCCCTTCTGGCGATAGGGCTTCTTCGTGGTCCCGGAGACCTCGCCCATGCCCTTCGCCTTGTGGGTGCCGGCGCGGCGCTTGGCGAGCTGCCAGTGCACGACGCGCGCCATGATGTCGGCGCGCGGGGCGGCGCCGAACAGCGCCTCCGGCAGCTCGATCTCACCGGCGGCGCCGTTGTCGAGGGTGATGACGTTGACCTGCATCTTCTACGTCCTCAGGCCACGGCCGCCGGGAAGGGCGCATCGGCGTGACGCGCGCGCTTCTCAGCGTCGCGGATCATCACGTAGCCACCCTTCGAACCGGGCACGGCGCCCTTGATCAGCAGCAGGCCCTTCTCCGCATCGACGGCGGCGACTTCCAGGTTCTGGGTCGTCACACGCTCGACGCCGAGATGGCCGGCCATCTTCTTGTTCTTGAAGGTCTTGCCCGGATCCTGGCGGTTGCCGGTCGAACCATGCGAACGATGGCTGACGGACACGCCGTGGGACGCTTCAAGACCCGCGAAGTTCCAGCGCTTCATCGCGCCGGCGAAGCCCTTGCCGACCGTCACGCCGGTGACATCGACCTTCTGGCCCTTCACGAAATGCGCGGAGGAGAGAACCGTGCCGGGCTCGAGCGCAGCGTCGGTGCCGACGCGGAACTCGACCACCTTCCTCGGCGCTTCCACACCGGCCTTCGCGAAGTGACCCTTGTTCGCCTTGGAGACGTTCTTGGGCTTCGCAATACCGATGCCGAGCTGGACGGCGTCGTAGCCGTCCTTCTCCACGGTGCGCTTCGCCACCACGCGGACCTGGTCCACATGGAGCAGCGTCACGGGAACGGTCGAACCGTCCTCGTTGAACAGCCGGGACATACCCAGCTTCTTCGCGATCAGGCCGGTGCGGCCCTTCTTCGCGGCCATGGCTCTATTTCCCTCTGGCCTTAGATCTTGATCTCGACGTCCACGCCGGCGGCGAGGTCGAGCTTCATCAGCGCGTCTACCGTCTGCGGGGTCGGATCGACGATGTCGAGAAGACGACGATGAGTCCGGATCTCGAACTGCTCGCGCGACTTCTTGTCGACATGCGGAGAGCGGTTCACCGTGAAACGCTCGATATGCGTCGGCAGAGGGATCGGGCCCCGCACGCGCGCACCGGTCCGCTTCGCGGTGTTCACGATCTCCCGCGTGCTGCCATCCAGCACGCGGTGATCGAACGCCTTGAGGCGGATGCGGATGTTCTGGTTGTCCATGGTGGGACCCGCGTTCCTGCCGTTCTTACTGCGTGATCTTGGCGACGACGCCGGCGCCGACGGTGCGGCCGCCTTCGCGGATGGCGAAGCGCAGGCCCTCGTCCATCGCGATCGGCGCAATCAGCTCCACGTCCATCGACACGTTGTCGCCCGGCATCACCATCTCCACGCCTTCCGGCAGGGAGACCACACCCGTCACGTCCGTCGTGCGGAAGTAGAACTGCGGACGATAGTTCGTGAAGAACGGCGTGTGACGGCCACCCTCCTCCTTCGTCAGCACATACGCCTCCGCCTTGAACTTCGTGTGCGGCGTGATCGAACCCGGAGCCGCCAGCACCTGCCCGCGCTCCACGTCCTCACGCTTCGTGCCGCGCAGCAGCGCGCCGATGTTGTCGCCCGCCTGGCCCTGGTCCAGCAGCTTGCGGAACATCTCAACCCCGGTGACCGTCGTCTTCACCGTCGCCTTCAGGCCAACGATCTCGACTTCCTCGCCCACCTTGATGATCCCGCGCTCAACGCGGCCCGTCACCACCGTGCCACGGCCCGAGATCGAGAACACGTCCTCGACCGGCATCAGGAACGGCTTGTCGACCTCGCGCGCCGGCTGCGGAATGTAGGCGTCCACCGCCTCCATCAGCTGCAGGATCGCCTGCTCGCCCAGCTCCGGCGACTTGTCTTCCAGCGCCATCAGGGCCGAGCCCTTGATGATCGGAATGTCATCGCCCGGGAACTGGTAGCTGCTCAGCAGCTCGCGCACTTCCATCTCGACCAGCTCCAGCAGGTCGGGATCGGCCATGTCGCACTTGTTCAGGAACACCACCAGCGCCGGAACACCGACCTGGCGCGCCAGCAGGATGTGCTCGCGCGTCTGCGGCATCGGGCCGTCGGCCGCCGACACCACCAGGATCGCGCCGTCCATCTGCGCCGCACCCGTGATCATGTTCTTCACGTAGTCGGCATGGCCCGGGCAATCGACATGCGCATAGTGCCGGTTCGGCGTCTCGTACTCGACATGCGCCGTCGAGATCGTGATGCCGCGCGCCCGCTCCTCCGGCGCCTTGTCGATCTGGTCATACGCCGTGAACGACGCACCGCCCGTCTTCGCCAGGACCTTGGTGATCGCCGCCGTCAGCGACGTCTTGCCATGGTCCACGTGCCCGATCGTGCCAATGTTGCAGTGCGGCTTGTTCCGCTCAAATTTCGCCTTCGCCATCGTCGTCGTTCCCGATCGGGGGTTTCGTTACCAGCGGTAGTGGCTGAAAGCCTTGTTGGCTTCGGCCATCCGGTGCGTGTCTTCGCGCTTCTTGACGGCCGAGCCGCGGTTGTTCGCCGCGTCCATCAGCTCGCCGGAGAGGCGTTCTTCCATCGTGTGCTCGCCACGCTTGCGGGCGGACTCGATGAGCCAGCGGATCGCCAGCGCCTGGCGGCGCTCGGGGCGAACCTCAACCGGCACCTGGTAGGTCGCACCGCCGACGCGGCGGCTGCGGACCTCGACGGCCGGCTTCACATTGTCCATCGCCTCATGGAACAGGCGCAGCGGATCGCTGTTCGGCCCGCCACGCTTCTTCAGCGTGTCCATGGCGGCATAGACGATCCGCTCGGCGGTGCTCTTCTTGCCGTCATACATGAGCACGTTCATGAAACGGCTCAGCACGAGGTCACCGAACTTCGGATCAGGCAGGACTTCGCGCTTCTCGGCGCTGTGGCGACGGGACATCTCTCAGTGCCTCACTTCGGACGCTTCGCGCCGTAGAGCGAACGGCGCTGGCGGCGCTTGGCGATGCCCTGGGTGTCGAGCACGCCGCGCAGGATGTGGTAGCGAACGCCCGGAAGGTCCTTCACGCGGCCACCGCGGATCAGAACGACCGAGTGCTCCTGCAGATTGTGGCCCTCGCCAGGGATGTAGCTCACGACTTCGAAGCCGTTGGTCAGGCGCACCTTGGCGACCTTGCGAAGCGCCGAGTTCGGCTTCTTCGGCGTGGTCGTATAGACGCGCGTGCAGACGCCGCGCTTCTGCGGGCTGCCCTTCAGTGCCGGAACCTTGTTCCGGGCCGGCTTGGTCTCACGCCCCTGGGCGATGAGCTGGTTGATCGTCGGCATGACGCCCCTTCAAAACCTTCCTGTCCCCAGCCCTGCCCTTGCAAAGAGCGACCGCCCGGCGGGCACGCTTTCGCGTGCCTTCCAGGCTTACGTCTCGCTGCCGGCCTCAGCCCCGATAAATGGGGCGGCGCCGGCGGCGCAGCGTTGTGGACCAAAACCTGACAGGGCACCGTTGCCGGGGCCCTGCCGAGGGGGGGCTTCTACGCGGCACCCCCCGGTGAGTCAAGCGCATCAAGACCCGATTCATGCGAAGCGCACGCATGTGTCTTTCGCGCCTGCGAAACCGCCACAAAAACGAAGGGCCGGCCCTTCTGAAGGCCGGCCCCCAAAGGCTTGCGCGGACTGCGCCTTTACTCCGCCGCGTGCGGTTCCGGCAGCGCCGGGGCATTGGACGGCAGCCGCCCCTTGTCCCGCTGCGCCGCGAGCGCCCGCAGGCGGTTCATCACGGAACCCGTGCCAGCCGGGATCAGGCGCCCGACGATCACGTTCTCCTTGAGGCCCGCCAGGTAGTCAACCTTGCCCGCCGTGGCGGCCTCCGTCAGCACCCGCGTCGTCTCCTGGAAGGAGGCGGCGGAGATGAAGGAGGTGGTCTGCAGCGAGGCCTTGGTGATGCCCTGCAGGACCGGCTCGGCCACCGCTGGGCGTTCCTTGGCCTCGACCCGCTTCTCGTTCTCGATCTCGAACTCGATGCGGTCGACCTGCTCGCCGATCAGATAGGTGGTGTCGCCGGGGTCGGTGACCTCCACCTTCTGCAGCATCTGCCGGACGATGACCTCGATGTGCTTGTCGTTGATCTTCACGCCCTGGAGTCGATAGACCTCCTGGATCTGCTCGACGAGGTAGTCGGCCAGCTTCTCCACGCCGAGGACGCGCAGGATGTCGTGCGGCACACGCGGCCCGTCGACCAACGGGTCGCCGCGCTTCACGTAGTCGCCTTCCTGCACGGACACGTGCTTGCCCTTCGGCACCAGGTACTCGCGCGCGACCGGGGTCTCGTCGCCGACCTGCTCCGGCACCACGAGGATGCGACGCTTCGCCTTGTAGTCCTTGCCGAACTCCACGCGACCGTCGATCTCGCTGATGATCGCGTGGTCCTTCGGGCGCCGCGCCTCGAACAGCTCCGCGACTCGCGGCAGACCGCCGGTGATGTCGCGGGTCTTGGACGATTCGCGCGGCAGGCGGGCGAGCACGTCACCGGCCGCCACCTGGGCGCCGTTGTCGATCGAGAGAATCGTGCCGGGGGTGAGGAAGTAGATCGCCTCCGTCCCGTTGTCGCGCTTGACGACGTTGTTCTTCTCGTCGCGCAGGATCAGGCGCGGCCGCAGGTCGGCGGCCTTGCCCGGAGCCTTGTACTCGACGACCTCCTTGAAGGAGAGACCGGTCACGTCGTCCTGGCGATCGACCAGGGTGACGTTCTCGATCAGGTCGGCGAATTCGACCTTGCCCAGCTTCTCGGTAATGATCGGCAGGGTGAACGGATCCCATTCGGCCAGCTTCTGGCCGCGGGTCACGGTCATGCCGTCCTCACCGATCAGGCGCGCGCCGTAGGGCACACGCTGGCGGGCACGCTCGCGGCCCTGCGCATCGACCAGCACGATCTCGCAGTTACGCGACATGACGATCGGCTGGTTCTGGCTGTTCGTGACCACCACGCGGTTCAGCACCTTGATGGTGCCGTCGCCCGAGGCCTCGACCGCCGACTGCTCGGCGCCACGCTGCGCCGCACCGCCGATGTGGAAGGTACGCATGGTCAGCTGCGTGCCGGGTTCACCGATCGACTGGGCGGCGATGACGCCGACAGCCTCACCGATGTTCACCGGCGTGCCGCGCGCGAGGTCACGGCCATAGCAGCGGCCGCACACGCCCTGACGCGCATCGCAGGTCAGCACGGAGCGGATCTTCACCTGCTCCACGCCCGACTTCTCGACACGCTCCGCAGCGACCTCGTCGATCAGCTCGTTGCGGCCGACGATGAGCTCGCCCGTCGCCGGGTCCGCCACGTCTTCCTGCGAGGTCCGGCCCAGGATGCGCTCGGACAGCGAGGAGACGACCTCCGCCCCATCCATCGCCGCACCCACGGTCAGGCCGCGCTCGGTGCCGCAATCCTGCTCGACGATGATGCAGTCCTGCGCCACGTCGACGAGACGACGCGTGAGGTAACCCGAGTTCGCGGTCTTCAGCGCCGTGTCCGCGAGACCCTTGCGGGCGCCGTGGGTGGAGTTGAAGTACTCAAGGACGGACAGGCCTTCCTTGAAGTTCGCGATGATCGGCTGCTCGATGATCTCGCCCGAGGGCTTGGCCATCAGGCCGCGCATGCCGGCGAGCTGACGCATCTGCGCGGGCGAACCACGCGCACCGGAATGCGACATCATCCAGACGGAGTTGGTCGGACGACCGATCTCCTGCTTCTGGATCTCCTTCATCATCGCGCCGGCAACTTCGTCGGTGCAGCGCGACCAGGCGTCGACCACCTTGTTGTAGCGCTCGCCGGCGGTGATGAGGCCGTCGAGGTACTGCTGCTCGAACTCCTTCACCTCGGCCTTGGTCTTGGCGATCAGGGCGGCCTTGGTGTCGGGCACGACCATGTCGTTCTTGCCGAAGGAGATGCCGGCCTTGGCCGCCTGGCGGAAGCCGAGGCCCATCAGCCGGTCGGCGAAGATCACGCTCTCCTTCTGACCGCAGTGACGATACACCGCGTCGATCACGTCGGAGACGTTCTTCTTCGTCAGCATCCGGTTGACCAGGCTGTACTGGAGCTGCGGATGCAGCGGCAGCAAGGCGCCGATCATCATGCGACCGGCAGTGGTCACCGGGCGTTCGGTGATCACGACGCCTTCTGCATTCATCACCCGACGGCGCGCGCGAATCTTGCTGTGCAGCGTGATCGCGCCGGCTTCCAGGGCTTGCTCGATCTCACCCACCGAGGCGAAGATCGGCGTGTCCTTCTCCTCGGTGACGAGGAACTCCGGCGTCTCGAGGCTGAGGTAGTACAGCCCGAGCACGATGTCCTGCGACGGCACGATGATCGGCTTGCCGTTCGCGGGGCTGAGGATGTTGTTGGTCGACATCATCAGCACGCGCGCTTCCAGCTGCGCTTCAAGCGACAGCGGGACGTGCACGGCCATCTGATCGCCGTCGAAGTCCGCGTTGAAGGCGGTGCAGACCAGCGGATGCAGCTGGATCGCCTTGCCTTCGATCAGCACCGGCTCGAAAGCCTGGATGCCAAGGCGGTGCAGCGTCGGCGCCCGGTTCAGCATGACCGGGTGCTCGCGGATCACCTCCTCGAGGATGTCCCACACCTCGGGACGCTCCTTCTCCACCATCCGCTTCGCGGCCTTGATGGTGGTGGCGTGACCGTACTTCTCGAGCTTCGAGTAGATGAACGGCTTGAACAGCTCGAGCGCCATTTTCTTCGGCAGGCCGCACTGGTGCAGCTTCAGCTCGGGACCGACGACGATCACCGAACGGCCGGAATAGTCGACGCGCTTGCCGAGCAGGTTCTGGCGGAAGCGGCCCTGCTTGCCCTTCAGCATGTCGGACAGCGACTTCAGCGGGCGCTTGTTGGCACCCGTGATGGCGCGGCCGCGACGGCCGTTGTCGAACAGCGCGTCCACCGACTCCTGCAGCATGCGCTTCTCGTTGCGCACGATGATGTCGGGCGCGCGGAGTTCGATCAGCCGCTTCAGGCGGTTGTTGCGGTTGATGACGCGACGATAGAGATCGTTCAGGTCCGAGGTCGCGAAGCGGCCACCGTCGAGCGGCACCAGCGGGCGCAGCTCGGGCGGGATGACCGGCACGACGTCGAGGATCATCCACTGCGGATGCGCACCGGACTCGGCAAAGGACTCGATCAGCTTCAGCCGCTTCACGAGCTTCTTGCGCTTCGCTTCGGAGGTCGTCTCCTTCAGCTCGCCGCGCAGCTTCACGCCCTCGGCGCCGAGGTCGATGCCGCCGAGCATCTGCTTGACCGCTTCAGCGCCGATGCCGACCGAGAAGGCGTCCTCGCCGAACTCGTCCATCTTCTGCTGGTACTGGTCCTCGTTCAGCAGCTGATGGAGCTTGAGATCCGTCAGGCCGGGTTCGAGCACCACGTAGGACTCGAAGTACAGGACCTTTTCCAGCTCCTTCAGCGTCATATCGACCATCAGGCCGACGCGGCTCGGAAGGGACTTCAGGAACCAGATATGCGCGACCGGGGAGGCCAGCTCGATATGGCCCATCCGCTCACGGCGCACCTTCGCGAGGGTGACCTCGACGCCGCACTTCTCGCAGATGATGCCGCGGAACTTCATCCGCTTGTACTTGCCGCACAGGCACTCGTAGTCCTTGATCGGACCAAAGATGCGCGCGCAGAACAGCCCGTCCCGCTCCGGCTTGAAGGTGCGGTAGTTGATGGTCTCGGGCTTCTTGATCTCGCCATAGGACCAAGACCGGATCTGCTCGGGGGAAGCGATCGTGATCTTGATCTGGTCGAAGGTCATCGCCTGGCCGGTCTGGCCCAGGATCTTCATCAGCTCGTTCATGCGGTCCTCGTGAATGAGGCCGCCGCCGTGGACGCCCCACGGCGGCTGAGCGTTTCGAAAAAGGTGGAGCGCCCGCGCATCAGCTCGGGCGGTTCTCCAGATCGACGTTGAGGCCGAGCGACTTCAGCTCCTTCACCAACACGTTGAAGGATTCCGGAATGCCGGCCTCGAAATTGTCCTGGTCGCGGACGATCGCCTCGTAGACCTTGGTGCGGCCCGACACGTCGTCCGACTTCACCGTCAGCATCTCCTGCAGGGTGTAGGCGGCGCCATAGGCTTCGAGCGCCCAGACCTCCATTTCGCCGAAGCGCTGACCACCGAACTGCGCCTTGCCGCCCAGCGGCTGCTGGGTGACGAGCGAGTAGGGCCCGATCGAACGCGCGTGGATCTTGTCGTCCACCAGGTGATGCAGCTTCAGCATGTAGATGTAGCCGACCGTCACCTTGCGCTCGAACTTCTCGCCGGTGCGCCCGTCATGCAGCCAGACCTGGCCCGAGGTGTCGAGGCCCGCCTTGGTCAGCATGCCCTCGATATCGCCCATGCGCGCGCCGTCGAAGACCGGCGTCGCGATGGGGATGCCCTTGCGCAGGTTCTCGCCGAGCTCGACGAGCTGCTCGTCGCTCATCGGCGCGATGTCGCGGGCGAAGATCTCCTCGCCATAGACATCCTTCAGCTTGGCCTCGAGCTCCGAACGCCGGGCACCACGATGGCGGTACTCCTCCACCATCTCGCCGACCTGCTTGCCGAGCGACGCGCAGGCCCAACCCAGATGGGTCTCGAGGATCTGGCCGACATTCATGCGCGACGGCACGCCGAGCGGGTTCAGCACCAGGTCGACATGGCTGCCGTCCTCGAGGAACGGCATGTCCTCGATCGGCACGACGCGGGACACGACACCCTTGTTGCCATGGCGGCCGGCCATCTTGTCGCCCGGCTGCAGCTTGCGCTTCACCGCGACGAAGACCTTGACCATCTTCATCACGCCGGGCGGCAGCTCGTCGCCGCGCTGCAGCTTCTCGACCTTGGATTCGAAGCGCTTCTGCAACTTCTCCACCGCGGCGTCGAATTCGCGCTTCAGCGCCTCGATCTCGGCCATCGCCGCATCGTCGGCGACACCGATCTGGCGCCAGGTCGCCTTGGCGAACTGGTCCAGCACCTCATCGGTGATCGGCGTGCCGGACTTCACGCCCTTGAAGCCGCCCGAGGCCTTCTTGTTCAGCATCCGCTCGCGCAGACGGGAATAGAAGGAACGCTCCTGGATCGCCTTCTCGTCGTCGCGGTCCTTGGCGAGCCGCTCGATCTCGGCGCGCTCGATCGCCATGGCGCGCTCGTCCTTGTCCACGCCGCGGCGGGAGAAGACGCGAACGTCGACGATGGTCCCCGCCACACCCGGCGGCAGCTTCAGCGAGGTGTCGCGCACGTCGGACGCCTTCTCGCCGAAGATGGCGCGGAGCAGCTTCTCCTCCGGCGTCATCGGGCTTTCGCCCTTCGGCGTCACCTTGCCGACCAGGATGTCGCCCGGGTTCACCTCGGCGCCGATGTAGACGATGCCAGCCTCGTCGAGGTTGCGCAGCGCCTCCTCACCGACATTCGGGATGTCGCGGGTGATTTCTTCCTGGCCCAGCTTGGTGTCGCGGGCCATCACCTCGAATTCCTCGATGTGGATCGAGGTGAAGACGTCGTCCTTCGCGATGCGCTCGCTGATCAGGATCGAGTCCTCGAAGTTGTAGCCGTTCCAGGGCATGAACGCGACGAGCACGTTCCGTCCCAGCGCCAGCTCACCCAGCTCCGTCGAGGGACCGTCGGCGATGATGTCGCCGGCGATCACCTTGTCGCCCACCTTCACCAGCGGGCGCTGGTTGATGCAGGTCGACTGGTTGGAGCGCATGAACTTGCGCAGCCGGTAGATGTCGACGCCGCGCGTCGTGCCGTCATCACCCGACGCACGCACCACGATGCGTGCGCCGTCGATGCTGTCGATCACGCCGTCGCGCTTGGCGACGATGGTCGCACCCGAGTCACGCGCCACCGCGGCTTCCATGCCGGTGCCGACCAGCGGCGCATCGGCGCGGACCAGCGGCACCGCCTGACGCATCATGTTCGAGCCCATCAGCGCGCGGTTCGCGTCGTCGTTCTCAAGGAACGGGATCAGCGCCGCGGCGACGGAGACGAGCTGCTTCGGCGACACGTCGATCGCCGTCACTTCCTCCGGCTTCACCAGGCGGAAGTCGCCACCCTGGCGGACCGAAACCAGCTCGTCCTTGAAGGCGCCGCCCTCGTCCACATTCGCGTCGGCCTGCGCGACGACCAGACGCTCCTCCTCCATGGCGGAGAGGTAGCGCGGATCACCCACGATCTTGCCGTCCTTCACCAGGCGGTACGGCGTCTCGATGAAGCCGTACTTGTTCACCTTGGCGAAGGTGGCGAGCGAGTTGATCAGGCCGATGTTCGGGCCTTCCGGCGTCTCGATCGGGCAGATGCGGCCGTAATGCGTCGGGTGCACGTCGCGCACCTCGAAGCCGGCACGCTCGCGCGTCAGGCCACCCGGGCCAAGCGCCGAGAGGCGGCGCTTGTGCGTCACCTCGGACAGCGGGTTGGTCTGGTCCATGAACTGCGACAGCTGGGACGAGCCGAAGAACTCGCGCACCGCGGCGGCGGCCGGCTTCGCGTTGATCAGGTCATGCGGCATGACGGTGTCGATATCGACCGACCCCATGCGCTCCTTGATCGCGCGCTCCATGCGCAGCAGGCCGACGCGGTACTGGTTCTCCATCAGCTCGCCGACCGAACGCACGCGGCGATTGCCGAGATTGTCGATGTCGTCGATCTGGCCGCGCCCGTCCTTCAGGTCGAGCAGCACGCGCAGCGTCGCCACGATGTCCTGCTTGCGCAGCGTGCGGACGTGGTCTGGTACTTCCTCGGCGGAGAAGCCGAGGCGCATGTTCATCTTCACGCGGCCGACCGCGGACAGGTCATAGCGCTCGCCGTCGAAGAACAGGCCCTTGAACAGGGTCTCGGCGGTCTCCGGCGTCGGCGGCTCGCCCGGGCGCATCACCCGGTAGATGTCCATCAGCGCTTCGTCGCGGTTGGTGTTCTTGTCCACCGCGAGCGTGTTGCGGATCCACGGGCCGACCGACTGGTCGATGGCGAGCGTCGGCAGGCGATCCAGCCCCGCCCCCTCGATCGCCGCAAGGCGCGGCTCGGTCAGCTCGTCGCCGGCCTCCGCCCAGATCTCGCCGGTGGCGGTGTCCACCAGGTCCTCGGCGACGAAGCGGCCGAGCAGGTCGGCGCGGCCGACCAGCACCTCGGTCGTCCCGGCCTCGGCGATCTTGCGCGCGGTGCGCGGGGTCAGCTTGGCGTCCTTCTCGGCCACCACCAGGCCGGTCTTGGCGTCCACCAGCGGCTCGATCAGCTTCACGCCACGGAAGGCGTCGGGGTCGAAGGCGCGGCTCCAGCCCTTCGGGCTGCGGCTGAACACGACCTGGCCGTAGAAGGAATTCAGGATCTCCTCGGCATCCATGCCGCGGATCTCGCTCGGCTCCAGCTCGCGGCCGGCGGCGACGGCATCGGCGCGCAGCCCCTCGGTGCGCAGGCCGTCCAGGGCCAGCAGCAGCGTCGTGGTCGGCAGCTTGCGCTTGCGGTCGATGCGGACGTAGCAGATGTCCTTGGCGTCGAACTCGAAGTCGAGCCAGGAGCCGCGATAGGGGATCACGCGCGCGGCGAACAGGTACTTGCCCGACGAATGGGTCTTGCCCTTGTCGTGGTCGAAGAACACGCCGGGCGAACGGTGCATCTGGGAGACGATGACGCGCTCGGTGCCGTTGATGATGAAGGTGCCGTTGTCCGTCATCAGGGGCATGTCGCCCATGTAGACGTCCTGCTCCTTGATATCGCGGACGGAGCGGGACCCGGTGTCCTCATCCACGTCCCACACGATCAAGCGCAGGCGCACCTTCAGCGGCGCGGCGAAGGTCAGCCCGCGCTGGATGCATTCCTCGACATCATACTTCGGCTCTTCGAGCTCGTACTGCACGAACTCCAGGCGGCCACGCCCGGCGAAATCGTCGATCGGGAAGACGGACTTGAAGACTTCCTGGAGACCGGCATGCATCCGGCTGTCCGGGCTGACCTCCATCTGCAGGAAGGCTTCGTAGGACGCCCTCTGCACGTCGATGAGGTTCGGCATCGGTGCCACTTCGGGGAGACGCCCGAAGCTCCTGCGGATCCGCTTGCGCCCCGTGAACGACTTCGTGATAGCGTTCATGCCTGTCCTGCTTCCCTTCATGCCCGGCCCATACGCCCCGGCCGGCTGGGGTCATCTTCGCGCTGCCCTGGTCAGGCAACGCAGGAACGGGCGGCATTGCCGAACCCTTCCGGCAACCCCACCCGCACCCGATCGTACTGGTCCCCCATCCCCGCCCGTTGCCGGACGGGGACGGAGGGCGAGATCACTTGACCTCGACCTTGGCGCCGTTCTCTTCCAGCACCTTCTTGATCTTGTCCGCTTCGTCCTTGGACACGCCTTCCTTGACGGTCTTCGGGGCGCCTTCGACCAGGTCCTTGGCTTCCTTGAGGCCGAGGCCGGTGATGGTGCGGATCTCCTTGATCACGTTGATCTTCTTGTCGCCGGCGGCGGCAAGGATCACGGTGAACTCGGTCTGGGCCTCGGCTGCCGGGGCAGCGGCCGCAGCCGGGGCGGCGGCGGCAACGGCCACCGGCGCGGCGGCGGAAACGCCCCACTTCTCCTCAAGCAGCTTGGAGAGCTCGGCGGCCTCCAGAACGGTCAGGGACGACAGCTCGTCCACCAGCTTCGCGAGATCGGCCATGTTTGAATGCTCCTCGATCTAATGGCTTGACTTCGGTTGTGCAACTCCCCCGTGCCGCATTTGCTCCTCAACCCTGAGGCGAAACGGCTGCGAGGGAGGGTTCCTGCGGCCCTCAGGCCGCCTGGGCCTCGTCCTTCTTGGCGTAAGCCGAAAGGACCCGTGCCACCTGCCCACCAGGGGCCTGGAGGATGCCCGCGATGCGCGTCGCCGGGGTCTGGATGAGACCCAGCAGCTGCGCCCGCAGCGTCTCCAGGGACGGCAGCTCGGCCAGAGCCTTCACGCCTTCGGCGTTCAGCGTCTGGGTTCCGAGCGCGCCGCCCAGGACAACGAACTTGTCGTTCGTCTTGGCGAACTCGACCGCGGTCTTCGCCACCGCCACCGGATCCGTCGACCATGCAATGGCCGTCGGACCCTTCAGCAGCGGCTTGACGCCGTCGAAACGGGTGCCTTCGAGGGCGAGGGTGGCCAGGCGGTTCTTCGCGACCTTGTACGACGCACCCGCCGCGCGCATCCGGCGACGCAGTTCGCTCACATCCGCGACCGTGAGACCCTTGTTCTGGGCCACGAGCACGAAGGAGGTCTCTGCGAAGACGGTCGCCAGCGAAGCGACGAACTCACGCTTCTCCGTACGGTCCACTCCACGTCTCCGTCGGTGGCCGAAACCTTCTGGAAGGGCTCCGGCCGGTTCACACGGGGGCTTGCGGCGGGTTGCCGCTCACCCCGGTTCGCCTGTCAGGCCGGAACACCAAGTCAAGCCACCCGAGGGGCGTACCCCTGGGGGACATCACTGTGGCACCCCGTCTCTCCCCTGCCCGGCTGTCGCCGAATCAAGGCCCCGAGGGGCCGCAGGAGGTCTCCGACAGGTTTCGGGACCGGCCCGAGGGCCGCTCCCTGCCCGCCCGCCCGGTCAGGGGCAGGCGTATCTCGTCAGGCGCCAGCCGAAAGGCTGGTCACGTCCACCTTCACGCCCGGGCCCATGGAGGAGGAGACGGCCACCTTCTTCACATAGGTGCCCTTCGCCCCCGTGGGCTTGGCGCGCTGGATCGCGTCCACGAAGGCGCGCGCATTGGCCAGCAGCTGGTCCTCGCCGAAGGAGGCCTTGCCGATGCCGGCATGCACGATGCCCGCCTTCTCGGCGCGGAACTCGACCTGGCCGGCCTTGGCGGCCGTCACGGCGCCCTTCACGTCCATGGTCACGGTGCCGAGCTTCGGGTTCGGCATCAGGCCGCGCGGGCCGAGCACCTTACCGAGGCGACCGACCAGGGCCATCATGTCCGGGGTCGCGATGCAGCGATCGAACTCGATCTTGCCTTCCTGCACCAGCGCGGCGAGGTCGTCCGCACCCACCACGTCCGCTCCGGCGGCCTTGGCTTCCTCGGCCTTCGCGCCGCGGGCGAAGACGCCCACGCGCACCGTCTTGCCCGTGCCGTGCGGCAGGCCGACCACGCCGCGGACCATCTGGTCGGCGTGGCGCGGGTCGATACCGAGGTTCATCGAGATCTCGATCGTCTCGTCGAACTTCGCCTTCGCGTTGGTCTTGGCGATCTTCACCGCCTCCGTCAGCGCATAGGACTGGTCCCGGTCGAAACCGGCATAGACCGCCTTCAGACGCTTGCCCTGCTTCGCCATGGGATCAGCCCTCCACCACGGTGAGGCCCATGGAGCGCGCGGAACCCGCGAGCATCCGCACGGCCGCGTCCACGTCGTTCGCGTTCATGTGCTGCATCTTGGTCTTGGCGATCTCGGCGAGCTGCGACTTCGTCACGCGCCCGATCGACGCCGCCTTGCCCGGCGCGGTGGAGCCCTTCTCGAGCTTCGCGGCCTTGAGCAGGAAGTAGGTGTTCGGCGGGGTCTTCGTGATGAAGGAGAAGGTGCGGTCGGTATACGCGGTGATGACGACCGGCGTCGGGGTGCCGGGCTCCATCTGCTGCGTCGCCGCGTTGAATTCCTTCACGAACTGCATGATGTTCAGGCCGCGCTGACCGAGCGCGGGCCCGACGGGCGGCGACGGGTTCGCCTTGCCGGCCGGGATCTGCAGCTTGATGTAGCCTGCGATCTTCTTCGCCACTGTGGCAGTCCTCTGTTGCTAGTCAGAGGCCCGCGGTCCGAACGATCCCGAAGGATCTCCCGCGTTCCCTGAAACGCCGAAGGCCGGGGAACAACCCCCGGCCGGTCGGCGAGCGCGGGCGTGTAGCGGGGTTGGCCCGACTTGTCCAGGGCGAATGCGCCGGCACCATCGGATGCTCGTCCCGATGCTAACCTCCCGCCGCGTCACGACGTATAGGACAGGAACCACCGGAGAGCCCACCCGCATGCCCTGGCGTGACCGCAGCGGCGCCTTCGCCCCGCTCAAGGCCCTGACCTTCGCCGCGCTGTTCGTCCCGGCCATCCTCCTGGCCGTCGCGGCCTGGCAGGGCTCGCTCGGCCCCAAGCCCTGGCAGGCGGCGGAGCGCGACATCGGGACCTGGACGATCCGGCTGCTGCTGCTCTCGCTGGCCGTCACCCCGGCGCGGCAGGTGCTGCGCCAGCCGCGCATCGCCGAGCTGCGCCGGATGATCGGCGTGGCTTGCTTCGCCTATGCCGTGCTGCATCTCGGGCTCTATGCCGGCGACCTCGCCTTCGACTGGGCGAAGGTGGCCAGTGAGATCATCCGGCGCATCTACCTGACCATCGGCTTCGTCGCGCTGCTCGGCCTTGCCGCGCTGACGGCGACCTCGACGGACGGGATGCTGAAGTGGATGGGTGGCCGCGCCTGGCGGCGGCTGCATTGGTGGATCCACCCGATCACCGTGCTGGCGCTGGTGCATTTCACCTTGCAATCCAAGGCGGATGTGACCGAGCCGATGCTGATGGCCGGGCTTTATACTTGGCTGATGGGCTACCGGCTGATCGCGCCGGAGGGCGGCGCGCCAGGGTTGCTGGCGCTGCTGGGATTGGCGGCCGGGGCGGCGGCCGCAACGGCCGGGATCGAGTTTGCCTGGTATCGCCTCGCCACCGGGATCGATCCCTGGCGGGTGTTGGAGGCGAATCTCGACATTGCCTTCGGGCCGCGGCCTGCGGTCTGGGTGGGCATTGCAGGGCTTGGCGCCGCGGCGCTCCGGCTGCTGCCGACCGGCAAGCACCGCAAGGCACCGCGGCAGGTGGCGGCGTAGGGCACGACCCTTCCCCGATCCGGCCGCACCGGCTCGCAGCCTTGTGATTGCCATTGCAGAACGACTTGGCGGACGCCTAGGCTTCCCCGGATGCCTGACGGACCCGTCGCGGGAGAATGTCGGCACTGGATTCGGATGGTCCTTCGGCGACGGTACCGTCGCCCATCCGACGGCACTTCCGATGGTCGCGGCCCGTGAATGAATTCATCGCAAGCGTCGCGTTCCTCGCGACCGCTTCAGCGTGTCGTTCCGCCGATCCGAGGGGAAGGAACTGCCATGGCCTCGACTTTCCTGACCATTGATTGGACCTCCCAGATCATCCTTGGAAACTACCAATTTGCCTACGTTGGCCAAGGCGTCCTCCTGACAACAACGTCTTCTGCGATCGAGTCGTTGTTCGACGGTGCGCATTGGGCCGCGAACAACATCGTGCGGGTCTACGGCGCCGTCGCCTCGGAGCAGTCGAGCGCGATCAATCTGTGGGGCACCTCGTCGTCCGGCGGCGGGCATAGCGTAGAGATCGGCGCCACAGGCACCGTCGACAGCTTCGACGCATCGGCCGCGATCCACCTGTTCCGGCCGGAATACTTCCAGAACTCCGGCCGCGTCACCGGCTATCACGGTGTGTGGGTGGAGGAGGTGTCCGGACGGTCCCTTCACAACGACGGAACGATTTCTGCAGCAGGATGCGGAATTCGTATTGAGAAAGGCACTCAAGTATCAGTTTTAAATGACGGCATGATTGTCGGAAATATTGGTATCGAAGTTCTCAGCTCGGATGCTCAAATAATAAACACCGGAATTATAGAAGGAAGATCTGGGGAAACCGCCGCTTTCGGCGCATACGCTATTGCCGCAACATTAACCAATAGTCCTCTATCTTTAATTAATTCTGGGACAATCATAAGTTCGAAATACGCATACCTCGGATCCCCTGTGGATGATCTCATTATCAATACGGGCTCCATTTTTGGCAAAATCGACCTGAGTCAGGGCAACGACAACTTCGATAGTCGGGAAGGGATCGTCTCCGATTTGGTGAGCGGGGTCGCGGGGAATGACACCCTCCTGGGCGGGCGCGATGCCAATGTGCTGAACGGAGGCACCGGGGAAGACTACATCGAAGGCAACGGCGGCGCGGACCGGCTCAATGGCTTTCTTGACGCAGACACGATCGACGGTGGCGACGGCGAAGACTGGATCATCGGCGGTGCCGGCGCCGATCTGCTCATTGGCGGCGCGGGCAACGACATGCTCGATTATGCGGGCGCCGCCGTTGCCGTCACGGTGGATCTCGAGACCGGGCATGCCGCCGGCGGCGATGCCGAGGGCGACCAGTTCAGCGGCTTCGAATGGCTGCGCGGCGGCAGCGCTGGCGACGTGCTGACCGGCGACGGCGCCGGGAACCGCATGCTCGGCGGCGGCGGCAATGACAGCCTGCGGGGCGGCTCAGGCAACGATCGCATGCTCGGTGATGCAGGGAACGACACGCTGGCCGGCGACGGCGGCGCCGATATCCTGAACGGGGGCCTCGGCGCGGACCGCTTCCGCTATCTCGCGATCGGCGATTCCACGACCCTGGTGTCCGGCCGCGACGCGATCTACGGCTTCAGCAAGGCGGAAGGCGACCGCATCGACCTCGCGACGATCGATGCGAATGGCGCCGGGGCCGGCAACACGGCGTTCAGCTTCATCGCCGGTTCCTTTACCGGCGTCGCCGGCCAGCTCCGCACCTTCCAGTCGGGCGGCAACACCTTCGTCGAGGGCGACACGGACGGCGTCAACGGCGCGAACTTCCAGATCAAGGTCATGGGGCTCGTGGCCTTCGCCGCGAGCGACTTCTTCCTGTAGCGGGCTTTGCGCTTCACCCCGCCGCGGCCGCGAGGATCCAGCCGCGGAAGGCGACCAGAGCCGGATCGCCCGCCCGATCCGGGTGGTGCACCAGATACCACCCGCCCCCCTTCCGCACCGACAGCGCGAAGGGCGCGACCAGCCGCCCCGCGGCGAGGTCGTCATCGACATAGGGCCTGATGCCCATGGCGATGCCGACGCCATCCGCCGCCGCCTGCTGCGCCTGGCCGTAGAAATCGAAGACCGGGCCGGCGGCGCGCAGCCCCGGCACGCCCGCCGCCTCCGCCCAGCGCGACCAGTCCCCCGGCGCATGGGCAACGCGCAGAAGCATCCCGGGGGGCAGTTCCGCCGGGCTGCGCAGCCTTGCGGCGACCGCCGGGGTGCAGACCGGGATCAGGTCGGCCGCGACCAGAGGCTCGGCCAGCAGCCCCGGCCAGTCGCCGTCGCCCAGGCGGATGCCGCAGCTCCAGCCCTTGGCGAAGGGCGCGGCCGCCCCGCCGGTGGCGATCCGCACCTCGATGCCCGGATGGCGGCGGGTGAAATCGGCGAGGCGCGGGATCAGCCAGCGGACGGCGAAGCTCGGCCCGACGCCGATGGTCAGGACCTGGGCGCCGGATGCCGCCACGACCTCGGTCGTCAGCCGCGCCAGCCGGTCGAGCAGCGGCGTCAGCCCGGCGCGGAAGGCCTCCCCGGCCGGGGTTGGCGTCAGGCGATTGGCGTGGCGGTCGAACAGGGCGACGCCAAGCCGCTGCTCCAACAGCCGGACCAGGCGGCTGACCGCGGCGGGAGTGACGTTGAGCTCGGCGGCTGCGGCGGTGAAGGCGCCGGTGCGCGCCGCGGCCTCGAAGGCACGGACCCCGTTCAGCGGTGGCAGGCGGCGCGGTTCGAGCATCAGGAAAACTTGGCCTCAGGCTCAGCTAACGCCGTTTGCAGGGTTCGCGCAACGGGCGCAGAAGGGCGGTGGAGGCCAAGCTAATGTCACCCCTGATCACCGCCGCGCTGATCCTGACGATGGTCGGCACATCCTTGCTCTCGGGCGTCTTCGGCATGGCCGGGGGCCTTGTGCTGGTCGGCGTGCTGCTGGTGCTGCTGCCGGTGCCCGATGCGATGGCGCTGCATGCGGTGACGCAGATCGCCTCCAATGGCTGGCGGGCGATGCTGTGGTGGCGGCGCATTCGGCCCGTGCCGGTGATCGCGCACATCCTTGGCTGCCTCCTGGCACTGGGGGCCTGGTCGCTGGTGCTGCTGGTCCCGGGCCGCGGCGCAGCACTTCTGCTGCTGGGGGCCAGCCCGTTCCTGGCCCAGGCCCTGCCCGCGCGGATCCGCCCAAATCCGGAAAAGCCGCTGCATGGTATGATCGTCGGTGCGATCTCGATGTCGCTGATGGTGCTGACCGGGGTATCGGGGCCGCTGCTCGACCGGCATTTCCTCGGCGGTGCGATGGACCGGCGGGAGATCGTGGCGACCAAGGCGGCCTGCCAGACGGTCGGGCACGCGCTGAAGCTGCTGTATTTCGGCGCCATGGTGGCCGATCCGGGCCAGATCGACCCGGTGCTGGCGGTCATGGCGGTACTGGCCTCCATGACCGGGACGATGCTGGCGAAGCGCCTGCTGGATGCGATGAGCGACACCACCTATCGGCTCTGGGCCGGGCGCATCGTCACGGTGCTGGGGGCTTTCTACATCGGCCAGGGAAGCTGGCTGCTGCTGACGGAATAGCACGCGGCGGCGACCGCACGCTGAACGACAGTCTGGAGGAGGTTGGAATGTCCGAGACGCTGCGACCGCTGATCCTCGACCTCGTCGCCTTCGTGGCGGAACGGCCGCGCCCCTATGCCGAAGTGCTGGACGCCTGGCGCACATCCTGCCCGCGCCTGACGGTGTGGGAGGATGCGGTGGAGGCGGGGCTGGTCACGCTGCGCGACGGCATCGTGGAGGCTACGGCAGAGGGCCGCCGCGCGCTGGCGCGGCGCTGAACCCAGCCGCCACAAAGGGCGGATCGAGGCCGTGCCTCGATCCGGGAGCGCACGGCGCGACCGCGCCCAGACCAACAGAAGCCACCAATGCGCCAGTGCGTGGCGCGAAGCCAAGGCCCGCTGATGCGGGCCGCCCGGCGTCTGAGGGACAAAGCCAAGACTCAGCAATGGTCGCCCTTGGCGACCATTGCGATCAGAGCTTCTCGACCTGCCCGTATTCCAGGTCGACCGGCGTGGAGCGCCCGAAGATGGAGACGGAGACCTTCACGCGGCCCTTCTCCTCGTCCACTTCCTCGACCACGCCGTTGAACGACGTGAAGGGACCGTCGGCGACGCGGACCTGCTCGCCCACCTCGAACAGGATGGCGGGCTTGCGCGGCTTCTCGACACCTTCCTGCACCTGCTGCAGCAAGCGCTCGGCCTCCCGTGCGGGGACCGGCTGCGGCTTGTTGCGCGACCCGAGGAAGCCGGTGACCTTCGGCGTGTCCTTCACGAGGTGCCACGCGTCGTCGGTCATCTCCATCTTCACCAGCACGTAGCCGGGGAAGAACTTGCGGTCGGTATCGACCTTCTGGCCGCGGCGGACCTCGGTGATCTGCTCGGTCGGCACCAGCACTTCATCGAACTTGTCGGCAAGGCCCTTCTGCGCGGCCTGCTGCTTGATCTGCTCGGCGATCTTCTTCTCGAAGCCCGAGTAGACATGAACGACGTACCACTTTTTGTCGGCCACGGTGCCGTCTCCCCTCAGCCGATCTTGAACACGAAGCGCATCACCAGCTGGATCAGCTGGTCCGCCAGCAGGAAGAAGACCGCCGCGAGCGCGGACATGCCCAGCACCAGCCCCGTGGTGACGAGTGTCTCCTTGCGGGAGGGCCAGGTGACCCTGGAAACCTCCTGTCGGACCTCCCGGGCGAACTGCGCCGGATCGAGCTTGGCCAAGTCAGATTCCTCAGGAACGATGGCGGAGCGCAGCCCCTGCAGGGCCACCCTCCACCGCGACGGGTCTGCCGTCGCGATGCGTGGCAGGGGCGGAGGGTCTCGAACCCCCAACCTCCGGTTTTGGAGACCGGCGCTCTAGCCAATTGAGCTACGCCCCTCGACGCGCTCGCGCGGCGGAGGGGGCGGTCTATAATTGACCCGTGCCGCCCTGTCGAGGCTCGCCGGCCAACAGAAACCACGCCCCCTGGCCGGCGTTGACGCCGGTAACGGACCAGGATGGGGACGGACATGACCGGCCGGCGCCTGCGGGCCCTGTTCTTCGATGCGCTGCGCGGCTTCATCGCGGATGAATGCCTCAGCCGCGCGGCCTCCATCGCCTACTTCACGCTGTTCTCGCTGTCGCCCCTGCTGGTCATCGCGGTCGCCATGGCCGGCGCGGTCTTCGGGGAGGACGCGGCGCGCGGGGCGGTGCAGGGCCAGCTGCGCGGCCTGCTGGGCCAGGATGCGGCCACGGCGATCGAGGCTGCCATCCGCGGCGCCTCCGATGTCGGCACGGGCACGCTCGCCGGGGTGTTCGGCGTCGCGATGCTGCTGCTGACTGCCAGCGGCACCTTCGGGGAGATCCAATCCGCCTTGAACGCCGTGTGGAAGACCGAGGTCCCCTGGACCGGCACCGTCTCCCGGTTGCTCCGGGCGAAGGCCGCCGCCATGGGGCTGGTCGCGGCCACCGGCTTCCTGCTGCTGACCTCGCTGGTCGCCAGCGCCGCGATCGCGGCGGCCGGCACCTGGATGCAAGACCGCCTGCCAGGCAGTGCGGCGGTGATCGAGGCGGTGAACGCGGTGGTCTCCCTGCTGCTGGTCGCGGTGCTGTTCGGGGCGATCTACAAGGTCCTGCCGGACCGGCGCATCGCCTGGGGCGACGTCGCAGTGGGCGCGCTGATCACCGCCATGCTGTTCACCGTCGGGAAATCGGCGATCGGGCTGTACATCGGCGGGGCCGGCATCGCGGGCAGCTTCGGCGCGGCCGGCTCGCTCGCGGCGGTGCTGGTGTGGATCTACTACTCCTCCCTGATCTTCCTGCTGGGGGCGGAGGTCACCCGCGCCTGGGCGAATCGCGAGGGGTCGCGGCAGGCCAGGCCAGTTCCCGCGAAGGCCCCGCCGCCACCGCCGCGCATCGTGGTAGTGGAGAAGCCGGCCCCCTCGCCGCTCGGGGCCGTCGCCGGGACGCTCGCCGCGGTGGCCGGCCTGCTGCTGCTGCGACGACGTTCGCCACGGGCCTGACTCGGGGCGCACCAACGCAAAAAGGCGGCGCCCGGTCTCCCGGACGCCGCCCTTCAAGCCGTCCCTCGCGGGACGAGAGCCTTACTGCGTGATCTTGGCGACGACGCCGGCGCCGACGGTGCGGCCGCCTTCGCGGATGGCGAAGCGCAGGCCCTCGTCCATCGCGATCGGCGCAATCAGCTCCACGTCCATCGACACGTTGTCGCCCGGCATCACCATCTCCACGCCTTCCGGCAGGGAGACCACACCCGTCACGTCCGTCGTGCGGAAGTAGAACTGCGGACGATAGTTCGTGAAGAACGGCGTGTGACGGCCACCCTCCTCCTTCGTCAGCACATACGCCTCCGCCTTGAACTTCGTGTGCGGCGTGATCGAACCCGGAGCCGCCAGCACCTGCCCGCGCTCCACGTCCTCACGCTTCGTGCCGCGCAGCAGCGCGCCGATGTTGTCGCCCGCCTGGCCCTGGTCCAGCAGCTTGCGGAACATCTCAACCCCGGTGACCGTCGTCTTCACCGTCGCCTTCAGGCCAACGATCTCGACTTCCTCGCCCACCTTGATGATCCCGCGCTCAACGCGGCCCGTCACCACCGTGCCACGGCCCGAGATCGAGAACACGTCCTCGACCGGCATCAGGAACGGCTTGTCGACCTCGCGCGCCGGCTGCGGAATGTAGGCGTCCACCGCCTCCATCAGCTGCAGGATCGCCTGCTCGCCCAGCTCCGGCGACTTGTCTTCCAGCGCCATCAGGGCCGAGCCCTTGATGATCGGAATGTCATCGCCCGGGAACTGGTAGCTGCTCAGCAGCTCGCGCACTTCCATCTCGACCAGCTCCAGCAGGTCGGGATCGGCCATGTCGCACTTGTTCAGGAACACCACCAGCGCCGGAACACCGACCTGGCGCGCCAGCAGGATGTGCTCGCGCGTCTGCGGCATCGGGCCGTCGGCCGCCGACACCACCAGGATCGCGCCGTCCATCTGCGCCGCACCCGTGATCATGTTCTTCACGTAGTCGGCATGGCCCGGGCAATCGACATGCGCATAGTGCCGGTTCGGCGTCTCGTACTCGACATGCGCCGTCGAGATCGTGATGCCGCGCGCCCGCTCCTCCGGCGCCTTGTCGATCTGGTCATACGCCGTGAACGACGCACCGCCCGTCTTCGCCAGGACCTTGGTGATCGCCGCCGTCAGCGACGTCTTGCCATGGTCCACGTGCCCGATCGTGCCAATGTTGCAGTGCGGCTTGTTCCGCTCAAATTTCGCCTTCGCCATGGTCCTGTCCCGCTATCTCGTGACCTGTTGACGCCACCCGCGCATCGCTGGAGCGGGTGACGGGAATCGAACCCGCACAACCAGCTTGGAAGGCTGGGGCTCTACCATTGAGCTACACCCGCGCCGCGAAGCGCCGAACCAACCAAGTCCCCGCCGCCTGGCCGGGGGAGTGACGCCGCGCTGACCGCGGCAGGCGGATATGGAGGGGGTTGGATTCGAACCAACGTAGGCGCAAGCCAACGGATTTACAGTCCGTCCCCTTTAGCCACTCGGGCACCCCTCCGCAGCCGCTCGCCCCATCAGGGCTGACGGGAGCGCGGCGGGTTAACCGCATGGGACCGCGACTGTCAACGGAGACGGCAGGCCCGGGCGCTGCGCCGCGGCCTGAACGCAACATTCCCCCCCCATCCCGCGACACGGACGCAACATTCCCCCCGCCCCGCGACATGGACGAGGCCTGAATGCCCGCCCGGTGACATTCCGATGAGATAACGAGCCCATAGCGTCCGGCCATCCACCAGACACGGAGCAGGTCCATGGCCGTCACCGCAACCTTCATCCCCGGATCGCAGATCCTCAGCACCTTCGGGGATGCCCTGAACAATTCGATCGACATCAGCCGCAACGCGGCGGGCGAAATCCTCGTCAATGGCGGCGCCGTCGCCGTCAAGGGCGGCAAGCCGACCGTCGCCAACACGGCGCTGATCCAGGTCTTCGGCCAAGGCGGCAACGACGTCCTGACCCTGAACGAGGCGAATGGCGCCCTGCCGCGGGCCAACATGTTCGGGGGCGGCGGCAACGACACCATCACCGGCGGTTCGGGCGGCGACATGCTCTTTGGCCAGGACGGCAATGACGTGCTGCTCGGCAAGGGCGGCGCCGACTTCCTCTTCGGCGGGGCCGGCAACGACATCATCACCGGTGGCGACGGCGACGACCAGATGTTCGGCGAGGGCGGCGACGATCGCCTGATCTGGAACCCCGGCGATGACACCGACCTGTTCGAGGGCGGCGCCGGCACCGACACCGCCGAGGTCAATGGCGGCAACGGCACCGAGATCTTCACGGTCACGGCCAATGGCACGCGCGTCCGCTTCGACCGGCTCGACCCCGCGCCCTTCGCCCTCGATATCGGCACCACCGAGAATGCCGTCGTCAACATGAACGGCGGCGACGACCGGTTCAGCGCCACCGGCAACCTCGCCCCGCTGATCAAGCTCATCGTCGATGGCGGCGCCGGCAACGACACCATCCTCGGCTCCAACGGCAACGACACCCTGCTGGGTGGCGATGGCAACGACTTCATCGACGGCCAGCAGGGCAGCGACGTGGCGTTCCTCGGCGCGGGCAACGACGTCTTCCAATGGGACCCGGGCGACGGCAACGACGTGGTCGAAGGCCAGGACGGCACCGACACCATGCTGTTCAACGGCTCGGCCGGCAACGAGGCCTTCGAGGTTTCGGCCAATGGCCAGCGCGTTCTCTTCACCCGCAACATCGCCAGCATCGTGATGGACCTCAACGACGTCGAGGTGATCGATCTGAACGCCCTCGGCGGCACCGACGCGGTCGTCGTCAACGACCTCTCCGGGACCGACATCCAGGAGGTGAAGATCAACCTCGCCGGCACGATCGGCGGGACGACCGGCGACGCGGCCGCCGATACGGTCAGCGTCAACGCGACCAACGGCAATGACGTCATCGACGTGGTGGGCGCGGGCAGCAGCCTCTCCGTGATCGGGCTGCCCGCCCTCGTCTCCGTCACGAATTCGGAGGGTGCGAACGATCAGCTCGTGGTCCGCGGCCTCGGCGGCAACGACCGCATGACCGCCACGACGCTGCCGGCCGGCGTCACCAGGCTCACGCTGGATGGCGGCGCGGGTGACGACACCATCCTCGGCTCGCAGGGCGCGGACTCGCTGCTCGGCGGCGACGGCAACGACAGCGTCTTCGGCGACAACGGCAACGACGTCGCCCAACTCGGCGCGGGCAACGATACCTTCCAGTGGGACCCGGGCGACGGCAACGACATCATCGAGGGCGGCGACGGCCTCGACACGATGCTCTTCAACGGCTCGAACATCAGCGAGGCCATCAACATCTTCGCCAATGGCGGCCACGCCCTCTTCACGCGCGACGTCGCCAGCGTGTCGATGGACCTCGACGACGTCGAGACGATCGAGTTCAACGCGCTCGGCGGGGCCGACAATATCGTGGTCGGCGATCTCAGCGGCACCGACGTCAAGACGGTGATCCTCGACCTTGCCGGCCCGGGCGCGCCGCAAGGCGATGGCGCGGCGGACAGCGTGACCGTCAACGCCACGAACGGCGCGGACACGGTGTCGGTGACCGGCAGCGCCGGCAATGTCGACATCACCGGGACAGCGGCGGCGATCAAGATCACCGGGGCCGAAGGGGTGAATGACGCCCTGACGGTCAACGGTCTCGGCGGCGACGATGTGCTCGATGCGTCGGGTCTCGCTGCCGGCGTGGTCAAGCTGACCATGAATGGCGGCTTCGGCGCCGACACTTTCCATGGGTCCGCCGGCGACGACCTCATCAACGGCGGCGACGGCAACGACCTGGCGGTGATGGGTGCGGGTGACGATACCTTCGTCTGGAACCCCGGCGACGACAATGACGTCCTCGAGGGCCAGGCCGGCACTGACACCATGCTGTTCAACGGCGCCAACATCGCCGAGCGGATCAACATCTCGGCCAATGGCGAGCGGGCCCTCTTCACCCGCGACATCGCCAGCGTGTCGATGGACCTCAATGAGGTCGAGGCCATCGACTTCAACGCCCTGGGTGGCACCGACAACATCACCATCGGCGACCTCTCCGGCACCGACGTGCATGACGTGCGGATCAACCTCGCCGGCACGATCGGCGGCACGGCCGGGGACGGCGCGGCCGACACCATCACCATCGATGCGACCGGCGGCGACGACGTCATCCTCGTCGTGGGGGACAACAATGGCGGCGTGACGGTCCTCGGCCTTTCGGCAGAGGTGCATATCTTCAACTTCGATGCCGGCGACCGGCTGGTCATCAACGGGCTGGGCGGTGCCGACGTGGTGGAGGCCTCCGGCCTCATCGCGGGGCTGCTGCAGCTCACCGCCGATGGCGGGGATGGCGACGACGTCCTGATCGGCAGCATCGGCGCCGACGTGCTGCTGGGCGGCAATGGCGACGACGTCCTGATCGGCGGGGGCGGCCTGGACGTCCTCAATGGCGGGACGGGCGACAACATCGTCATCTTCGGCTGACGCGCCGATACCGGCCGGGCAAACCCCGGCCGGAACGACCGACCGGCGGCCGCCCCAACGGCCGCCGGTTTCCTTGCGGGGCGGTAGCGGGCAGGATGCGCGCCATGCCACGCCCCCCGAAGCGGCCCGCAGGCCGCCCCCCCGCCCGCAGTTCCGGCACCCCGCCAGCCCGTGGCCGCACCCCACGCGCGGAGGGCGAACGCCATCCGCGCGCCGAGCGCGAAGACGCCCGCAAGCCCGCCCGTGCACGCGGCGAACGCGACGCCGAGGAACCGCGCCGGCCGGCGCGCGGCCGCGCCGAGCATGTCGGTGAGGCCGCCCGGACCGGCGACGCCGCTCGCAAGCCGGCCCGCGGCCGGGCCGAGCGCATGGGCGAACCGCACCAGAAGCACGGCCGGTCGCACCCCGAACGGGGCGCCGCGGCGCCCAAGAAGGGCCACCGCCCCGACCGCCGGGGCGAGGAACCACGCCTGCCCGCCCGCGGCCGCCCGGAACCGGCGCCCCTGCCCGATCCCACCCCCGAGCCGCCGCGCCCCGGGGCCGGTGCCGGGTCCGGCGCCTACTGGATCTATGGCCAGCACGCGGTGCTCGCGGCGCTGTCCAATCCGCGCCGCAAGCCGCGCCGGCTGCTCTGCACCACCGACGCTGAAATTGCGTTGCGCGACCATTTCGACGGCCCCTGGCGCGTCACCCCCGAACGCGCCGACCGCGCCCGCTTCCAGACCTTCCTGACCGAGGACGCGGTGCACCAGGGCATCGCGCTGCTCGCCGAACCGCTCGAATCCGTCGACCTGGAGGACGCGATCGAGGCGTCCGACGGGCCGGTGCTACTGCTCGACCAGGTGACCGATCCGCGCAATGTCGGCGCGGCGCTGCGCGCGGCGGCGGCCTTCGGTGCGGCGGCGGTGGTCATGCAGGACCGCCACGCCCCGCATGAGACCGGCACGCTTGCCCGCGCCGCGTCCGGCACGCTCGACATCGTGCCCGTGGTGCGGGAGGTGAACCTGTCCCGCGCCATCGCCACGCTGCAGAAGCACGGCTTCTGGGTGCTGGGCCTGGCCGGCGAGGCGAAGCGGACGCTCGCCGAGGCGGTGCCGCGCGACCGCCGGGTCGCCCTTGTGCTGGGCGCCGAGGATGCCGGCCTGCGCCGGCTGCAGCGCGAGACCTGCGACGAGCTGGTGCGCCTGCCGATGGCCGAGGGCGTGGAGAGCCTCAACGTCTCGGCGGCGGCGGCCGTCGCGCTCTACGAGATCATCCGCCGCTGAACGAGGCAGGGAAGGAAACACCCATGGCATCCGACGCCGCCGAGGCGATTCTCGAGGCGCGCCGCGCGCGGCGCATCCTGGCCCCGCTGGGCGCAATCGCACCGCGGACGACGGAAGCCGGCTACGCCCTGCAGAAGGAGATCGCGCTGCGCCTCGGCGGGCTCCCGCCGGCCGGCTTCAAGATCGGCGCGACGACGAAGCAGATGCAGACCTATCTCGGCCTGTCCGGGCCGGCCGGCGGCTTCGTGCCGAAGGCCGGCCTCCGCACCGGCTCGGCCACCGCGCGCCATGCCGACTACGTGGACCCCGGCGTGGAGTGCGAGGTCGGGCTGCGGCTCGCGCGCGACATCGCCCCCGGCCCCTGCACGCGCGACCAGGCGGCAGAGGCGGTCGGCGAGGTCTTCGCGGCGATGGAGATCGTGGACCGCCGCTATGGCGACCTCGCGGTGCTCGGGACGCCGACGCTGATCGCCGACCAGGTGTTCCATGCGGGGGGCGTGCTCGGCACGTCGGTCGCCGATTGGCGGGCGGTCGATCTCGCCGCCACGCGCGGGCGGCTGTCGGTGAACGGGCAGGTGCGCGGGGAAGGCGTCGGCGCCGACCTGCTCGGCCACCCCTTCGAGGCGCTGGCCTGGCTCGCCGCGTCGCCCTGCGCGGCGGCCTTTGGCGGGCTGCGGGCGGGGCAGGTGGTGTTCCTTGGTTCCGTCACGCCGCCGATCTGGCTCGATGGCCCCTGCACGGCGGTGGTGGAGTTCGACAGGCTGGGGCGGGTGGAACTGACGCTCACCTGATCGTGACAGGACGAAGGGGCGCCGCGGTTCCCGGCAGCATCGGTCGACGCGCGGGGCCTCCAGGACCATCGCCACTGGCCGGCGCCGCCGCACCAGACGGATGTTCTCATGGCTCTTTCCGCACCGTGCGCGCGCAACCCGGCTGTCCTTGGCGGGATTGCGGTGATCAGGTGAGAACCGAGGCGCCTTGTCGCGGTTGATGTCGTTGCCAAACCTGCTTGCCTGGCGCTCGATGGGGTGCCGGCAACGAAGTATTGTGTCGGGGGACCAGTCTCCCGATAGATGCACGTCACAGCCGTCTCCACCGGCCGCGGATGCCTTCGACGCATGACACCACCTGCGCCACATTGGATCGGTTTGTTCGATCTGTTCAGGATCGGGATTGGTCCCTCGAGTTCCCACACGGTGGGTCCCATGCTGGCCGCGGCGCATTTCGCGGAGCAGGTGGAGCTCTTGTTTCCGCCCGACAGCTTGGTCGTGGAACTCTTTGGATCGCTGGCCCTGACAGGAAAGGGGCATGGCACCGACGCCGCAGTCATTCTCGGCCTCGCCGGCGCCAAGCCCGATACCGTCGACCCGGATGATGCGGCGATCCTCGTCGAGCAGGTTCGGCGTCTTCGCAGACTGAGCCTGCCCTCGGGACGGCGCGTCGCCTTCGACCCGGCGGTCGACATCATCTTTCGGCCACGTGAGATGCTGCCGTTCCATCCCAACGCGCTACGCCTGTCGGCCAGGGCAATGGGGCAGGACGATTTCACCCGGATCTACTACTCGGTCGGCGGCGGTTTCGTCGTGGACGAGAACGGCGAGCCTCTGGCGGGCGCGGCGCAAGAGGGCCGGCCGGCAGTGCCCTTCCCCTTCGGGGACGGAGCGGAATTGCTCGAACGCGCTGGCGCGGCGGGCCTGTCCATCGCTGGCCTCATGCGCGCGAATGAGACCAGCCTGCGCAGCGCGGTCGATCTCTCTGACGGCATCGCGCGGATCCGCGCGGCGATGCATGCCTGCATCGCACGCGGCCTGCGTGGCGCAGGGGAACTCCCTGGAGGCCTGCGCGTGCGACGGCGCGCCCCCGCACTGCTTCGCAGGCTCGAGGAAAAGGCGCAGCGCAATCAGGCCGATCCGCTCGAGGCGATGGATTGGGTCAACCTCTGGGCCCTGGCCGTGAATGAGGAGAACGCCGCTGGCGGCCGTGTCGTCACCGCGCCTACCAATGGCGCGGCCGGCATCGTCCCCGCCGTTCTCCAATACTACGAACGCTTCGTGCCCGGCGCAGATGCGGCAGGGGTGGAGACCTTCCTGCTCACCGCAGCCGCGATTGGCGCGATCATCAAGCGAAACGCATCGATCTCCGGCGCCGAGGTCGGCTGCCAGGGCGAGGTCGGTTCCGCCTGTGCGATGGCGGCCGCGGGCCTGGCCGCCGCCTTGGGCGGCAGCAACGCGCAGATCGAGAACGCCGCGGAAATCGGGCTCGAGCACAATCTTGGACTGACCTGCGATCCGGTTGCCGGCCTCGTCCAGGTGCCGTGCATCGAACGCAACGCCATTGGCGCGGTGAAGGCGATCAACGCGGCCCGCCTTGCGCTGCATGGCGACGGCCGGCACCTCGTGAGCCTCGATCAGGCCGTGGCCACGATGCGGCAGACTGGGCTCGACATGTCGCACAAGTACAAGGAAACATCCCTCGGCGGGTTGGCGGTGAACGTCATCGCCTGTTGATGCGACGGATGCGCGCGGCGGATCGACCGCGGCGCGGCAGTCTCCGCGCACCCGGCCGTTGGCTCTGAAGTCGCGAGACGACCAGCAGAACCGCGAGTCTTCAAGTTGCCTTCTTGGGACCGCCGGCGATCACCGCGCGGCCCTGCACGACCTGCGTCACCGATACGCCGGGAAGGCCTTCGCGCAGCAGCGCCACCGCCGCCTCGTGGCAGGCCATGGCGTCGTTCGGGCTGTCGAAGAACGTCGCGACGGCGGCGTCGCCGGTCTCCCGATCACTCCGCGCCATCCAGACGGCACGGAAGCCCGGCGAACGCTCAATCAACGGAAGCGTCCGCTGCTCCACAAAGGCCCGCGTGTCTTGCGTCGCCGGGACGCCGGTGAGCAGGCGGATCAGAACGTAAGGAAGGCTTCCGGCGCCTGCCGCACGCCGTGCTTGCTGATGGACGAAGCACTCGCCCGAGAACTCCTCGCCTCGCGCAGGGAAAAAGTCCATGTGGCTCGCCAGCCAGCGGCGCGCCACGCTGGTCGAACCGTGCGCTGCGTCCGCGTCCGCGAAGCTGCTCACGCTGACGCCCGCGCCTGCTTCGTCCCAGAATGCGAAATACGCCTCGAATCCCGGATCGGATTGCAGGCTGGGGAGGAGCTCCTTCTCCACCGCCTCCTCGATCGTGGTGCGGTCGACGCCTAGGGTCGGATAGCGACGCAGGTTGATGTGCATGACGCGGCCCTCCCGAACGGTGCTTGTTTTCGAACCCTACAGCCCAAAGCACGGACCATGCATTGCTCGATTGCGCGTCCGCCCCCGCCTGGAGATCGGCAGCGGGCCTTCGCCGGCAGGGGAACCTCGCCCATGCCGCACCGGCATCGCTGATGCCTTCGGATGTTCGACCTGCTCAGGACGGTTCGCTGCAGAAATGCTGCATCCGTCCGCAGGCCTCGCGCAGGTTCGCCGTATCCGCCGCATACGAAACGCGAAAGCAGGGGCTCGTGCCATAGGCGGAACCCTGCACTGCTGCCACCTGCTTCCCCGGCGGCAGGGCGGTCGGGTTGCTCGGGACGTTCAGGACCAGCCACCTGGTGCGCGGCGTGATCGCGGCGTCGGGGCTCGCGGCGCGCATCCTGAAGCCGTCGTTCTGCGAACAGGGCACGCCGACCGGCCAACTTCGCCATGCCGGCATCGCCGATCCAAGGCGGGCGCGGGATGGAAAGGTCCGGGCCCTCCAGACCACCCCGCCCAAGGCCGTGCCGTTTGGAATGCCGGGACCTGGTGCCGGATGCCGGGTCGTCATGCGCGGTTAACCCGTCGCGGGCATTCTGCCGGTGCGGCACGAGGAGCCGAGACCATCGCCAGGACGGCGGATGACCCGGATGGGAAACGCCATGCGGCCGGCCGGCTGGAACACCCTGAGCGACGACCTGCAACTGACCCTGTCGCGAGAGGCCCTGCGCCGCGCGGCGGAAACCCTCGCCGACCACGCCGAGATCCTGGCGCGGGAGATGGAGGATGGCGCCCTGCTCGACCGCGGCGGGCCCGATGCGCTGCGCCTGTTCGCGGCGGTGGTGCGCAGCACCAACCGCGACGCGTTCGGTGAGGTCGGGCACGCCTGACGCGGTGCCGCGCCGCTACCGCCCGTACAGGATGTAGTTGATCGTCAGGTCGATGGTGACCTGTTCCTGCGCCGAACCCGGCGGGAAGGGCGGCAGCTGCGCGCCGCGGAACACGTTCTGCGAATAGAAGTTCAGGTAGATGGACCGCGACGCGGAGCGCAGTTCCACGCCGCGCACGCGCCCATCCGGGCCGGTATTGATGCGCACCGTGACGGGCCCCTGTTCGCGCAGATCGATCGCCTGACGTGGGTAGCGCAGGTTCTGGTCCAGCCATTGCCGGAAGGCGGCCCGCCAGTCGGGCCCGGCCTCCGCACCGTGCACGCGAAGTTGTTCGACCTCGCCCGGCCCCGGGAGCGTGGCACCCGGGCTGAGGTCGAGCCCGCGCCGGGGCGCAGCCGGCCGGTTGGGTTCACCGAGGCGGATCGGCGGACGCTGCGTGAGGTCGAGCGGTTGGGCGCGCTGCGCCATCTGCTCCGGCGCCTGGGGCGGCGGGGCCGGCGGCGGAGGCGGCGGCAGCGGCAATTCGGCGACCATCGGCGGCCGCGCCTGTTCGGGCGCGGGCGTACGCTGCGGCGGCGGGGGCGGTGGCTGTGTCGGCGCTTCGGCCGTGCGGGCGGGTGGTGGTGGTGGCGTGGGCGGCGGCGGCTCGGCCTGGCGGGGCGGCGAGGGCGTGGCCTCGGCCACCTGTGGCGGGGGGGGCGGCTGGATTGGCTCGGCCACGCG
>NZ_JBYCZL010000035.1:0-51725 GCF_057586215.1 Roseomonas sp. SRI_022
CCGGGCCTGATCCGTTTGCGGCGCCGCCGCCGGCCCATCCCGCCGGTTCCGATCCTTTCGCGGCAACGCCACCGGCACGCCCGGCGGGTCCCGATCCCTTCGCGGCACCACCGCCGGCCCCGCATCCGGCGGGTCCCGATCCTTTCGCGGCGCCATCGCAGCGCCCGGCTGGCCCGGACCCTTTCGCCGCGCCCGCTGCCTTCGCGGCGCCGCCCGCGGCCGCGCCCGATCCCTTCGCAGCGTCTGTGGCAGCGCCCGCAGCATACGCAGCGCCGCAGCCAGCACCCGCGCCCGCCGGCCAGCACGCCGATCCCTTCGCGGAGCCGCCGCGTGCCGCTGCGCCGCCACCACCTCCTCCGCCGGTCCACGAACCACCGCCGGCGCCGCGCCCGGTTGCGGCGACCTCGGCGGGCGGGACGGATGCCGGCCTCGCGGCCTTCCTCGCCGGAGCGGGGCTGCCGCCGAGCGCCGCCGCGAATGCCGACCCGGAAGCCGCGCTGCGAGCGCTCGGGGCCGCTTTCCACGCGGCGGTGTCGGGGCTGCGGCAGTTGCTGATCGCCCGCGCTGACGTGAAGCGCGAATTCCGCATCGAGCAGACCATGCTGCGATCCGCCGGCAACAATCCGGTGAAGTTCGCCGCCTCGGACGAACAGGCGCTGGCCTCGCTGCTGACCGCCGGGCCGCAGGCCGGCCCGCGCGCGGTGCGCGAGACGGTCGAGGACCTGACCGCCCACCAGGTCGCGACGCTGGCCGCGACCCAGGCCGCCGCACGCGCATTGCTGGCGCGGCTGGCGCCCGAGGGCATCGAGGGCGTGGACCAGGGCGGCGGCGGGCTCTTCGCCAGCAAGGACAAGCGGCTGTGGGACGCCTACAAGCGTCTTCACCAACAGGTGACCGAACAGTTCGACGACGATTTCGACAGCGCCTTCGGCAAGGAATTCGCGCGCGCCTACGAACAGGCGTCGCGGCGCGACGGATAGGCCGGGGCACAAGGGGGCAGGGCGCGGATGCTGTGGCACGACAAGGTGGTCTGGCAGGAGGGCATGTTCCTCCGTGCGCAGCATTTTCAGCAGCAGGACCGGCATTTCGAATGGATGCTGCAGGCGCGCGCCGCGCCGCTGCGGCCGCATCCCTGGGGCATCACGGAACTCTCGCTCGACCGTGACCTGCTGGCGGCGGGGAAATTCGCCATCGCCTCGGCAACCGGCATCATGGAGGACGGCACCGCCTTCTCCGTGCCCGGCCATGCCGACCAGCCGACGCCGCTCGACCTGCCGGAAGGCACGCGCAACTGCGTGGTCTACCTCGCACTTCCGGTGCGCCAGCCCGGCAGCCCCGAGATCGCCTTCTCCGAAGGTCCGGACATGGCGAATGCCCGCTACGGCATGCGCAGCTTCGAGGCCTTCGACACCCATTCCGATGCGACCGTGCCCGGTGAACTGCAGGTCGGCCGCCCGCGCCTGCGCTTCATGCTGGAGACGGAGGAACGCGCGGGCTTTTCCACCATCGGCCTGACGCGCGTGGTGGAAGTGCAGGCCGATCGCCGCGTCGTCGTCGATGACCGCTTCATCCCGCCCTGCCTGCGCGTCTCCGCCACGCCGCCGTTGGGGAACCTGGTGGGCGAGCTGGTCGGCATGCTCGGCCAGCGCGCGGAAGCCCTTGGCGCGCGACTGTCGCAGCCCGGCGCGCGCGGCGTTGCCGAGGTCGCGGACTTCCTGCTGCTGCAGGCGGTGAATCGCTGGCAGCCGCTGCTGGCGCATTGGGCCGATGCGGGCAACGTCCACCCGGAATCGCTCTATGCCGCGCTGGTGCAGCTTGCCGGCGAGCTCGCCACCTTCACCGACCCGAAGCGGATGGCTGCGACCTACCCGGCCTATCGGCATGAGGATCTGCAGCGGTCCTTCGCGCCGGTCGTCGCGGATCTGCGCCGGTCGCTGTCGATGGTGCTGGAGACGAATGCCGTCTCGATCCCGCTGCAGGAACGCCAGTTCGGCGTGCGCGTCGGCCCGATCGTCGATCGCAACCTGCTGCGCGCCAGCCAGTTCGTGCTGACGGTGCAGGCGGACCTGCCATCCGAGCAACTGCGTCGCGTCTTCCCGAACCAGGTGAAGATCGGCGCAGTCGAGCATATCCGCGAACTGGTCAACGTCGCGCTGCCCGGCATCCAGGTGCGCCCGCTGCCGGTCGCACCCCGCCAGATCCCGTTCCATTCGGCCGCGGTCTATTTCGAACTCGACCGCGGCAGCCCGCATTGGGCGCAGATGCAGAATTCCGGGGCCTTCGCCATCCACGTCTCCGGCGATTTCCCGAACCTCAAGATGGAACTCTGGGCGATCAGGGGCTGAGCCCCTGCCTGCCTGGCACTGACCCGAAGGACGCCGCGCGATGAGCGACAATCCCTTCGCCGAACCCAATGACAGCGACCGGACGGTCGTGCGGGGGCCCGGCGGCGCCGCGCCGCCGCCCCGGCCCGCCCAGCCGCAGCCGGGTTTCGGTGCACCGGCCGGCCCGGTTGGCGGGATGCCCGGCCTGCCGGGGGCCGCGGGTCAAGGCGGCGGCCGAGCCGAATCCGCCCCGCGCCTGGCGGGTGAGGCAGATGCGCTGCCCAAGACCGGCATCGGCGCGCTTGCCGCCGCGGCGCAGCCGCTGCTTGACCTGCTGGGGCGGCTCGCCAATGCCGGCATGACCGCGCCGCCGCAGGGCGAGGAATTGCGCGAACGCGCGCTGCGCGCCTTCCGCCAGTTCGAGGTCGATGCCCGCGACGTCGGCGTCAGCGCCGAGCAGGTGCGCGCCGCGCACTACATCCTCTGCGCCAGCCTCGACGACGTGGTGCTGTCCTACAATTGGGGGCAGGGCAGCGTGTGGTCGGTGCAGTCCCTCGTCGCGACCTTCCATCAGGAAGTGAAGTCGGGCGATCGCTTCTTCGACGTGCTCGCCGGCATGCAGAAGGATCCCGGGCGCTGGAAGGATGCGCTGGAGGTCACTTACCTCTGCCTGTCGATGGGCTTCCAGGGGCGGTACCGCCTGTCGCCGCGCGGGGCGTCGGAACTCGACCAGATCCGCACCGGGCTCTACCAGCTGCTGACGCAGGTGCGGCCACCCTGGGAGCGCGAGCTCTCGCCGCATTGGAAGGGCGTGGATGCGCCGCATCGCGGACCGCGCCGCGGCATCCCGGCCTGGGTCGCTGCCTGCGTCGCCGTCTTCGCGCTCGGCATGGGCTATGCGTGGCTTGCCAATGCGATGAACGAGGGCTCGGACGGGCTCTATGAACGCCTCGCGGCGCTGCCGCCGGGCGCACTGCCGACCATCGAGCGGGTGGACCCGCCGCGCCCGCCCGCGCCGCCGCCACCGCCGCCGCGCACCGTAGCACCGCCGCCGCCGGACTTCCTGCTGACGCTGCGCGAATTCCTCAAGCCCGAGATCGACCAGGGCCTGCTGACCGTGTTCGGCGACGGGCGTTCGGTGACGGTGCGCATCAAGGGGCGCGGCATGTTCGCCTCGGGTTCCGCGACCGTCGAGCAGCGCTTCATCCCGATGCTTCAGCGCATCGGTCAGGGCTTGAGGACCGAACCGGGACGCGTGCAGGTGCTCGGCCATTCCGACAACCAGCCGATCCGCACGGTGCGCTTCCCGTCCAACTTCCACCTGTCCGCCGCGCGGGCCGAGGCAGCCGCCGCCATCATCGCCGGCGCGACGGGCGATCCCGGCCGCTTCACCTATGAAGGCCGCGCCGATGCGGAACCGATTGCCGACAACAGGACTGCCGACGGCCGGGAGGAGAACCGGCGCATCGAAGTGGTCCTGCTGAGGGGTACGAACTGACCATGGAGATCCTGACCGTCTTCCAGCCCTTCCTCAAAGGGCGTGCGATCGCGGCGCTGCTGGCCGTCGTGCTGTTGATGCCGATCGTCTACCTGTTCGGCCCGATGATCGATCTCGGCGGTGTTCGCCCGCTCGAGAGCGAGACCAACCGCATGATTCTCTGTGCGGTCCTGTTCGTCATCTCCCTGGCGGTGATCTGGGTGATGGAACGGCGCAAGTCGCGCCGCGACTTGCTGCTGGTGGCGGGCATCGCAGCACCCGATCCCGGCGCCGACCGTGCCGCGGAAGAAGAAAGCGAGATGCGCGAGCGGCTGACCGCTGCGCTCGACCGCCTGAAATCCGCATCCGGCAAGAAGGGCGCCTTCCTCTACGACCAGCCTTGGTACGTCATCATCGGCCCGCCCGGTTCGGGCAAGACGACGGCGCTGGCGAATTCCGGGCTCGACTTCCCGCTGAGCGACGGCGGCAAGCTGCAGGGCGTGGGCGGCACGCGCTTCTGCGAATGGTGGCTGACCGACACCGCCGTGCTGATCGACACGGCCGGGCGCTACACGACGCAGGATTCGGATGCCGCGGCCGACAAGGCGGGGTGGGAACGCTTCCTCGGCCTGCTGAAGAAGAACCGGCCGCGCCTGCCGCTGAATGGCGTGCTGGTGACCTTCGGCGTGGACATGATCTCCCGTCTCGGTCCCGCCGAGCGCGAGCAACACGCGCGCACCGTGCGCCGGCGCATCAAGGAGCTGGAGGACAAGCTCGGCCAGCGGCTGCCGATCTACTTCATGATCAGCAAGACCGACCTTCTCGCCGGCTTCATGGAGTTCTTCGACGACCTCGACAAGACGGCGCGCGAGCAGGTTTGGGGCTTCACCTTCCCGGTCGAGGGCGGGGGCGAGGCCGGCCATGCCGCGAAGTTCGGCGAGGAATTCCAGGCGCTGCTCGGCCGTCTGCAGGACCGCGTGCTGGAGCGTCTGCAGAATGAACGCGGGCCGCAGCAGCGCGCCGCGCTGGAGGGCTTCCCGGCGCAGTTCGCCTCGATGGAAGCCCCGCTTGGCGCCTTCATCGCGGCCGCCTTCGGCGGCACGCGGCTTGATCCCGCACCGATGCTGCGCGGTGTCTACTTCACCTCCGGCACGCAGGAAGGCAGCCCGCTCGACCGGCTGGCCGGCGCGCTGTCGCGGTCCTTCGGCTTCGATCCGCGCCGCCCGGCGGCAGTGATGCAGCAGAAGGGCCGCGCCTACTTCATCACGCGGCTGCTGAAGGATGTGGTGTTCAACGAGGCGCGGCTGGCGTCGAACGACCGCAAGGCGGACAAGCGGCGGCGCGTCGTCGCCATCGCCGCCTGGTCGATCGCCGCGCTGGTGATCGCGGGCGGCGGCCTGTTCGGCTACACGGCCTGGGCGAAGGAACAGGCGCGCGCGCAGCGCCTCGCCGAGCAGATCGGCAAGGCCGAGGCGGCTGCGCAGGGCCTGCCCTTCGATCGCATCACCGAGTCCGAGTTCCGCCGCATCCTTCCCTATCTCGACGCGGCGCGGGACCTGCCGCCGGCCGCGCGCGGCGAAGGCCCGATCTTCGGGCTGAGCCAGGGCGAGAAGCTCGAAGCCGGCGCCAATGCGGCCTATCGCCGCGCGCTCGACCGCTCCTTCCTACCGCGGCTGCTGGCGCGGATGGAACTGGTGATGCGCGGCGCCTTCCAGCGGCCGGACGAACTCTATGAGGCGACCCGCGCCTATCTGATGCTGGGCCAGGAAGGGCCGCTCGATATCGAGGTGGTGCGGTCCTGGTTCGCCCGCGACTGGCAGCGCGCTTTCCCAGGCGCGGTGAACCAGCCGGTGCGCGATGCGCTGATGGGCCACCTGGATGCGACGCTGGCGCGCAATTTCCAGCGCTATCCGGTGGATGGCGCGCTGGTGGACCAGGCGCGGCGCGTCTTCTCCCGCCTGCCGCTCGCGCAGCGCGTCTTCTCGCGCCTGCAGACCATCGCGGCGACGGCGGGGCAGAACGTCCAGCCCTGGCGGCCGGCGGATGCGCTGGGACAGTCGGGGCAGCGCTATTTCGTGCGTGCCTCCGGTCAGCCGCTGACCGAGGGCATTCCCGGCCTCTACACCATCGATGGCCTCTATCGCGGCCTGCTGCCGGTGCTCGGCCAGGCGGTGCGCCAGGGTGTCGCGGAATACTGGGTGCTCGGGCCGGAAGGGGCCAATCTCGGCACCGACGATCCGGTGCAGTTGGAACAGTCGGTGCTGCGGCTCTACGCCGAGGAATATGTGAAGCAGTGGCAGGCGATCCTCGAGGACCTGAACCTCGTGCCGCTGCCGCCCGCACTGGCCCAGCAGGCCGAGGCGCTGAACATCCTCGGTGCGCCGAACTCGCCCATCAAGGATCTGCTGCGCGGCATCGCGCGGCAATTGACGGTCGGCACGCCGCCGCAGGGCTGGACGCGACCGGGCGCCCAGCCGCGCAGCGCGCCGCAGCCCGGCCAGCCGGCGCAGCCGCCCGAACCGACCGGCGCCGAACCTGTCGCCGATGTGGTGGAACCGCGCTTCGAGGCGATCCGCGCGGCCGCCGGCCAGCCGCTGGACGACGTGCTGCGCATCGTGAACGAGCTGTTCGTGCAGGTGCAGCGCCTGGCCAGCACGCCGCCCGGCACGCTGCCGCCGCCGAGTGTCGGCCTCGACCCCGGGCAGCGGCTGCAGGCCGAGGCGGTGCGCCAGCCGCAGCCGTTGCAGCGCTGGCTGAACGGCATGGTCACAGCATCCGCCGCGGCGCGCGGCGGCGGGGCCAAGGCCGCGCTCGCGGCTGCTGGCGCGCAGCAGATCGCACCCTTCTGCCGTGGGCTCGACCAGCGCTTCCCGTTCAACATCAATGGCCAGGACCTGCCGGTGGATGACTTCATCCGCCTGTTCGGGCCCGGCGGGGTGTTCGACCAGTTCTTCACGCAGAATGTCCGGCAATATGCCGACATCACCAGCCTGCCCTGGCGGCCGGTGGCGACCGACGGCCTGCCGCCGCCGATCTCCGCGGCAGACCTGATGCAGTTCCAGCGGGCACGGGCGATCCGCGACGCCTTCTTCCCCGGCGTCGCCTCGATCGGCCTGCGCTTCGAACTGGTGCCGCAGAACATGGACGCCGGCACGCAGATGGCGACGCTGGAGTTCGAGGGCGCGAAGACTGAGATCACACGCACCGCGTCGTTCCGGCCAATCCCCATGTCCTGGCCGGCGCGCGGCAACATGACGCTGACCTTCGATCCGCCCTCGCTCGCCGGGCCGCTCGCCTTCGACGGTGCCTGGTCGGCGCTGCGGCTGGTGATGCGGCGCGGATCCACCCTGACCACGACGCCGGCACGCGAAAGGCTGCGGCTGCGCGTGACGCAGGGGGATCGCGTCATCGACTTCGAGCTGCGCGCCGGCAGCACGCAGCACCCATTCGGCCTGCGCGAGCTGACGGAGTTCCGATGCCCGACGCTCTCCCCCTGACGGGTCTGTTCGGCAAGGTGCCGGCGCACGGGGATTTCGTGCGCCGTGGCCTGCCGACGACCTTCGTCGGGCCTTGGGATTCCTGGCTGCAGGATGGGATGGCGACGGCGCGCGAACGGCTGGGCGATCGTTGGGCAGCGGTCTGGGACGGCGCGCCACCCTGGCGCTTCGCGCTTCCGGCCGGGGCCTGCGGGCCGGACGCCGTGGCCGGCGTCCTGCTGCCAAGCGAGGACATGGTCGGCCGGCGCTTCCCCATCACGCTGGCGGTGCTGTTGCCGCTTGGGGAGCCGACACCGAGCCGGGCCTGGTTCGCGGCGCTGGAGGCCGCGGCCCTGGCGGGACGGGCCGGGCAGGCCGACGCGGATGCCCTGGCCGCCGCGATCCCGCTGCCCGGTGCCGAGCCACCGGAAGCCGAGCCGGCGCCCCCGCCATCCGGGTGGAGCCCTGCCGAACCCGCTGATCCGCCGCCGCTGCCCTTCGCCGCGGCGCCTGAGGATGACGCGATGTCGCCCGTGGCCGATCTGCGCGACAGCCTCGGTGAGAGCCAGGGAGTTGCGCTGGCCGAGTCCGTCGATGGATCGGAGGGCGACCTGTCGGTCGCAGCGGGCAATGTGCTCGACCTGTTCGCCGGTGGTGACGCGTCGCCGCCGGTAAGCGACGCGCCCGCGGCGCCGCCGGGCGACCTGCTCGACATCTTCAGCCGCGCCGTGCCGGCGGCCGAGGCGGCGACGCTTCCCGAGATGCCCGGCAGCGCCCCGCCGCCCCACATGGCGACGCCCGATCCGCCGGCACCCGCGCCGTCCGACGGCACGCTCGCCTTCCTGCTTGGCGAAGGCGATGCGGCACCGGCGGCCACGCAGGCCGGCCTGGCCGTGGAGAGCGATCCACTGGCGGCGCTGATCGCCGCCGGTGATGCGCCGCCGCGCCTGCCCGCCGAGGATGTCGCGCCGGCGATGGAGCCGCTGGCGGCTACGCCGATCCTCGCGGAACTCGCCTCACTGCCGCTTGCCGCCATGCCCACGCCCTTGCCGTCGGCCGCCGCACCCGAACCGCCGCCGGGCGGTGGCTGGTGGACGGGCGGTGGCGGCCGCCTGCCACCCTCCATCCGGTCGCTGCCAGCCCTGCTGCCGGCGGCCGATTTCGCCAGCCTATTGGAAGCCGACGCATGACCTGGCGCCTTGCCTCAATGGCTGCGACCCATCCCGGCGCGGTGCGTCCGCGCAATGAGGATGCGCTGCTCGATCGATCCGATATCGGGTTGTGGGTGGTGGCTGATGGTGCCGGCGGGCATGGCGCGGGCGACGTCGCATCCAACGCCATCGTCGCGGCGATGGGCGTGATCCCGGCGGGCCTGGCGGCGGCGGAATTGATGGCGCAGGTGCGCCTGCGCCTGACCGCCGTGCACCAGGAACTGCAGGAGGAAGCGGCGCGGCGCGGGCCGGGTCGGATCCTTGCCTCGACGGTCGTCGTCATGCTCGCGCGCGGGGAGCATTTCGCGATGCTCTGGGCCGGCGATTCGCGCGCCTATCTGCTGCGGCAGGGCACGCTCTCGCGCGTCACCAAGGACCACAGCCTGGTGCAGGAACTGGTGGACCAGGGCACGCTGCGCGAGGAGGAGGCCGAGAGCCATCCGCAGGCCAATGTCATCACCCGCGCGATCGGGGCGCATGGCGAACTGGAACTCGACAAGGTGTCCGGCCGCATGATCGAGGGCGACCGCTTCCTGCTGTGCACCGATGGCCTGTTCAAGACGATGGCGGAGGCGGAGATCGCGGCCATGCTCGGCGGGGGCGCCGATGTGCAGGCGATCATCAACGAGGCGGTCAGCCGCGGTGCCCGCGACAATGTCAGCGCGATCGGGGTGGATTGCCTGGCGTGACGCCGGCGGAGCCATTGGCCTGCGCGCGCCGGATCGCGGCGCCGTCGCTTGCCTCGTGTCCTTGGGGAAATCCTCGCCCGACCGGATGATTTGCGCCTGGTCAGGCCCCGCGGCCGTTCAAGCGCTTGGCTCGATGGCGGTTGCGCTCCCGTGCTGCCGGACCGGGCATCGCCACGCGCCCGAATTCCGCCCAAGGCGGGCCGGTGCCGATCCGGCGCGAGGGTAAGCGGCCCTAGCCGCCCGAGTGCTCCGGCACGGAGTATCGTACGAGGTCCTGCGAGCCGGACAGCGTGTTGCCGACATTGCTCACGCCAACCGTGACCACCTCATACTTCATTTCGATGATCTCGTGCGGCCGGTCCCCCTCGGACGATTCCGAGATCCGTAGGACGTGGGCACTCTCCAGCGTGATTCCGAAATAGGGGATCGGCCGGGTCGTGCCGGTGCGCAGCCAGGTGATCTTGACCTCTGGGAAGATGCTTCGGTCCACCATGTTCTTCCAGAACAGGGCGCTGTTCGCATCCGAGATGCGTTTCAACTTCACGGAGCGGAGCTGTGGTGCCCAGGCCCGTGCGCCGCTGGAAGAAGACTGCGAAGTGTTGCGCGCGACGCGCGTACCGCCCCATTCGAAGCCGGCCAGCGTCAGCCAGCCAATATGGTCGGGGGCCCTCGCCTCGCCGATGATGCCCGGCACCTGGAAAAGGGTGCTGTCGCCACCGGAGCCGGATTGCTGGACTGCCATGACGGCTCCCCTCTCAGAGCGAGTTGGCGATGGTGGCGGTCGCCCGCGCCGTCGAGGCGCCGCTTCTTTCGAAGGCCCACGACGTGATGTCCATGCGCGTGTACCGGATGCTGAAGCTCTCGAGCGGCCGGTCGGACCCCGTCGATATCGTGGTGAAGCCGGCAATGCCGCAACCCAGGAGCTCCAGGCGCAGGTATTGCTGAGGCTGGGCGGTTCCGGTCCGCAGGAAGACGATGACGACGTTGCTGTCGAAGCCGCCGAACAGCGCGTCGCGGTACAAGCCGGTGGAGGACGCATCCGCGAGCTTGGTGACGGTGATTTCCGTGACGTCCAGCGCGCTCGAGTCCTGCCAAGGCTCAGTCTGGCCGGCCGGCAACGCGGCCGAGAAGCTGCAGCCCTTCAGGTTCATCCATCCGCCGCTTGCCGGCGACTTCTGGACAAAGGACGGCGGAAGCCCGGACTCGCCCCGCACGCCGTCAAAGCACATGCAGATCGCAACATCGCTCATGGCGTCTGTTCTCCGATGGCTTTCGCCAAGGATATGCCGCCCGGATGGCTCCGGACGGCATGTCCAGTCTTATGGTCCGGCGCCCGCCGGGGATGTCACGCCGCTGCGCGGCGCGGCATCACTTCGTCATCGACGACAGCTTCCAGCTCGTGGAGGCGGGGCTGCCCGTCAGGTCGTCGCCGATCGGGTTGTACTTCACTTCGATCTCACCGAAGTTCATGTGCACCGTCTCGCCAGGGCGGCTGTCGACGCCCGAGCCGCCGGCGGCCTTGAAGGACAGGCCGGACACGCCGGTGGCCTTCAGGTAGACGCCGAGGAATTCCTGCGGGTCGCCCGAACCGGTGCGCACGAAGGAGATCTTCACTTCGTTGTTCAGCTTGCCGAAGCAGGCCTGCTCGAAGAGCTTGAGCGTGGTGCCGTCGGTCGACTTCTTCACGACGATCTCGCTCATGTTCACGACGGAACCTTCGCGGACCGAGTTCACGCCCGAGGTAATCCGGCGACCAAGGCCGAATTCGAACGAGGTGAGCTCGATGTACTTCTCGAAGCCCTTAATCTTGCTCTCGCCCGGAATGCCCTTGTATTCCATCAGAATTGGCATCGCTGTGTCCCTTTCCCTACCTACCCCCGGAAGGCGACCCGCTGTCGCCTCCTGATACGAAGAACCTTATCTCAATCGACGTCGTATCGGAACGACCCATCGTCGTTCAGACCCACCTTCACCTGAAGGATTTCATGACCGTCGGCGAGGCGCGCGAGGATGCGCGCGGAAAGCTCCGGCAGCACCGTGCGGCTGAGGATGTTGTCGATGTTGCGCGCACCCGAGGAGACTTCCTTGCAGCGCTCGACGATCGCATCAATGACGTTGTCGTCCACCTGTAGCGGCACGTTGTACGCCTCCTTGAGGCGACGTCCGATGCTGCGCAGCTTGAGCCCGGCGATCTTCTTCAGGATCTCGGGCGGCAGCGGATAGTAGATGACGACGTTGGTGCGCCCGAGGAAGGCCGGCTTGAACGACTTCAGCAGGTCCGGCATCAGGCTTTCGCGCAGCACCTCGGGCTCGGGCGCCATGTCGGGATCGGCGCACAGCTTGTCGATGGTGTCGGTGCCGGCGTTCGACGTCATGATGATGACGGTGTTGCGGAAGTCGATGTCGCGGCCTTCGCCGTCCTTCATCGCGCCCTTGTCGAACACTTGGAAGAAGACGTCCTGCACGCCGGGATGCGCCTTCTCCATCTCATCCAGCAGGATGACGGAGTAGGGGCGGCGGCGCACCGCTTCGGTCAGCACGCCACCTTCGCCATAGCCGACATAACCCGGCGGCGAGCCCATCAGGAGGGAGACCTTATGCTCCTCCTTGAACTCGGACATGTTGATGGTCGTCATGTTCTGCTCGCCGCCATAGAGCAGGTCGGCGACCGCGAGCGCCGTCTCCGTCTTGCCGACGCCTGACGTGCCGGCCATCAGGAAGACGCCGATCGGCTTGCGCGGGTCGGTCAGCCCGGCGCGGGAGGTGCGGATCGCCTGGGCGATCGCATCCAGCGCATGGTCCTGGCCGACCACGCGCTCCATCAGGTGGTCCTTGAGCTTCAGGACGGTGTGGATCTCGTCCGACACCATCCGGCCCACGGGGATGCCGGTCCAGGTGCCAACGACATCGGCCACCGCCTGGCCATCGACCACCGGGAAGACCAGCGGCTCCTCGCCTTGCAGCTTGTGCAGCGCATCGGCGGTCTCGCCGAGTTCCTTCTTCAGTGCCTCCAGGTCCACCGCGGCCGGGGCGGCGCCTTCCGGGGCAGGCATGGGCACGGCCGCCGTCTCGATCTGGTGGCGGATGTCGCGCATCTTGGTGACGAGCGCCTTCTCCTGCTCCCAGCGGTTCATCACCTCCTCGAGCTCGGCGGAGACCTTCGCGTGCTCCTGCTCAAGGGCGAGGCGGCGCGCTTCGTGGTTCGCGCCGGTGGCCTCCTCGCGCTTGATGGCGCCCAGTTCGGTGTCGATCAGGGCGAGGCGGCGCTGGCGATCCTCGACCGGGGCGGGGATCGCCGCCTGGGACATGCCGACGCGGGCGCAGGCGGTATCCAGCAGCGACACGCCCTTGTCCGGCAGCTGCCGCGCCGGGATGTAGCGGGCCGACAGCTTCACCGCCTGGGTGATCGCCTCATCGAGGATGCGCACGCCATGGTGCTTCTCGAGCGTGCCGACCAGCCCGCGCAGCATGGCGTTGGCGAGCGGTTCGGACGGCTCCTCGACCTTCACCACCTGGAAGCGGCGGGTCAGGGCGGCGTCCTTCTCGAAGTACTTCTTGTATTCGGCCCAGGTGGTGGCTGCGATACAGCGCATCTCGCCGCGCGCCAGGGCGGGCTTCAGCAGGTTGGCGGCATCGTTCTGCCCCGCCGCGCCGCCGGCGCCGATCAGGGTATGCGCCTCGTCGATGAACATCACGATCGGCGTCGGCGAGGACTTCACCGCGTCGATGACACCTTTGAGACGATTCTCGAACTCGCCCTTCACGCCCGCACCGGCCTGCAGCAGGCCCATGTCCAGCGAGTAGAGCTTCACGCCCTTCAGCGCCTCGGGCACGTCGCCGGCGGCGATGCGAAGTGCGAGGCCCTCCACCACCGCCGTCTTGCCGACGCCGGCCTCGCCGGTGAGGATCGGGTTGTTCTGGCGCCGCCGGGTCAGGATATCCACCATCTGGCGGATCTCCCCGTCGCGGCCGAGGATCGGGTCGATCTTGCCGGCCTTGGCGTGGGCGACGAGCTCCGTGCAGTACTGGTCGAGCGGGCCGCCCGAGCGCGGCGCCTCGCCGCCAGGCGCACCGCCCGCGGCGGGGCCGGCGGCGGATTCGGCACCGGCCTCGGCGGCTTCCTCGCTGCCCTCGGCCATCTCGCCGAGATTCCGCCGCACTACATCGGCCGGCAGGTTCAGCAGGGAAGGCGCGCTGTCCTTCACCGTGCGGCCGAGCGCGTCATCGTTCAGCAGCGCGGCGAGCAGGTGCCCCGAGCGGATCTTCGGCGCCCCGCTTTCGAGGCTGGTCAGCAGCCAGGCCTCGCGCAGCCAGGTCACGATGTCCGGGGACAGCGAGGGCGCGCGGGCATTGCCCGTCTTGAACTTGTCGAGCGCCCGGGTGATCTCGTTCGCCACGCGCCCGGCATCGACGCCGCCCTTGCGCAGCACCGCGGCGACGTCCGACCCGCCGGTCTCGACCAGCTTGAGCAGGACGTGCTCGATCTCCACATTGTAATGGGTGCGCGACAGGGTGAGCCCGGCCGCCGCCTCCAGTTGCCGACGCGTGAGCGCGTTCATGCGCCCGACGAGGGATTTCAGATCAATCGCCACCATGCCGGGACTGCCTCACCTGGAACTGCACTCGCGGAGCGGCTTTGCTTCCGCGACGCGGACGGTAAGGGGGCGTGCGAAACGAGTCCAGCGTGCTAGCGTGGCGTGCATCGGCCCCCGTCATTCGGTGTAAGGGGCATCACACGGGGGTTAACGATGGGTGAAGGTGTGCTCGATATCGAGGCGCTTCTGGCACCGCTGGCCGATGGCGAGGGGGCCGGCGAGGATCTGCGTCCCGACTATTCGCCGACCTCGCTCTATCAGCGGATACGCACCCAGAGGAACGACGCGCGCGCCGGCGAGCGCGCGATCGATGGCGGCGACCCGGAGGCCAATCCGGCGGCCATCGCCACCGCCTGGCGGGATGTGAAGAAGCTCGGGATCGAGGCGGTCAGCGGCCGGTCCAAGGATTTCGAGATCGCCTGCTGGATGGCGGAGGCGCTGGTCCGCGTGGACGGCCTGCCCGGCCTGGCCGACGCCGCCGAGGTCATCACCGGGCTGTGCAACCAGTATTGGGATCACGGCTTCCCCGCCCTCGACAGCGAGGACGGCATCGAGGATCGCGGCGCCCCGATCGGCGGCCTGTCCGGCGAAGGTGCCGACGGCACCCTGATGGCGTCGATCCGCCGCTACCCGCTGTTCCAGCGCGCCGACGGATCCGATGGCGACCTCTTTACCTGGCAGCGCGCCGAGGAGACCGCGGCGATCGCCGATGCCGAGCGTCGCCAGGCCCGCATCGATTCCGGCGTGCCCGACTTCAACGCCCTGCAGAACGAGGCACGGGCGAGCGTGGGGATGCTGCGGGCGGCCGGGCAGCAGGCGCGGGCGGCGCTGACCGCCTGGACAGCGATGGATGCCGCCGTCTCCACCCGCTTTGGCGGCAGCGCGCCGTCTACCCGCCGCGTCGCCGAGGCGCTGCAGGCCATCCTCGAGCTGGTGACCCGGATCGGCGGCGCGCCGGCCGAGCCGGGTACGGCCGAGGAGGCTGCCGTCGACGCATCCGGCGGCGGCGGCGGCGATGCGCCCGCCGGGGGCGGTGGCGGGGTGGCTGCCGGCCCGAAGCCCATGCGTACCCGCGAAGACGCGATCCGCCAGCTGGAGGAGATCGCGGGCTTCTTCCGCCGGACGGAGCCGCATTCGCCGCTGGCCTTCACCCTGGACGACGCGGTCCGGCGCGCCCGGATGCCCCTGCCGGAACTGCTCGCGGAGGTGATGCCCGATGCCTCCGTGCGGAGGATGCTGCTGACCGCCCTCGGCATCCACGTCGCCGAGGAGTGATGCGCCTCACGGCGATGATGCGGATGCGTTGACCCGGATCGGGCTGGGTGCGTAGTCTCCCGCCACCGTAATCATGGGCCTCGGACCTCGCCCTTTGGAGGAATGCTGATGAGCAGCGTGCATGACAAGCTCGCGCGGGTCCGGAAGCCGCGCGTCCACATCACCTATGAGGTCGAGACGGAAGGCGCGCAGATCGAGCGCGAGCTGCCCTTCGTCATGGGCATCATGGGCGACTTCGCCGGCGATCCCAGTGAGCCGCTGAAGCCGCTGGCCGAACGCAAATTCGTCCAGATCGACCGCGACAACTTCAATGACGTGATGGCCCGCATCCAGCCCGGGCTGAACATCAAGGTCGACAACACCCTGGCCGGCGACGGCAGCCAGATGGCGGTCAACCTGAAGTTCAACAGCCTGGACGACTTCGAGCCCGCCAAGGTGGCCGAGCAGGTGCCGGCGCTGAAGGCGATGCTCGAGACACGGGCGAAGCTGCGCGACCTGATGTCCAAGGTGGACCGCTCGGACGAGCTCGAAGGGCTCCTCGAGCAGGTGCTGCAGGACAAGGACAAGCTCGACAAGCTGTCGGCCGAGCTCGGCCTCGACAAGAAGGAGGGCTGAACGCATGAGCGGCACCCAGTCGGCCCCCGCCGGCAGCACGACGACCACGGAAGCCGAAGGCGGTCTTGGCCTTCTCGACCAGGTCATCGGCGCCACCAAGCAGACCGAGCGCGACCGCGCCCAGGACCTGATCAAGGCGCTGACCGAGGAAGCGCTGAAGGGCACCGTGACCTTCAGCCGTAACCTGTCGCAGACCTTCGATCGCGCCATCGCCGCGATCGACCAGAAGGTCAGCGAGCAGCTGAACGCCATCATGCACAATGAGCGCTTCAGCAAGCTCGAAGGCTCCTGGCGCGGCCTGCATTACCTGGTGATGAACTCGGAGACGGGGACGTCCCTGAAGCTCCGCCTGCTGCAGATCAGCAAGCGCGAGCTGTCGCGCGACCTGCAGCGTGCCGTCGAATTCGACCAGTCGCAGCTCTTCAAGAAGATCTACGAGAACGAGTTCGGCACCCCGGGCGGCGAGCCCTACGCCTCGCTGATCGGCGACTACGAGTGGACGTCCCACCCGGACGACGTCGAGACGCTGCGCCTGATGTCGTCGATCGCGGCGGCGTCCTTCGCGCCCTTCATCTCCGCGGCCTCCGCGCAAATGTTCGGCATGAACGACTATCGCGAGCTGTCGAAGCCTCGTGATCTCGCCAAGATCTTCGAGACGGCCGAGTACACCAAGTGGCGCGGCCTGCGCGACACCGAGGATGCGCGCTTCCTCAACCTGGTCATGCCGCGCACCATCGCGCGCCTGCCTTATGGCGCCGCCACCGTCCCGGTGGAGGAATTCGCCTATGAGGAGGCGCCCTACGACGCCAACGGCAAGCCGAAGGCGATGGACCACGAGCATTACTGCTGGATGAACGCCGCCTACGTCATGGGCGCGCGTCTCACCGACGCCTTCGCGCAGTATGGCTTCTGCGTCGCCATCCGCGGTGCGGAGGGCGGTGGCAAGGTGTCCAACCTGCCGACCCACGTCTTCACCTCGGACGATGGCGACAGCGACACCAAGTGCCCGACCGAGATCGGCATCACCGACCGGCGCGAGGCGGAGCTCTCGGGCCTCGGCTTCCTGCCGCTCTGCCACTACAAGAACACCGACTACTCCGTGTTCTTCGGTGCGCAGTCCGTGCAGAAGCCGAAGAAGTACGACCGGCCGGAAGCGACGGCGAATGCGGCGATCTCCGCCCGCCTGCCGTATCTGATGGCGACGTCGCGCTTCGCGCACTTCCTGAAGGTCATGGCGCGCGACAAGATCGGCTCCTTCATGGAATCGACGGATGTCGAGATCTGGCTGAACCGCTGGATCCAGAACTACGTCAACGCCAACGAGAATGCCGGCCAGGACCTGAAGGCGCGCTACCCGCTGCGGGAGGCGAAGGTCGAGGTGAAGGAGGTGCCGGGCAAGCCCGGCGTCTACAACGCCGTCGCCTATCTCCGCCCGTGGCTGCAGATGGAGGAACTCTCGACCTCCATGCGCATGGTCGCGCGCATTCCGCAGAAGGCCTGACGCAACGGCGGGGCGGAAAGGGGAATGCGGCGTGGTGCCACAGCCGCCCGATACCGACCCGCCGGTGCCGCTGCGCGCACAGGTCCTCTCCGGGAACTTCCTCGGCCGCTCCGCGGCCGGGGGGGCGGAAGCGCTCTCGGCCTTCCTGGTCGAGAGATCGCCCGTCGAGGCCATCCGCGCCTGGTTCGGGCCGCGGCTGGCCAACATCACGGCCCATGACGGCAGCAAGGCAGGGCGCGCCAACGCCATCGCCCGGCTGGAGGAAGCCGTCGATCGCGACATCGCCGCGCTCGACCGGCTGATCGGCAGCCAGCTCGACACCGTGCTGCATGACGACCGGCTGCGCCGGCTGGAAGGCGGCTGGCGGTCGCTGGACTGGCTGGTCGATCGCGTCCCCTTCGGCGCACGCATCAAGATCCGCATCTTCGTCGCGCGCTGGGGGGAAATCTGCCGCGACTTCGAACGCGCCATCGAATTCGACCAGTCTGTCCTGTTCAAGCAGGTGTATGAGGGCGAGTTCGGCTCCCCCGGCGGCGAGCCCTTCGGCATGCTGGTCGCTGATTACGAGGTGCGCCACGCACCCGGACCCGGCAGCCCGACCGACGACATCGCCGGGCTCGACGGCCTGGCCGGCGTCGCCGCCGCGGCCTTCGCGCCGGCGGCGATCGCGGCCCATCCCGCGCTGCTTGGCTTCGACACCTGGGCCGGCGTGGGTGCGGCAGCGGACCTGACCGATGTGCTGCGCGCCGCCGACCGCACCCGCTGGCGTTCGCTGCAGGGGCGGGAGGACAGCCGCTTTCTCTCCGTCGTGCTGCCGCGCGCGCTCGGCCGCGCGCCCTGGCCCGATGACGCGACCCGCGCCGATGGCTTCCGCTATCGCGAATACGCGCCGGGGCCGGAGGCGCGCGTCTGGACCAGCCCGGCCTATGGCCTCGCGGCTGCCGCCATCCGGGCCTTCGCCAAGGCGTCCTGGCCCGCCGATGTGCGCGGCGCGACGATCGCGGCCGAGGCCTCCGGCGGCGTGATCGAGGACCTGCCAGCCGAACGCCTGTCCGGCGACCCGCGTTCGGGCACGCTGCGCCCGCCGGTCGAGGTCGCGCTGACCGACGACCAGGAACGCCAGGCGGTCGAGGCCGGCTTCATTCCCTTCATCGGGCTCGAATTGCTGCCGGAGGCGTCCTTCGCGGCGACGCCGTCGATCCATCGCCCGCCCCGCATGCAGGGCGAGACGGCGGCGGCGGCGGCGGCGAATGCCAACCAGCGCCTCTCGGCGCAGTTCAATGCCATGCTCTGCGTCAGCCGCTTCGCCCATTGCGTGAAGCTGATGGGGCGCGACATGGTGGGGTCCTTCCAGACGGCGGACGACATCCAGATACGGCTGCAGCGCTGGCTGCAGGGCTTCACCAACATCTCGGCGGGCGGTGCCGGTGATTCCGGCGCGCGCTATCCGCTGCGCGAGGCGCGGGTCGAGGTGCATGAGAAACCGGGCAAGCCCGGTGTCTTCGGCTGCACGGTGCTGTTGCAGCCGCATTACCAGTTGGACGAGGTGGGGGCGGCCTTCCGCCTCGTGACGGATCTCCAGGCGGCGAGGCAAGCGGCATGACCACGGCAGGCGAGGCGTTCAAGGCAGGCGACATCGAGGGAGCGGTCGCGGCGGCGATCGCCACGGTGAAGTCCAATCCACGGGAGCCGGGGGCGCGCTGGCTGCTCGCCGAGATGCTCCTTTTCGCCGGGGAGTTCGAACGCGCGGACCGTTCCCTCGATGCGGTGATCGAGGAGAACCCGTCGCCGACCGTGATGGAGTTCCGCCAGTTGCTGCGCGCCGAGGTGGTCCGCCACCAGGTCTTCCGGGACGGCCGCGTGCCGAAGTTCCAGGGTGAGGATCCGACCGAGGCGCAGAAGGCCGCGGCGCGGGCGGTGACGCTGCTGCGCGGCGGCGACCATGCCGGTGCGGCCGCGGCGGGGGCCGAGGTGGAATCGCTGCGCCCGCGCGTGCCGGGCAAGGTGGACGGCGTCGCCTTCGACGACCTGCGCGACGCCGATGACGTGCTGGCCGCCATGATCGAGATCCACACCGCCGGCGGCGAATACATGTGGGTGCCGGTCGAGCGCCTGCGCGCGCTGTCCTTCGACGAGCCCAAGCGACCGCGCGACCTCTATTGGCGCCGCTGCACCATCGAGACCAAGGACGGCCAGGAGGGTGTCGTCTACATGCCGACCGTCTATCCCTGGACGGCGAAGGACATGCCGAACCCGCTGCGGCTCGGCCGCGGGACGGAATGGCAGGATGATGCCGGGCTAGTGCGCGGCCTCGGCATGCGCGAATTCCTCATCGGCGAGGAGGCGAAGACGCTCGCCGAACTCACAGAGATTACCTTCGATTGACCAGGCCTACGCCCACGACCGCGACGCCCTTCCGGCCCGATGTCCTGCATCGGGTCGCGGGCGTACGGCACGGCCGTGCCCAGGCCGCCAACGGCGGCTGCCGCAGGGCGCGAAAGCCAGGCGGCCGGACGGATTCCAACATGACCGCCGACCCCCTTCGGCCCGATGCCTGGCATCGGGCCAGGAGCGCACAGCGCGACCGCGCCCAAACCACCCTCCACCGCCAGCGCGTCAGTGCAGGGCGCGAAAGCCAAGCCGGCGGATGCCGGCGCCGGCGTTTGAGGCATGAATAATGTCCGATAACCGATCGAGCCCGCGCATCCGGCTGCCGCTGCTCGACCGGCTGCTCGATGCCGACCCGGACAGCCCGCGCGATCCGCCGCTGTCGCAATCCGTCGCGGTGGACCTGCTGCGCACCGCGGTGCGCCGGGATCTCGAGGCGCTGCTCAACGCGCGCCGCCGCCGCCTGCCCCCGCCGCCGGGCTTCACCGAATTGTCCATGTCGCCGATCGGCTATGGCGTGCCCGACCCGACCGCCGGTTCCTTCACCGAGGAGGAGCGTCGTGCCGCCCTGTCGCGCGAGATCCAGGCGACCATCACCCGCTTCGAGCCGCGCTTGACCGGGGTGAAGGTGCAACTCCACAAGAATGAGGGCCGATCGATCGACCGCGTCCTGCGCCTGCGCATCGAAGCGGTGCTGCGCACCGACCCGGTGCCCGAGCACATCTCCTTCGAGACGCTGGTGCGCCCGACCACGCTCGACGTCGCGGTGCGGGAGGACTGAGCGATGTCTGAATCGCTGCTCCCCTATTACAACCGCGAGCTCCGCGCGATCCGCAAGCTCGCCGGTGAATTCGCCGATGCCTATCCGAAGGTCGCCGCCCGGCTGCGCGTGACCGCCGAGGCGGTGGACGATCCCTATGTCGAGCGGTTGCTCGAAGGTGTCGCCTTCATCGCCGCGCGGGTGCAGCAGCGCCTCGACGACGAATTGCCCGAGTTCAGCGAGACGCTGCTCGAGATGCTGGCGCCGCATCTGCTCGCACCCGTGCCGTCGATGACGACGCTGAAGCTCTCGGCACCGCCGGAAGCGACCGGGCCGACCCGCGTGCCGCGCGGCCTGATGGTGGAAACCGAGCCGGTGCGCGGCGAGCCGGTCCGCTTCACCACCTGCCACGACGCCACGGTCTGGCCGGTGACGGTGGAATCCTTCCGCCTGTCGGGCCTGCCGATCACCGCGCCGGTCAACAACCGCGTGCAGGGCGCGTTGGGGGTGCTGCGCATCACGCTGCGCACCACGACGCCGGAACTGACCTTCGCGAAGCTCGGCCTCGACAAACTGCGCCTGCACCTGCGCGGCGTCGGCGCGCAGGCGGCGCTGCTGCACGAATTGCTCTGCACCTCGACGCTCGGGCTCGCGCTGGCCGACAGCCCGGTCGATCCGCGCCCGACGCTGCTCGATGCCGATGCGCTCTCCCCCGGCGGCTTCAGCGCCGAGGAAGCGGCGCTGCCCTGGCCGAACCGCTCCTTCGCCGGCTACCGCATGCTGACGGAGTGGTTCGCCTTCCCGGAGAAGTTCCTCTACCTCGATCTCAACGGGCTGGATGCGCGGACCCTGCTGCAGGAATCCGACAAGCTCGACATCTTCGTCTATCTGTCCCGCGCCATGCCGGAGCTCGAACGGTCGGTCGGCGTGGACAATGTCGCGCTGGGCTGCACGCCTGCGATCAACCTGTTCCCGCAGCGCTGCGAACCGATCGGCCTCGACGGCACGCAATCCGAATGGATGGTGGTGCCAGATGCGCGCCGTCCCGGCGCGCTCGAGATCTACGCCGTCGATTCGGTGCGCGAGAGCCGCGCCGATGGGCGCCGGCGCACGGTGCTGCCCTTCTACCGGGTTGGCCGGGCGGAGGGTGACGAGACGCTGCTCGCCGACATCAACTACGTCACCTTCCGCCGCGGCGCGACGCCCCCGGTCACCGGCACCCAGACCTGGATCGAGCTACGCGACGCCGAGTTCGACCCGGCCCAGGTCGCCGAGGGTGTGCTGACCGTCGAGGCGCTGTGCTGCAACCGCGACCTGCCGGCACTGCTGCCCTTCGGCGCCGGCCAGCCGCGGCTGCGCGTGGCGCAGGGCGGTTCGCCGGTGTCGATGGTGGACTGCATCTCGCCGCCCACGCCGACGCTGCGCCCGCGGCTGAACGACCGCGGCGCCTGGCGGCTGATCTCTCACCTCGCGCTCAACCACCTGTCGGTGACGGGCGGGGATGGGGGCGCGGCCGCGCTGCGCGAAATCCTGCGCCTGCACGATCTGCGCGACACGGCGGAGACGCGCGCCGCGCTGGCGGCCCTGGTAGCGGTGGATACGCGACCCGGCGTGGCGCGGCTGCCCGGCGGGCGGGCCGGCGCCTTCGCGCGCGGGCTCGATGTGACGCTCACCTTCGATCCGCAGGCGTGGCAGGCGGCGGGGCTGTATCCGCTCGCCCAGGTGCTGGAGCGCTTCCTCGCGCTGCAGGTCTCGGTCAACGCCTTCTCCCGCACCCTGGTCGCCCTGCGTGGCAGGCCCGGGGTGGTGGCGCGCTTCGCCCCACGTAGCGGCACGCGGACCCTGCTGTGAGCGAAACCGCCCCGCCCGGTCCGGAGCCGATCGCCGAGACCATCCCCGATGTCGCCGACCTCGCGGTCGCCACGCCCGAGGCCGCGGCCGAGGCCCGTCCGGCGCCGGAGCCGCCGCTGTCGCCGACCCTGACGCCGGTCGCGCCGATCGAGCGGTTGAAGCGGGAGCCGACCCGCTTCGACATCGACCAGGCCACCGCCATCGCCCTGCACGCCGCCGGCCTCCCGCCGGATGAGCCGGAGGCGCTGGTGCTGCGCAGTTCCGCGCGGCTCGCCATGCCGGCCGGCGCGGTGCTGGCGGCGAAGCCGGAGCAGGGGGAACTCACCCTTGGCACCTTCGGCCTGATCGGCGCCGGCGGTGTGCTGCCGCGCCACCACACGGCTCAGGTCGCCGCCGAACAACGCAAGCGTTCCCTCGCGCTGCATGTCTTCCTCGACATGCTGGGCCGCCGCGTCACCGGGCTGCATGCCAAGGCGGGATCGAAGTACCGGCCGACGCGCAACCCCGAACCGGCTGAGCGCGTGCTGTCGGCGGCGATCGGCATGGGCTCGCCGCATCTCGAGATGCGCACGCGCATCCCGAAATCGGCACTGCTGTTCCATGCCGGCAACCTCGCCGCCCGCACCCGCAGCGCCGAGCGCCTGCGCGCGATGCTGGAGGCCGAGACAGGCCTGCGCGTCGAGATCCAGGAATTCGCGGGTGGCTTCATCCGCCTGCCGGAGGAAGAACGCAGCCGCATGCCGAAGGGGCGCGGCGCGCCGCAGCATTGCGCGCTTGGCGTGTCGACCACCGCGGGGGCGCAGGTGTGGGACCCGCAGGCGCGGCTGATCGTCCGCTTCGGGCCGCTCGACCGCGCCGCCTTCGATTCGCTGCTGCCCGGCACGCCGGCCTGGCAGCGGGTGACGCAGCTCGCCCGGTTGTTCGTCGGCCCCGACACCGCCTTCGCCGTCAACCTGGTGCTGCGCGCGGACGATGTTCCCGCGGGCGCGCTTGGCAGCACCTCGCGGCTTGGCTGGACGTCCTGGATGGGGGCGTCGAAGCCGCGCCGCGGCGATGCGCGCGACGCGCTGTTCGAACCGCGGGAGGTGATGTGACCCCGGTCGGCCCACCGATGGGGGCAGCACCAACGACCCGCTGCCGCGCATCGGAGCGCGACCATCCGGCGCGAAGCCAAGCCGCCGGGACATGTTCGCGTGCGACTGCCGCCCGCCTTCGGGCCGATGCTCCGCATCGGACCGGAAGCGCACAGCGCGACCGCGCCCAGACCACCCGCCGCCGCCAGCGCACCAGTGCAGGGCGCGCAAGCCAAGCCGCCCGGACGGGCGGCGCCCGGCGTTTGAGGGACACAAGATATGAGTGACGCCAAGTCGCGCTATGGCGCAGCCGATGTCCGCTATGTGACGGCCTTCCAGTCGGAGGCATCGCCGGCGCGGCTGCACTTCAACCTGGCGCTGGCCGACACCCATTGGGAACCGGCCGACCGCGACCGGCTGAATGTCCTCGACATCGGCTGCGGGCGGGGCGTCACCGCGCGTCTGCTGGCGGCGGCGAATCCGGGCTGGGACGTCATCGGGGTCGACCTGCAGCCGGTGCATGTCGTCGAGGCGCGGGAAGGCGCGGCGGCGGCCGGTCTCGACAACGTCCGTTTCCTCGAGATGGACGTGGCGGAGCTGGACGAGGCTGGCTTCGCGGCGCAACTGCCCGAGCTCGACATCGTGGTGATCTGGGGCGTGTGGACCTGGGTGCCCGATGCGGTGCGGGACGGCATCGTGCGTCTGCTGAAAGGCCGGCTGAAGCCGGGCGGCATCGTGCTGATGGGCTACAACGCGCTGCCCGGATTCTCGGACGCGCTGGTAATGCAGCGGCTGATCGACGAAGCCGCCCGCGACCCCCGCGGCACGCCCTATGAGCGCGGCGCCATGGCGATCTCGGCGATCGAGGCCATGAAGGAAGCCGGCGCCTACAACCTGCCGAACGAGCATGTGCTCAAGCACGTCATCGAATCGGCGCGGCGTTCACCGTCCTACATGGTGCATGAATGGCTGACCTCCTTCTGGCGGCCGGTCTATCACGTGGACCTGGCCCGGGCGCTGCTGCCCGCGCGCCTGGAATTCGCCGGCAGCGCCAACCCATCGCGCAGCCTGCCCTCGCTGCAATTGTCACCGGCCCAGCGCGAGGTGATCGAGAACGCGCCGCCGGGCCTTCACCGCGAGACGCTGACCGACATGTTCCTCCAGCGCCGCTTCCGCGCCGACATCTTCGTGCGCGGGCGGCGCCCGGCCAGGCCGAATGCGCTGGCGGATATCCCGGTGGCCCTCGCCATGGCGCCGGGGCTGATCGACACCTCGGTCAACACCTCCTCCGGCGAGGCGACGCTAAAGGACGAGCATCAGGCGATCCTCGCCCGCGCCCTGGCCGACGGGCCGCGCACCCTGGCCGAACTGGCGGCGCTGCCCGGCCTCGGCGACCTCAGCCTGGCCGAGATCGGGCTGATGCTGGTCGAAAGCAGCGCGGCGCAGCCGCTGTGGCGCCCGATCACCCGCGACCCGGCCGCCGCCGCCCGCGCCGCGCGCTGCAATGACGCGCTGATCACCAGCCACACGGCCGAGGGTGGCGGCAGCGGCGCCGTGCTGGGCGCGGTGGTCCCCGCCCTTGGCAGCGCCATCGCCGCCTCGCCGTCGGACCTTGCCGTGATCGTCGAATTGCAGAAGGGCGCGCCGGCCGAGCCCGAGGCCATCGCCGCACGGCTCGTCGGTCCCGACATGCCGCCCGAAGCCATGGCCAATGCGACATCCGCGATCGAAAGGCTGCTCGCGCTGCGCCTGTCCGCCTGGCACGGCATGGGGGTGTTGTGAACCACTTCGGATGCGCGACGATGCCACGCATGCTACTCATGGTCGTATCCAAGGAGGGCCAAGTATGACCCGTTCGCTGCTTCTTGCTGGCGCCGCCGCGCTGGCCTTCGTCACCGCTGCCCCAGCCGTGCAGGCGCAGACCGATCCCGCTGCATTGCAGCTGATCGAACGGCTGCGCCCGCAGGCCGGTGGCCAGACCCGCGGCATCCGCGTGCCCGGCAATGTGGAGGGCGCGCCCGCCGCGCCGGCCCCGGTGCAGCCCGCCCCGGTCTTTGGTCAGCCCCAGGCTGCGCCGCCGGCCGCATCGGTCGCCGGTCCTGGCGCACCGACGGCGAACCCGACCACGGCGACGTCCCGTCCGACCCCGGCCGCGGCACGCGCACCGGTGCGGGAGACGACCGCGGATGCGCCCTCGGCGTCCATCACCGTCACCTTCGCCACCGGTTCCTGGATGCTGACGCAGGAGGCGGAGCGCGCACTCGCGCCGCTCGGCCGCGCGCTGTCCTCGCAGGACCTCGCCGCCTTCCGCTTCCGCATCGAGGGCCACACCGACACGGTCGGCGACGGCGCAATGAACCAAGCGCTGTCGGAACGCCGCGCCGCCGCGGTCCGCGAATACCTGATCGCGAAGTTCGGCGTGGACCCAAACCGGTTGGTCGCGGTCGGTCTGGGCGAGACGCAACTGCTGGTGCCGACGCCGCCGCAGACCTCCAACGCGCGCAATCGCCGCGTGCAGGTGGTCAACATCGGCAGCTGACGGCCACGGCGTGGTCGATCGGGACGAGACAGTCCGGCTCGAACGCCCGGCCCCGGCTGCACCGGCGGCGCCACCGCCCGTTGCTTCCGCGGGCGCCGGGCGGCGTTCCGTCGCGCTGGTCGCGGCGGGCGCAGCGGTGTTGTTGGCCGGCATCGGCGCCGGCGCCTGGTTCTGGCTGCAGCCCGGGCCGGCCGAACCACCACCCAAGCCGGACACCGTCGTCCTCGCCCCACCGCCGGCACCGATCGTCCGGCCGGCGACACCGCGCATCACCGTGGCCTCGGCGGAGGCGATCCGCGACCATCGCGCCGCCGAGCCGACGCTGTTTCGCCTGGCCGAAAATCCCCATGTTTTCGTTGCCGATTTTCCGGGGCTCGACCGCCAGGGCGCCGCACTGAACCGCGTCGCGGCGCTGGTCGAGAAGGCCGGGACGCCGCGCGACCTGGTGCTGGACGATGCCGCGCTCGCCGCCGCCATCGCGCGCAGCGGGGAGACCGCGGCCACCTACTACTACGGGCACAACTACCGGGGGCGCGACCTTGAGCGCTTCTTCGCCCTTGCCGCACGCGACGGCGTTGCCCTGACCGCCGAGGAGGCATGGCTGCGCGACCAGGTCGCCCGGATCCGCGCCATCGTGCCGGAGGAGGAGTTCGCGCTGGTCTCCGTCCCCGGCATCGGCGGCCAGGTGGATGCCACCATGCGCGGCGCCATCCTGCACCATGAGATCGGCCACGGGCATTTCTTCACCGTCCCCGCCTTCGCCGCCCATGTCGGCCGCGTGTGGCGGGAGGTCTTCACCGCGGATGAACGCGCCCGCTTCCGCGCCTTCCTGCAGCGCGAGGGCTACGACCCGACGCTGGAGGAGGTGATGATGAACGAGGCCATGGCCTATCTGATCTTCACCCCCGATCGGCGCTTCTTCACCCCGGCCCATGCCGGGCTGGACGATGCGCGGGCCGAGGCGCTGCGCGCGGCGCTGCGGGCCGGGGCGCCGCAGTAGCAGGGCTCATCCCGCCGGGATCAGCTTCACCCGCTTGCCGTCCACGCCAAGGGCCAGCCGCCCCGTCTTCAGCGCCAGCGCGGCCTCGCCGAAGACTTCCCGCCGCCAGCCATGCAGCGCTGGCACCTCGTTGCCGTCACCGCTGGCCAGGCGATCGAGGTCGTCGCTGCTGGCGAGCAGCTTCGGCGCGACGTCGTGTTCCTCGCTCTTCGCCGCCAGCAGCACCTTGAGCAGCGCGACCAGGGCCGGCGAGGCGGGCGGGCCGGCGCGGTCCTTCGGGGCCTCGGGCAGCGCGTCATCGGGCAGTTCGCGCCCGGCTTCCACGGCAGCGAGCAGCCCGGCACCCGAACGCCCCTTGGCGAAGCCTTCGGAGATGCCCCGCGCGCGGGCGAGGTCGGCGGCCGTCGTGGGCGTCGTCGCGGCGATTTCGAGCAGCGTCTCGTCCTTCACCAGACGCTGGCGGGGGATGTTGATGCGCTGCGCCTCCCGCTCGCGCCAAGCGGCGATGGCCTTCAGCACGCCGAGGAAGCGCCGGTTGCCGGTGCGCGGGCGCAGGCGTTCCCAGGCGGTCTCGGGGTCCTGGCGGTAGGTGGCAGGGTCGGCCAGCGCGCCCATCTCCTCCGCAACCCAGGCGAGGCGGCCTTCGCGGCGCAGCCGGGCATCGAGCGCGGTGTAGATCTTGCGCAGATGGGTCACGTCGGCCACGGCATAGGCCAGTTGCGCGGCCGAGAGCGGCCGGGCCGACCAGTCGCTGAAGCGGTGCGCCTTGTCGATCTGCGTCCCGGCCAGGGACCGACACAGCCCGTCGTACGAGACCTGGTCGCCATAGCCCGCGACCATGGCCGCGACCTGGGTGTCGAACAGCGGGGTCGGCACCGCGCCGAACTTCAGCAGAAAGATCTCCACATCCTGCCGGGCGGCGTGGAAGACCTTGGTCACCGCCGGGTCGGCGAGCAATTCCCCGAGCGGGGCGAGGTCGAGGCCGGGGGCGAGGGCGTCGACCGCCGCGACCTCATGGTCGCCGGCGAGCTGCACCAGGCAGAGCTCGGGCCAATAGGTCCGTTCCCGCATGAATTCGGTATCGACGGTCACGAAGCGCTCGGACCGGAGGCGCGCGCACAGGGCGGCCAGGCCTTCGGTCTCGGTGATCAGGACGGCGGGCGACTCGCCGGGGGTTGCGGCGGTGGCGGCGGAACGACGACTCATCGCATGACGTTTAGACCCCGCGGCGGGCCAGGGAAAGGCGAAGCCCGGGCGGGGCTGGCCGGACGGCGGCCGGCGGCGCATCCTGGGGCCTGGTCAGGAGGGGATTTCCCATGCGGATGCGTGCGCTCGGCCGGTCGGGGCTCTCGGTGCCGGTGGTGGTGTTCGGCGGCAATGTCTTCGGCTGGACGGCCGACCAGGCGATGTCCTTCCGGCTGCTCGATGCCTGTGTGGAACGAGGCCTGGTCGCCATCGACACGGCCGATGTCTATTCCGCCTGGGTGGCGGGCCATAAGGGTGGCGAATCGGAAACGATCATCGGCGCCTGGCTGAAGGCGCGGCCCGGCGTGCGCGAGAAGGTGCTGATCCTGACCAAATGCGGCATGGAGATGCCGGGGCAGGGCAAGGGGTTGTCGCCGGCCTGGATCGCGAAGTCGTGCGAGGATTCCCTGAAGCGGCTCGGGATCGAGCGGATCGACCTGTATCAGGCGCACAAGGACGACGAGAGCGTGCCGCTGGCCGAGACGCTCGGCGCCTTCCAGGCGCTGATCAAGGCGGGGAAGGTCCGCGCCATTGGGTCGTCCAACTATACCGCGGCGCGGCTGAAGACGGCGCTGGAGGTCAGTACGGCGCAGGGCCTGCCGCGCTTCGAGAGCCACCAGCCCGTCTACAACCTGATGGATCGCGGCATCGAGGCCGGGCTGCTGCCGCTGTGCCGGGCGGAGGAGGTCGCGATCATCACCTATTCCTCGCTCGCCTCGGGGTTTCTGACGGGGAAGTACCGGACCCGGGACGATCTCGGGAAAAGTGTGCGTGGCGAACGGTCCGTGGCCAAGCACATGACCGACAAGGGGATGGCGGTCCTTGCGGCGGTGGACGCGGCGGCGAAGCGGCACGGCGTGAGCCAGGCTGCGATCGCGCTCGCCTGGCAGATCGCCCGGCCGGGCATCACGGCGCCGATCGCCAGTGCGACCAGCCCCGAGCAACTGGCGGAGCTGGCCGTGGCAGGAGGGCTGGACCTGTCGGCCGCCGACATGGCTGAACTGGACGCGGCCAGCGCCTGACGGCCGCCCAGGTCATGGGCCGGCCAGCACCGGCCCAAACGGCCTTCGTGCCCGTCCGGCGCTTGACATGGCGCGGTCGGTCGGTCCCTTTGCGCGGCCCTCCATCGTATCCGAGCACTGCCCATGCACGCCTATCGCACCCATACCTGCGCCGCGCTGCGCGCCTCCGACGCCGGCAAGACCGTGCGCCTGTCCGGCTGGGTGCATCGCAAGCGCGACCATGGCGGGCTGCTGTTCGTGGACCTGCGTGATCGCTTCGGCCTGACGCAATGCGTCTTCCCGTCCGGGTCGATCGTGTTCGACGCGGCCGAGGCGGCGCGCCCGGAAAGCGTGATCACCGTGACCGGGGAGGTGGTGCTGCGCGAGGCGGGCACCATCAACGACAAGCTGCCGACCGGCGCGGTCGAGATCCGCGTCCATGAGATCGCGGTGCAGTCGGCGGCCGAGGTGCTGCCCATCCAGGTCGCGGGCGAGCAGGAATTCCCCGAGGATCTGCGTCTGCGCTACCGCTTCCTGGACCTGCGCCGGGAGAAGCAGAAGCAGAACATCCTGCTGCGCGCGGGCGTGATCGCCTCCATCCGCCACCGGATGATCGAGCAGGGCTTCACCGAGTTCCAGACGCCGATCCTCACGGCGTCCAGCCCCGAAGGCGCGCGCGACTTCCTGGTGCCGTCGCGCAATCATCCCGGCACGTTCTACGCGCTGCCGCAGGCGCCGCAGCAATTCAAGCAGCTTGCGATGGTCGCGGGCTTCGACCGGTATTTCCAGATCGCGCCCTGCTTCCGTGACGAGGCATCTCGCGCCGACCGCTCGCCCGGCGAGTTCTACCAGCTCGACTTCGAGATGAGCTTCGTCACCCAGGAGGACGTCTTCGCCGCCATCGAGCCGGTGATCGCCGGGGTGTTCGAGGAGTTCGCGGGCAGCCGCAAGGTGTATGGCGCGCCGTTCCCGCGCATCGCCTATGACACGGCGATGCTGGAATACGGGTCCGACAAGCCGGACCTGCGCAACCCGATCAAGATCACGGATGTCACCGAGCATTTCGCTGGCTCGGGCTTCGGGCTGTTCGCCAAGATCGCCGCGTCCGGCGGCATCGTTCGTGCCGTGCCGGCGCCGGGCGCTGCCGACAAGCCGCGCGGCTTCTTCGACAAGCTGAATGAATGGGCGCGCGCCGAGGGCGCGGGCGGGCTCGGCTACATCCAGTTCGCCACCGACGGCGCCAAGGGGCCGATCGCCAAGAACCTCGAAGCCGATCGCGTCGAAGCCATCCGCGTCGCCTGCAGGCTGAACCCCGGCGATGCCGTCTTCTTCGCCGCCGGCAAGAAGGACGAGGCGCCGAAGTTCTCCGGCAAGGTCCGCACGCGCCTCGGCGAGGAACTCGGGCTGATTGCCAAGGACGAGTTCCGCTTCTGCTGGATCGTCGACTTCCCGATGTACGAGCTGAACGAGGACACCAAGCAGATCGACTTCAGCCACAACCCGTTCAGCATGCCGCAGGGCGGGCTGGAGGCGCTGAACACGATGAACCCCTTGGACATCAAGGCGTTCCAGTACGACATCGTGTGCAACGGGGTGGAACTGTCCTCGGGCGCCATCCGCAACCACCGCCCCGACATCATGATCCGCGCCTTCGAGATCGCCGGCTACACGGCGCAGGACGTCGAGGACCGCTTCGGCGGCATGCTCAACGCCTTCCGCTACGGCGCCCCGCCGCATGGCGGCTCGGCACCCGGCATCGATCGCATCGTCATGCTGCTGGCCGATGAGCCGAACATCCGCGAGGTCATCCTCTTCCCGCTCAACCAGCAGGGCGAGGATCTGATGATGCAGGCGCCGGCACCGGTGCCCGCGGCGCGGCTGAAGGAACTGCACATCAAGCTCGACCTGCCGCCCGCGAAGGGTGCGCCGGGGGCCAAGACGGCCTAGATTACCTCCCTGATCCCGCTGCAGGAGAGCCCGCGATGCGGCTGACGCTCACGACCGCCCTCGTCCTCGGCACGCTGCTCGGGATGCCGCCTGCCGGCGCGCAGCAGGCGCCGGCGGCCCCCGGTGCGGCGACCGCCGTGCCGCAGGGCCAGCCGCTCGAGGCGCGGCACCTCGCCGCCCATCGGGCGGCCTACCGGCTGACGCTGGCGCCGCAGCGCGACCCCGGCAACATCGCCTCCGCCCAGGGCGGGATGATCTACGAGCTGGTCGATGCCTGCGACGGCTGGGCGACGCGCCAGCGTTTCACCCTGACCCTGACCGACCGCGAGGGGACGGAGATCGAGACTGCCTCGGATTACTCGACCTTCGAGACCAAGGACGGGCGGCGCCTGCGTTTCACGTTGACGCAGCTGACCCAGGGCGCGGTGACGCAGCGCATCGCCGGCGAGGCGGAACTGAACGCCGATGGTTCCGGTGTGGTCCGCTACACGGAACCGGAGGTGAAGGAGGAGCGCCTCGCCCCCGGCACCATGCTGCCGAATGCGCACACCATCATCACGCTGAACGCGGGGCGCCGCGGGCAGCGCCTGGTGGTCGGGCCGCTGTTCGACGGCACGTCCTCGGACGGGCCGCAGGACACGACGACGGTGCTGTCCGCCTGGGACGGCCCGCGGGATACGCCGGAGTTCCCGATGCTGTCGCCGCTGGGGTCGGTGCGCATGCGCATCGCCTTCTTTGACCGGGAGGCACAGCAGCAGGGCGGCGGCGCGACGACGCCGTCCTATGAGGTCTCCCTGCGCTATTGGGAGAACGGCGTCGCCGACCAGATGCTGATGGATTTCCGTGAGTTCGCCGTCGATGGACGGATGGTGAAGCTGGAGCCGGTGACGGGCGGCTGCTGAGGCCGTTTTTCCGGCCTCAGGCGGCTGGGCACGGTCGCAACCTGCGCTCCCGGTCCGATGCAGTGCATCGGACCGAAGTGCCGGCGATGGCTGGGGGTGGCGTGACGGCAGCCGCCGGAGCCTTCACCCCCGCTTGAGGTTCCACACGAACGGGTTCGGCCCCTGCAATACGCCGGTCAGGTCGGACCGGAAGGCCGTGCGCAGGCGGAACAGCCCGGTCGGCGCGAAGGGCACGGCATCCCAGGCCAGTTCCTGCAGCCGCTGCATGGCAACCGCCTGGGCTTCCAGCGTCGGTGCATCGACCCAGGCCTGCACCTGTTCCTCCACCGCCGCATCCTCGGGCCAGCCGGGCCAGGCGGCCGCGCCGTTCATGCGAATGGCGAAGGACACTGCCGGGTTGGCGATGGTCGCCGCCGGGCCGTTGGTGTTGTGCAGGTTCCACCCGCCCTGCGCCGGCGGGTTGCGGTTGTTGCGCCGGCCGAGGATCGAGGCCCAGTCGGACTCCACCGGCTGGATGTTCACGCCGAGCCGGCGCATCAACTCCACGGTCAGGCGCCCCTGCTGCGTCACCGCGTTGAAGTCGGACGGGTTGATGTGGACGATCGGCTCGCCGTTGTAGCCGGTCGCGCGGATCGCATCCCGTGCACCGGCCATCGCGGCTTCCCCGCGTGGGGCAGGGGGGAATTCCATCACGCCGGGCAGGCCGCAGGGGAACATGGCGTGGCATTCCTGCCAGTCGCCTTCCAGCGCCACCGCGGCCATGAAATCGGATTGCACGATCACGTCGCGCACGGCCCGGCGCACCCGCACGTCGTCGAAGGGCTTGTGCAGGTGGTTGAAGCGCAGGAAGCCGAGGAAGCCGTTCGGGTCGTAGATCTGCGTCTTCGTGTGGCGGTCGCGGTCGAGCACCGGCACCAGGTCGGGCAGCGGGTATTCGATCCAGTCGATCTCGCCGGTGCGCAGCGCGGCTGCGGCGGTGCCGCCATCGGGGATCCAGACCAGGTCCAGCCGATCGAAGTTCACGACCTTGCCGCCAGTGGCACCCTCGGCGGGTTCGCTGCGGGGGACATAGGCGTCGTTGCGGATGTACCCGCTGCGCGCACCCTGGACGTAGTCGGCGGCAACGAACCGCCAGGGGCCGGAGCCGACCATGTGCTCGACGCCGAGCGGACGGTCGGCGGGCAGCGACGCGATGCGTTCCGGCATCATGAAGCAGGGGGAGGACCCCGGCTTGGCCAGCGCGTCGAACAGCGCGGGGAAGGGGCGCTTCAGGCGGAAGACGATAGTGCGGTCTTCGGCGGCGGACAATTCATCGGTCGCGCGCAGCAGCAACTGCCCGAACCCGTCGCGGCTGCCCCAGCGCTTGATCGAGGCGACGCAGTCCGCGGCACGGACCGGCTCGCCATCATGCCAGCGCAGCCCATCGCGGAGCCGGATGCGTACGGTGCGGCCATCCTCGGAGATGGTGTGCCCCTCGGCCATCTGCGGGCGCGCGGTCAGCGACCGGTCGGCGCCGTAGAGCGTGTCGAACACGCAATAGGCATGGGTCGTGATGATGGTGCTCGGGCTGAACACCGGGTCGAGCGAGGCAAGCGCGGCCTGCGGCATGAAACGCAGGGTGCGGGCGCGGGCGTCCTGCGCGGCGGCGGGGCGCGCGAGCGGCGCGGCGATGGCGGCAACCAGCAGCGAACGGCGATGCATCACTTCGTTCCTCCATGCCGGCATGGGGAACGGGCGGCCCGCACGCGACCGCGCGCACGGCCCCCGGACGGGCTGAACGCGCGGACGAACGGATGGCACCGTTCCCTACACCGGTCCGAACCGGATCAGGTTCCATGGGTCGCGGGTGAAGCCCGCCTCTCAGCCCCCGATGGGGCTCCCCAAGGTGTCCAGGCCCTGCATGCACCCGCCGCGGTTCCGTTGCAAGGGCAGGGTCGCGCGGCGCCCTCGCTCGGCTAGGATGGGGTTGCCCAAGGGAGATGACGTGATGGTGACCGCAACCCTGCCCCCCGTGATCCGCCTGCACCCCGAGGACGGCATCGTCATCGCGCGCCAGCCGCTGCAGCCCGGGACCGAGGTGTCGCCGGGTGTGACCGTCGGCGCCCGGCGCATCCCGCCCGGGCATAAGGTGGCGGTGCGCGCCCATGCGAAGGGGGAACCGATCCGCCGCTACGGTCAGATCATCGGCTTCGCGACGGATGCGATCGAACCCGGCGCCTGGGTGCACACCCACAATTGCGAAATGGGCGATTTCTCCCGCGACTATGCCTGGGGCGTGGATGCGAAGCCGACGGCGTATGTCGATGCGCCCGCGACCTTCATGGGCATCCGCCGCGCCGATGGGCGCGTCGCCACGCGCAACTACATCGGCATCGTCACCTCGGTGAACTGCTCGGCTCATGTGGCGGAGCTGATCGCGCGGCAGTTCGAGCGCAACCCGATCACCGGTCACGACCCGCTGGACGCCTGGCCGAATGTCGATGGCGTGGTGGCGCTGACGCACAAGACCGGCTGCGGCATGACGATGGACGAGCCGTTGCGGGTGCTGCGCCGCACGCTCGCGGGCTTCGCGCGGCACGCCAATTTCTCCCATGTCATCGCTATCGGGTTGGGCTGCGAGGTGAACCAGCTCGGCCCGATGCTGGAGGAGCAGAAGCTCACCGGGCGGCTGCGATCCATGGACATTCAGGACAGCGGCGGGTCACGGTCCACCGTGATGAAGGGCCTGGGCTTCGTGAAGGAGGTGCTGGCCGAGGCCAATACGGTCACGCGCGTGCCGGTGCCGGCGAGCGAACTCTGCGTCGCCCTGCAATGCGGCGGATCGGACGGCTATTCGGGCATCACCGCGAACCCGGCGCTGGGCGCGGCCTCGGATCTCGTGGTGCGGCATGGCGGCACGGTGATCCTGTCCGAAAGCCCCGAGACCTATGGCGCGGAACACCTGCTGACGCGCCGTGCCGTGTCGCAGGAGGTCGGGCAGAAGCTGGTCGACGTGATGCATTGGTGGGAGGACTACACGGCGCGCGAGGGTGCCGAGATGAACGCCAACCCATCGCCGGGCAACAAGGCGGGCGGGCTGACGACGATCCTCGAGAAGTCGCTGGGTGCGATGGCGAAGGCGGGCACGACCAACCTGGTCGATGTCTATCGTTATGCCGAACCGGTTACCGCCAAGGGCTTCGTCTTCATGGACACGCCGGGCTACGACCCCGTCGCGGCGACGGGACAGGTGGCCGGCGGGGCGAACCTCGTCTGCTTCACCACCGGGCGCGGCAGCGTGTTCGGCATGAAGCCGGCGCCGTCCATCAAGCTCGCGACCAATGCCGCGATGTATGAACGCCTGTCCGAGGACATGGACATCAATTGCGGCACCATCGTCGGCGGCGAGGAGACGGTGGAGCAGTGCGGCCAGCGCATCTTCGAGCTGATGCTGCGCACGGCATCGGGCGAGCCGACGAAAAGCGAGGCGATGGGCTTCGGCGCGTCGGAATTCGCACCCTGGGTGCTTGGGGCGACGATGTGAGGGACTTCGTCACCATCCTGACTTTCGCGATGCTCATCACGGCGTTCACTATGATGGCGACGACGGCCGTGTCAGTGGCGAATGGGGTGGAGATCGTCGGGTGGCGTAGGCTCTGGTCCACGCGCCTCCACTTGTTCGGCCAGCCGCGCGACCTCGCGCCCGAGGCCTGGCGTCAGGTCCGCGGGTTTCATCCGTGCCTGTTCGGGGCGACCAGTTGCTTCACCCTGCAGACGATCATCCTCCGTTCGCTCACATGACCGCCGAGGCGATCGTCGCCACTGCCCAGCGCCTCGACGCCGCGGGCATGATGCCGTCGAAATCCGGCAACATCTCCATCCGCGACGGTGACGGCTTCCTCGTCACGCCGGCAGCCTTGCCCTATGCGCAGATGACGCCTGCGGACATCGTGAAGGTCGATGCAGATGGCGTGACGGCGCCCGGCGCACCCCACCGCCCATCGTCCGAATGGCGGCTGCATGCCGCCATCTACGCCGCGCGACCCGACGCCGGCGCCGTCGTCCACACCCACAGCCCGCGCGCCACCGCGCTGTCCTGCGCGCGCCGCGGCATCCCGCCCTTCCACTACATGGTGCTGCTGGCCGGCGGGCCGATCCGCTGCGCCGAACACGCGACCTTCGGCACCGAGGCCCTGGCGCGCAACTGCGTCGCCGCGCTGGCCGACCGCCGGGCCGTGCTGCTCGCGAACCATGGCGTCGTCGCCAGCGGGACGACGCTCGCGGCAGCGCTCACCCTGGCATTCGAGGTCGAGAACCTCGCCGGCCAGTATCTCGATCTGCTGGCCGCGGGGCTGAAGCCCGTGCTGCTGAAGAAGCGCGAACTGGCCGAGGCCGCCGCGCAATTCGCGGGCTACGGCCGCGCCACCTGACCGGCCGGCCTCACGCGTGCCTTGGCGGCACGTTGTCTTACGCGTGCCTTGGCGGCACGACATCCGCGAAGATCTCGAAGGTCTTCCAGGCCGGCTCGACGCGATCGACGCCGCAGCGGGGGACGAAAGGGCTTTCCTCCACCACCTGGTGGCGCGGGATGTTGCGCGGGCAATTGGGGAAGATGTCCTCCGGCGTCACGCGCACCAGGGCCTGGGCGCCCTCGAATTCCCCGAGCAGCGGGTCGTCCAGCACCACCTGCGCCGTGCCGTTCACCCGTAGCCGGCGCGGCTTGTCCTCCATGCCGATGAACAGCAGCCCGACATGGGGATTGGCGCGGATGTTGCCGAGGCTCTTGAACATCCCGTTGCCGTCATAGTCGGGAAAGACCAGCAGGTCGGGCGTCACCACCCGCGCGAGGCCCGGATCGCCGCCCTTGAAGGAACAATCGGGCCGGCCATCCGCCGTCGCCGTCGCCAGGAAGAAGAAGCGGAGGGAGGCGATGAAGGCCGCATCGTCGTCGGTGAAGGCCGATCGGCGGATGCGTTCTTCCAACCGGTCGGCGAGGCGCCTCGTGCCGAAGGCGTCCTGCAAGTCCCGATTGTCCTGATGGTACATGACCATGGTCGGACCTCCGCCCTGGAAGCAGCTACAGGCTACGCCCCCCTGCCGCGTCCGAGGTAACGGAATCGACAACGGCCCGCCCCTCAGGGGGCGGGCCGGCCGGTCCGGTCGCTACCGGCGCTGTTGCTGCTGGCGCTGCTGCTGCTGCTGCGGTGCCGGCGGCGGGGCGAGCAGCTGCTCGATCTCCATCGTGCGGCCGAGATCGAACTGCAGCAGGCAGGCGGCGCGATCCGCCGCGGCCTCGGCGCCGCGCTCCGGGTTGCTGCCCGCGAAGTCGCAGCGCAGGTCGCGGTAGTTCACCCAGGCCGCCTGCACGGCCGCGAGGCCCGCGCGCCGCGCCGGGTCGGACTGGGTGGCGAGCATGCGCTCCACCGCGCTGTCCAGCCGCGGGGCGACCACGGCCCGCTGGCTGTCCATGCAGCGTGCGACGAGCGACATCTCCTGCGAATTGCCGATGCAGGTGCGGATGTTGCGCTCGACCTGCTGGGGCAATTCGTCCTGGCGGGGCTGCTGCTGCTGCGTCCGCTGCTGCGCCAGCACCGGCCCGGGCAGCAGCAGCGCGAGGGCGAGAAGGGCGGCGCGGGTCACGACGACGCCACCAGCTTCTGCTGCTGCTCCCCAAGCCCGGCGATGCCGAGCTTCATCACCTGGCCCGCCTTGAGGAAGACCGGCGTCGGCTTCTTGCCCAGCCCCACCCCCGGCGGCGTGCCGGTGAAGATGACGTCGCCCGGGTTCAGCGTGATGCACTGGCTGACATAGGCGATGACCTGCTTCACGCCGAAGATCATCGTCCGCGTCGAGCCATCCTGCTGGCGCACGCCGTCCACGTCGGTGAACATGGCGAGGTTCTGCGGGTCGGGCACCTCGTCCTTGGTGACCAGCCAGGGGCCGAGCGGGCCGAAGCTGTCGAAGCCCTTGCCCTTGTCCCACGCGCCGCCGCGTTCGGCCTGCCATTCGCGTTCCGACACGTCGTTGCCGACGGCGTAGCCCGCGACGTGGTCGAGCGCGTTCTCCTCGGAAACGTACTTCGCGCGCGTGCCGATGATGATGCAGAGCTCGACTTCCCAATCCGTCTTCACGCTGTTGCGCGGGATGACGACGTCGTCATTCGGCCCCGACAGGGCGTTCAGCGACTTCAGGAAGACGATCGGCTCCTTGGGGATCGGCGCGCCGGTCTCGGCCGCGTGGTCGGCGTAGTTCAGGCCGATGCAGACCAGGTTCTTCATCCCCGTCACGGGCGGGCCCAGGCGCGGATTGCCCGGCACCTTCGGCAGCGAGGCGGGGTCGAGCGCGGCGATCTTCGCCAGCGCGGCCGGGGCGAGCGCATCGCCCGAGAGGTCCGGGATCACGCCGGACAGATCGCGGATGGCGCCGTCCGCATCCAGCAAGCCGGGCTTCTCCTGCCCGGCGGGTCCGTAGCGCAGCAGCTTCATCGGCGTGTTCCTGATCCTGACGTGTGGTGGCGGGAAGATGCCAGGGATTGGCCGGGGCAGGAAGCGCCCGGCCGGTGGGCCTACAGGGTCCAGCCGCCGTCGATGACGATGGCCTGGCCGGTGACGAAGGTGCTCTCCGGTGCGGCGAGATAGACGACGAGGGCCGCCATCTCCTCCGCCGTTGCGAGCCGACCCATAGCCTGGCGGGCGACGAAGGCGGCGTGCGCGGCCTCGATCGACCCGGCGGCCGCGGCGTTGACCGCGATGCGTTCATGCAACGATGGCGTGTCCACCGTGCCGGGGCAGAGGCAGTTGCAGCGGATGCCCTGCGTCACATACTCGGTCGCGATCGACTTGGTCATGCCGATCACCGCCGCCTTGGTCGTGCCGTAGAGAAAACGGTTCGGCGCGCCCTTCACCGATGAACAGGCGGAGGACATGTTGACGATCGCACCGTCCTTCCGGTCGATCATGCCGGGCAGGAAGGCGCGCGCCACCTTCCACATCGCCCGCACATTCAGCGCGAAGCCGAAATCCCATTCGTCATCCGTGCAGGTCAGGATGGTGTTCTGGTGGACGAAGCCGGCGCAGTTGAACAGCACGTCGATCGGCCCGGCTTGCTTCGCCGCGTGTTCCACCGCCGCATCGTCCAGCACGTCGAGCGGCTGGTGGATGATGCCCCGCGCGCCGAGTTCGCCCACCTTCTGGGCGTCGCGGTCGGTGGCGATGACCGTCGCGCCCTCGGCCACCATGGCGAGCGCTGCGGCGCGCCCGATACCCTGTCCCGCCGCCGTCACGAATGCGCGCTTGCCTGCCAGCCTGCCGGGCATTGCCGTCCTCCCCTGTTCCGGCGGCGAGATTGGGCAAGCGGCGCCAGGGGCGTCAACCGAACTCGGCGCCGCGCCCTGCGGACCGGCTTGACGCGGCCGATCGCCGGGCGCCTTCCTTCGGGGAATGAGAGGAGCCACGGCCATGGGCGCAGGCAATTCGGACGGGCGTATGCGCCTTGGCGTCTTCGTGCAGGCGGCGGGTCACCACGTCGCCGGCTGGCGGCATCCGGAGGCCATTCCGGGCGGCCCGGACCTCGCGCTGATGCGCCACATCGCGCAGACCGCCGAGCGCGGCACCTTCGACATGTTCTTCCTCGCCGACAACTTCGCCACCGGCTACGCGGAGCACCCGTCCTCGATCGGCAAGTTCGAGCCGCTGACGCTGCTGTCGGTGCTCTCGGCGCACACGACGCATCTCGGCCTCGCCGCCACGGCGTCCACCACCTATTCCGAGCCCTATCACGTCGCGCGCGCCTTTGCGTCGCTGGACCATCTGTCCGGCGGGCGGGCGGCGTGGAATGTCGTGACGTCGTCCTACCCCAAGAACGGCGCGGTGTTCGGGCGCCAGCATCCGTCGCATGCCGACCGCTATGCGATCGCCGACGAGTTCGTGGAAGCCTGCCTGCAATTGTGGGATTCCTGGGATGACGGCGCCTTCGTCATGGACAAGGCGGCCGGCACCTTCGTCCGTCCCGGATCGCTGCATGTGCCGGATTTCCACGGCCAGCATTTCACCGTCACCGGCGGGCTGAACCTGCCGCGCTGCCCGCAGGGCCATCCGGTGATCATCCAGGCCGGCAGTTCCGCGCCCGGCCAGGCGCTCGCCGCACGCACGGCGGAGGTCGTCTTCACCGCACAGAACAGTCTGGAGGATGCGCGCGACTTCTACCGCCGGCTCAAGGCGCAACTCTCCCAGCATGGCCGGGCCGAGGATTCGCTGAAGATCATGCCCGGCTTCATGCCCATCATCGGGCGGGACGAGGCGGAGGCGAAGGCGCTGTTCGCCACGCTGAACCGCAACCTCGACATGAAGCAGGCCAACACCGTGCTGTCCGATCGGCTGGGCACCGACATGTCGCGCTACGACCTCGACGGGCCGGTGCCGGAACTGCCCGAGAGCGATCATTTGAAGAGCCGCGCACTGCTGCTGCTGGAGACGGCGCGGCGCGAAGGGCTGACGCTGCGCGACCTCTGCTACCGCGTCGCCGCCGCGCGCGGGCATCTGATGGTGGTGGGCAGCGCGACGCAGGTCGCGGATACGATGGAGCAATGGTTCCGCGAGGGCGCCGCGGACGGCTTCAACCTGATGCCACCCTTCTTCCCCGGACAGTTCGACGCTTTCGTCGATCAGGTCGTGCCGATCCTGCGGGAGCGGGGGCTGGCGCGGCGGGGGTATGAGGGGGCGACGCTGCGGGACAATCTCGGCCTGGCGCGGCCGATGAGTCGGCATGCGGCGCGCATGGAGAGCGCAGCAGAGTGAAGGATTGGAGGGGCTCTGCCCCTCCAAGCCACCCCGCCAAGGGGCAGTGCCCCTTGGAACGCCGGCACTTGGCGTTAGGCTGGGCGATCGTGCCGAAATCCAATGTGCGCCCTTTGCGCAGCGCCAGGAATCGGCATTCCAAATGCCACTGGCATTTGGGGGGGTGAGGTCCGGAGAGGGGCGGCGCCCCTCTCCGCCGCGTCTCAGTGATTGTGCCGGCTCTCCCCGCGCGTCTCGAGGATGTTGAGGAACAGCGTCGCCGGTTCCAGGCACCCGCCGGCGCCGAGGCTGCCCACCGAGTTCCGGTAGATCTCCTCCCACGGCGTCTTGTTCAGCAGCTCCGGCGCCTTCCAGGCGGCGCGGCGGGCGGCGAGTTCCTCCGCCGGGATCAGCACATCGACCTTGCGCGTGTTGAGGTCGATGCGGATCGGGTCGCCGTCCCGCAGCAGCGCGAGCCCGCCGCCTACTGCGGCCTCCGGCGACACGTTGAGGATCGACGGCGAGCCCGATGTCCCCGACTGCCGCCCGTCGCCCATGGTCGGCAGCGCGGTGATGCCGCGTTTGATGAGGGCTGCGGGGGGCTGCATGTTCACCACCTCCGCCGCACCCGGATAGCCGACCGGGCCGCAATTGCGGATCACCAGCACCGTCTTCTCATCGATGCCGGAATTCGGATCCTCGATGCGCGCGTGATAATCCTCTGGGCCTTCGAAGACGGCGACCTTGCCCTCGAAGACATCGGGCGGGTTCGACAGGAAGCGCTCGCGGAAAGCCTTGTCGATGACGGAAATCTTCATCACCGCATTGTCGAACAGGTTGCCCGACAGAACGACGAAACCGGCGCGTTCCTTCATCGGCTTCGACAGCGGGCGGATCACCTCGGGATCCGGCGCAGGGACATTGGCGAGGTTCTCGGCCACGGTCTTGCCGGTCACCGTCATCACATCGCCATGCAGCAACCCGGCATCGAGCAACTGCTTCATCACCGCGGGGATGCCGCCGGCGCGGTAGAAGGCTTCGCCCAGGAAGCGGCCCGCCGGCTGGCAATCGACCAGCAGCGGGATATCGGCGCCGACGCGCTGCCAATCCTCGACCGTGTGGTCCACGCCCATGTGGCGCGCGACGGCAACCATGTGCACGGGGCAGTTGGACGACGCGCCGATCGCGCTCGCCACCGCGACGGCGTTCTCGAAGGCCGTCTTCGTCATGACGTCGGACGGGCGGAGATTGGCCTCCACCATCTCGACGATCCGCCGCCCGGTCTCGTAGGCGATCTGGGCGCGCTGGCGATACGGGCCGGGGATCGCGGCGCAGCCGGTCAACGACATGCCGACGGCTTCGGCGAGCGAGTTCATCGACAGCGCCGTGCCCATGGTCGAGCAATGGCCGACGCTCGTGGCGCTGGCGGCCACCATCTCGATGAAGGTGTCGTTGTCGATCTCCCCGGCGGCGAGCATCTTGCGCGCCTCCCACACGATGGTCCCGGACCCGGCCAGGCGGCCCTTCCACCAGCCATCCAGCATCGGCCCGCCGGACAGGCCGATGGCGGGGATGTTGACCGTCGCGGCACCCATCAGCTGTGCCGGCGTGGTCTTGTCGCAGCCCATGGTCAGCACGACGCCGTCGATCGGGTAGCCGTGCAGCACCTCGACCAGCGAGAGGTATTGCAGGTTGCGGTCGAGTGCTGCGGTCGGCCGCTTCAGCGTTTCCTGAATGGGATGGACGGGGAATTCCAGCGGCACGCCGCCCGCGTCGCGGATGCCGGCCTTCACGCGATCGGCGAGCGCGATGTGGTGGCGGTTGCAGGGCGCGATATCCGATCCGGTCTGCGCGATGCCGATGATCGGGCGGCCCGACTGCAATTCGCCGCGCGTCATGCCGAAATTCAACTGCCGCTCGATGTAGAGCGAGGTCATTCCCGGATCGGTGGGATCGTTGAACCAGCGCTGGCTGCGCAGCTTGAACGGCCGCTTGGTCTGGTCCTGGTCCGCCATCACGCTTCCCCCATGGTCTGGTTGGGGGAAGCGTGGGTCGGCGGCGGCGCGCCTGTCAATTCAGGCGCGGCCGGCGAGCAGCAGGGTCGACAGCCGCGGCTGCGGCACCGTCGGCGGCAGGCCGAGATCGGCGCGGATGTGATCTGGCAGCCCGTCCGTGAAGTCCTGGTGATGCCAGGATTGGCGCAGGCGCTTCCAGAGCTTGGCAGGGGTGGTGATCATGGCCTTGGGTCCTTTCGTCATGGTTGGCGTGACAGCCACTCTGGCCAGCCCATGCTTCCGGGCGATGTCGCGCCGGGGCGGAAAGGGTTTCGGGCACGGCAATGTCTCGGCCGCAACCGAAACGACGACAGGCCTTGTTTCGCGCTATGTTTCGTTCGTTGCGTGTGCGCCCTGGTGGCGGCGCCGCGCCCGGGAGCGCCATGGATGACAGGACAGACCGAGATCGTGGTTGCCGACGATGAGGCACCGCTGCGGGAGGCCGTGGCGGAATACCTCACCCGCCAGGGCTTCGCCGTCCGCGCGGTGGGCGATGGCGCCGCCCTGCGCGCCGCTCTTGCCGAGCGGCCGGCCGACCTGTTGCTGCTCGACATTTCCATGCCGGGGGAGGACGGGCTGTCGATCGCGCGCTCGATCCGCTCCGGCCCGCTCGCCGATATCGGCATCGTCATGCTGACGGCGGCCGGCGACGTGGTGGACCGCATCGTGGGGCTCGAGATCGGCGCCGACGACTACGTCGGCAAGCCCTGCGACCTGCGCGAGCTGCTGGCACGGCTGCGCGCCGTGCTGCGGCGGCGCGAGGCAGCGCAGGCGGCGCCGGCACCGGCGGCCGAGGCGCCACCTGCCGGTCGGGTCGTGCGCATGGGGCGCAACCTGCTTGACCTCGAAGCGCGCCGCCTGACCGGCCCCGACGGCGCGGAGATCCAGCTCCACGCCAGCGAATACGCCCTGCTGCGGGCCTTCGCCGAGCGGCCAGGCCGGGTGCTGACGCGCGAGACGCTGCTCGACCTCGCCCATCCGCGCGGGGATGAGCATTTCGATCGCTCCATCGATGTCCGGATCGCCCGCATCCGCCGCAAGATCGAGGCCGTGCCGGACCGGCCGGAGGTGATCAGGACAGTGCGGGGGGCGGGCTATGTCTTCGACCCGAAAGCCCAGGGCTGACAGCGGGGCGGGCAGCCTGCCGCCCTTCGCCGATTCGGGCGTGCTGCGCAGCATCCTCGATGCGGTGCCGACGCGCGTCACCTATCTCGACCGCACGCGGCGCTACCGCTTCGCCAATCGCGAATTCTACGCCTTCACCGGGCTGACGCCCGAACAGGTGATCGGCCGGACGGTGACGCAGGTGCTGGGGCGGCGCACCACCGCGACGACGCGACCCTTCGTCGAGGCAGCGCAGCAGGGCCGTGCGACACGCCATGTCGGCTGGCGCGAATACCCGACTGCGGGGCGGCGCTATGTGGACAGCGTCTTCGCCCCGGTGCTCGACGATGATGGCCGGATGCTGGGCTATTTCGTCCTCGTCCGCGACCTGACCGAGGCGCGCATCCGCGAGGAGGAGCTGGCGATCCGCAGCCGCCAGCTCGAGGAGATCCTGGACGCGACGCCGGCGCGCGTCTGCGTCACCGACCTCGACCGCCGCTATGTCTATGTGAACCGCGAATTCTGCGCCTTCGCCGGCAAGACGCCGGAGGAGATCATCGGCCGCACCAGTGAGGATCTGGTCGGCCCCGCGGTGGCCTCGGCGCTGGAACCGCTGGTGCGCGCGGCGCAGCAGGGCCACACCGTCTCGCGCGAGGGCTGGGTCGACTACCGCACCCATGGCCGGCGCTACATCAACTACGTCTTCGCCCCGAAGCGGGCGCCGGATGGCGCTGTCGAGGGCGTCATCCTGTTCATGACCGACGCCACCGAGCTGAAGCGGCGCGAGGAAGACCTGGCACGGCGCTCGACGCAGTTGGAGGCGATCCTGGCGGGCATCGGCGACGGCGTCAGCATCGTGGACGGGCAGGGCAGGCTGGTGTTGGGCAATCGCGGCTTCCTCGACATGTTCGGCTTCCCCGAGGAACTGGCGCGCCCCGGCACGCCGATCGAGACGCTGGTCCATCATCGTGTCGAGCGCGGCATCTTCTACGAGGACGAGCCGCGCGACGCGCCGCCGCAGGTGATTGCCGCGTCCCGCCTGCGCGGCATGCGCGAAGGGCAGGACCGGATCGAGGAGACGCTGCGCTCCGACGGCAAGCTGATCGAGGTGCGCCGCCGGCGGCTGACGGACGACACCATCGTCTCGACCTATGCGGACGTCACCGCGCGGGTCGAGGCCGAGCGGGCGCGGCGGGCGCAGCGCGACGCGGTGCGCCGGGCGGCGCAGATGGAGGCGACGACGACGCTGCTCGCGGGCGTGGGGCACGAGATCAACAACCCGCTCGCCATCATCGCGGCCCAGGCGCTGCTGCTGGCCGAGGATGCCGAGGGCACGCCGCTCGCCGCCCGCGCCGAGGCGATCCGCGTCGCTGCCGAACGCTGCGGGCGCATCGTCCACAGTCTGATGGAGAGCGCGCGGCGCCGGCCGCGCCGGCGCGAGCCCGTGCATCTGGCCAAGGCGGTCGAGCAGGGGATCGACATCGCCGGCTATGGGCTGCGGGCGGCGGGGATCGAGCTCAGCCTCGACATCCCGCCCGACCTGCCGAGCTTCCAGGGCGACCCGGCGCAATTCGCCCATGTGGTGTCGAACCTGGTGGCCAATGCACAGCACGCCTTCGACGGCGCGGCGACGCCACCGCCACGCCGCCTTGCGATCTCGGTCGAGCGGGAGCGCGGTGCGCTTCTGATGCGCGTCGCCGACAACGGGCCGGGCATCCCGGCGGAGCTGCACGCACGGATCTTCGATTCCTTCTTCACCACCAAGCCCGGCGGAGATGGCAGCGGGGTGGGCCTCGCGCTCTGCCGCGCGGTGGTCAGCGCGCATGGCGGGCGGATCTCGGTCGAGCAGACACCGGGCGGCGGCGCAACCTTCCTGCTGCGGCTGCCGCTCGGCAGCGCGGCCCGGCGCGGCGGCGACGGTGACGGCGATGGGTGAGCGTGCGTGGCGTGGCCTGGCTGGTCCGCTCCGGCGCCGTCGCGCGCCGGAGCGTCAGCCCGCCCGCATCGTCATTTCCAGACGGGGCCGGGCGGCAGCAGCACGCGCGGGAGCTCGCATCGCGACACGCCCATGTCGGCGAGGGTGCGGTCGTCGATCTGCGCGAGTTCCCACGCCGCCTGACGGGCTGCGCGCCAGCGGCGCAGCCAGCCGATGAGGCGGGTACCGGCGCCCGGCCGGCGCGCCAGTGGCGCCGTGCCGTCCATCGGGATCGATGCCTGGCGGGGCAGGCCGCGTAACATGGCCATGGCTGCCGCCCCGTCAGCGCAGGAAGTCATGGGGCGGGTGCGAGCGGGACGGCACATCCGACGGGTCGAGGCCGATGTCGGACAGCATGCGGTCGTCCATGGCCGCGAGTTCCCGGGCCGCCGCGCGGTCCGCGATGTCAACGCGGAGCGAGGCCATCATGCGGCCCAGCAGGCCGAGGGGGTGGCCGACGTCGGGGATCGCGTCGGCCGGCATTGGGTAGTGGATGAAGGCGGGGATACGCATGACGGCACTCCTTGTGTCTCGTGGTGTGCGGTCATGCTGCTGGTGCGGGGTTTCGCGGTGACGTCGCGGCGATAGGGAAATGGTTTCGTCCGCTGGCGTCGGCGCGTGCGCTGCGACATGCATGAAACAGAGGGCGTCCGGTGCGCCGGTACGGCTTTCCTGCCAGCCTTCGGCGTGCCGCGATCAGGCTGTTGGTGAGGATGGTGCGTAAGCGGGCGGCGTGGAGCCGACCTGATCCGGGCCGGATCGCCTCCATCGACGACGATGCGTGCTGCGACGGGTGGGAAGCGATTTTGTCCCGGGGGATGACCGTTCGAACGGCCCCGGCGCATAGCCGCGCCCGGTGATGCGGGGCGGTTCCCGAGGGGGCCGCCGCATGGCGGCTTTCATTGGGGACGGCGCATGCCGGATACGCCGTGCACACGCCCGTCGGTTGGCTTGACGTCGCGGGCGATTATTCCCGCGCACGGCGCGGGCCGGAGCCCCGCGCCGTGGGGATCGAACGAACCGTCAGGGGAAGTTGATGTCCGTCAGCTCGCAGGTGTTGATGTTCCGCCGCTCGGTGGCGCGGCCGCCCTCGACCACGATACGGATGTCGTTCTGGCACTGCCCGTTGGGCAGCCGCACGATGAAGGTCTGACCGGCCGGCAGCACGTTGGCGCCCAGCAGGTCCTGGCCCCAATTGCTGTCCTGGGAGGAGGAGACATAGACCTCCATGATCGTCGCGTTCGACCGGTTGTTCAGCCGGAAGGACGGATCCGTGGTCTGCGCCCGCGCCGCACCGGCGAGGCCGAAGGCGAAAGCGGTGGCGACGGCGGCGGTGCCAAGGCCGAACAGGGCGCGACGAACGGTCATGCGTATCATCCGTGGATCAGCCGCCGGATCGGCGGCGGCTGCACCCTATGGCGCAATGCGTTGCGTGACGATGAAGCCGTTCAGGCCGCCGGCGCTTCCTCGAGGAAACCCTGCACCGTCTGGAACAGCGCGCCGCGGTTACGTTCCATCAGCATGGTGTGGGTGCCCTCGCCCAGCATGACCAGGCGCTTGCCGGGGCTGTTCACCAGCAGCGGGAAGATCGCCGCGGCCATGGCGGGCGGCGTGTCGCGATCCCATTCGGCGACCACCAGCAGCGTCGGCGCGGTGACCTTCGCCGGATCCCAATAGGGCCGGCCGGCCTGCGCGTATTCCCGGTCATCGAGTAGCACGCCGTTCGGCGCGCGCAGGACCTGCGGGTTGCGGCGCAGCCCTTCCGGATCGGTCGCCCAGGTCACGCCGGCCCAGTGTTCGAACCAGCCGGGCGGGATCAGCCCGGCGCGCTTGGCCTCGGGCACGCCGTTCATCCAGCGCTGCCGCACCTGCGCCTGCGTCACCGCGCGATAGGCGCCGAGCGTCTCGCCCGTGCCCGCGGCGGCGGGGCTCGCGCCATCGCGCAGCCAGGGCGGCGCGAACAGCACCAGGCGTTCCACCAGCGTCGGATTGTCCGCTGCGAAGCGCCCCATCAGCGTGCTGCCCCAGGACCAGCCCATGTGGATGATACGCGGTACGGACCGGTGGCTGCGGATGAAGGCCGCCGCGGTGCCGATATCCGCGAGTGCGACATCGCCGCGCACGATCGGCGGATTCGCCTCGGGCGGCTGCGACATCTCGGGCGGGCGCGTGCTGCGGCCATAGCCACGGATGTCCATGCACCAGACATCGAAGCCGCGCCCGGCGATGTAGTCCATCCAGGACAGCCCGCCGAGCGGAATATCGAACGTGGTATGCGCCGGAGGGGTCGCGCCATGGACGAACAGCAGCGTGCGCGAGGGCGAGTATGCCGTCATCGTCTCCTGCCGCTTGTTGCGCAGGAAGATCTCGATGCCCGCATCCCCGGCCGGCACCATGAATTCCTCGGTGACGATGGCTGGCGTCTGGGCGCGGGCGGTGCTCGCGAGGATCGGCGCGACGAAGGGGGTGGCGATCAGGGCACGTCGGTTCATGGCGGCCTCGTTACGGAGTTGCCGGCAGTGATAGCGCGGTCCGGACGGGCCACGAAATGGGCCGTCCGGAGTCTTGCGGTTTTGCCTCAGTCGCCGGCGCCGGGTCTTTGGGTTGCCTCAGTCGCCGGCGCGCACATCCGTGCGCTTGGCTTACGCGCCCTGCACTGGTGCTCCGGGCGCGACAGTTGGTTTGGGCGCGGTTGCGCTGTGCGCTCGCGGCCCGATGCGGGGCATCGGGCCGGGGTGTCGGAATTCACTATGGTCGCGCGTTTCGTCATCACGCTCTAAACCACCGGCAATGGACGCCGGGAACATCACGACGGCGCGACCGGGACTGGCCGCGGAGGCACGCGCGACGCTCGCGCTCTCCGGTCCCATCGTGCTCACCAATCTCTCGCAGATGGCCCTTGCGCTGACCGAGACGCTGCTGCTCGGCCGCCTCGGCACCGAGGCGCTGGCCGCCGGCATGCTCGCGACCAGCCTGCATTTCGCGCTGATCGCGCCGGGCTTCGGCCTTGCCCTCGCCGGCGCCCCGCTGCAGGCGCAGGCGCGCGGGGCAGGGCGCCTGCCGGGCGGGGCCGGGCGCGGCTGGGTGCGGGAGATGCGCCGCGCGACGCGGGCTGCGCTCTGGGCGGCGGGCCTCGCGATCCTGCCGTCGTGGCTGCTGCTGTGGAACAGCGGGGCGCTGCTCCGCGCCCTGGGGCAGGACCCGGTGCTGGCGGACCTGGCGCAGGACTACACCCGTGCCTCGATGTTCGGCATGCCCGGCTTCTGCGCCTTCGTCGCGCTGCGTGGCTTCCTCGCGGCGATGGAACGGCCGGCTGCGGCGATGTGGGTCTCGATCGGCGTCGTCGTGCTGAATCTGCCGCTCGCCTGGCTGCTGATCTTCCCCGCCGGGCTCGGCGTCTGGGGCGCCGGGATGGCCATCGCCATCGCCAATACGGCGATGCTGGTCACACTGCTGTGGCTGATCCGGCGCGACCGGGTGTTCCGCCGCTTCCGGCTGCTCGGCCATCTCTGGCGGCTGGACCGGGCGCGGCTGGCGCAGGTGGCGGCGGTCGGGCTGCCCATCTCCGCCGCCATGTTGCTCGAGATCGGCGTCTTCAGCGGCGCTGCATTGGCGATGGGCTGGTTCGGCGCGGTGGCAGTCGCCGCCCATGCCATCGCGATCCAGACGGCCTCGACCACCTTCATGGTGCCGATGGGCATCGGCCAGGCGGCGACTGCGCGCGTTGGCCTCGCGATCGGCGCGGGCGACCGGGCGGGCGCGGCGCGGGCGGGTTGGGTGGCGATCATCCTCGGCGCCGGCTTCATGGCGGTGATGGCGGTGCTTCTGGTGCTCTCGGCCGGGACGATCGCGCGCGGCTTCATCGATCTCGCCGATCCGCGCGCGGCGGATGTCGTGGCGCTGGGCGCGACGCTGCTGGCGGTGGCGGGCCTGTTCCAGATGGCCGACGGGGTGCAGGTGGTCGCGGCCGGGTCGCTGCGGGGCCTCGCCGACACGCGCGTGCCGATGCTGTTCGCCGCGCTCGGCTACTGGGTGCTGGGGCTGCCGACCGGCCTTGCGCTCGGCTGGTGGGCCGGCTTCGGGCCGCCGGGAGTGTGGATGGGGCTTGCGACAGGCCTTGTGGTGGTGGCGGTGCTGATGTTGGCGCGCTGGCGGCGGCTGTCGGCCTTCGCCTGATACGCGCGGGCCTCGGACGCCTTCCGAGGCCGCCCCAAACCTACCCGCGCGGCACCCGGCCGAGCAGGTCGAACAGCGCCGCCCAGTGCCGTTCCGCCGCCACCGGATCGAAGCCTGCGGAATCCGGCTGGGCGAAGCCGTGATGCGTGCCGGGGTAATGCTCGATGCGATGCGGGATGCGGCTCTCCGCCATCGCCGCCGTCACCGTCTGCGGCACGCCGGCGGGAATGTAGGGGTCCTGTTCAGCGAAGCAGAGATACGCCTCCCCGCGCGCCAGGCGCGGAACCCACAGATGCGGGCTGTCCGCTGCCTCGGTGACCATGCGCGTGCCGTAGAAGGACGCCGCGACGGCGATGCGCTCCGGCGCCTCGGCCAGCGCCTGCAGGGCGAAGCGGCCGCTCATGCAGTAGCCGACCGCCGCACCGGGCCGCGCGGCCGTGACGTGAAGCGCATCGAGCATCGCCGGCAGGTCCGTGCGGAACTGGTCGTGCCCATACCCGCGGGCGAGGTTGAAGATCCGCTCCCGCTCCGGATTGCCATCCTGGCTGAAGGCGGCGCGGTCGAAGCCGACCTCCCGCATCCGCCGCCAGTACAGGTTGGGCAGCAGCGCCCGGTATCCGGCCGCCGCGAGCCGCGCGGCCATGCCGTGCAGCGCCGGGCGCACCCCGGGCGCATCCATCAGCACCAGCACGGCGGGCGCAGCATCCGGGGCGATGGCCGGCGCATAGAGATGCGCGTTCAGCACGCCCTCGGCGGTCGGGATGTCGATCGCGGTTGCGGTGATGCCCATCCGTCTGCGGTCCCCGGGAGCGGTGTTCAGCGCCGCACCACCGTTTCCACTACGACCGGGCGGACCACGACGCGGGTGCCGTTCGCCCGCGCGGTGCGCAGCGCCTGGGCCAGCGCGGCGACATAAGCCGCCTGCGGTTCCACCACCGGCCGCGACGTGCCGAACAGCGGCCGGTCCGAGGCGATGACGACCGCGAGGTCGGTGCCGAAAGGCTCGTCGATCACCCAGCCCGGGAAATTCGCCTCCGGCTCGCCGAGGCGCACCTGCTCACCGGGCCGCTTGAGGATGGAGGGGACCAGGTTCGCGACCTCCCCCGAATGCATGAAGTAAGCGACGTAGAGATGCGCGGGCCAGTCCGGCATCTGCACGTCGAGGCGCATCAGCTCGTCCTTCTGCAGCGGCAGGCGGCCGACGACCGAGACGGTCGGTGCCACCCCGGCCGCGCCGAGCACCGGGCGCAGCAGGTCGAGCGCCTCGCAGAAATTGCCGTCGAAGGGCGTGATGTCGAGCCGCGCGGCATCCTCGGGCACGCTGCGCTGGGCCAGCGCCTGGCGGATCGATGCCTCGTCGCTGCGGCGGACCACGCCGGCGAGGGTGAGATTGCGGTCGGTCGCCGACCACGCGATCAGCGAGCAGGGCGTGGAGACGGCGATCGCCTGGGCGGCGGCGCGCAGGTCGAGCCGCGCGATCTGCTGCCGCTGCGCCTGCTCCCGCGCGATGCGGTCGCGCTCCGCCTGATCGCGGGCGGCCTGGTCCCGGGCGGCCTGTTCGCGCGCGGCCTGATCGCGTGCCGCCTGATCGCGGGCGAGCCGGTCGCGTTCCGCCTGGTCGCGCGTGGCCTGCTGCTGCGCCTGCTCCCGCGCCAGCCGGTCGCGTTCGGCCTGGGCGCGCGCAGCCTGATCACGCGCGGCCTGTTCGCGCGCCGCCTGTTCGCGGGCGGCGGCTTCCCGCGCCGCGGCCTCGGCGGCGAGGCGCTCGCGCTGGGCCTGCTCGCGCGCCGCCTC
>NZ_JBYCZL010000036.1:0-49864 GCF_057586215.1 Roseomonas sp. SRI_022
TCCACCGATCCCGCCGGCCCGCATGGCGGTTCCGCCGCCGCCCTCGCGTGGGATCGTCTCCCCGCCGCCGCCGCATCGCCCGCCGCAGCGCCCGTCCGCCGCGCCCGCGGTGGTCGCCGCCGCGGCCAAGGTGGCGCCGCGCCCGAAGGAGGACTTCAAGGCCGGCGACCACGTCGTCTACCCGACCCATGGCGTCGGCCAGGTGCAGGGCATCGAGACGGTGGAAGCCGCCGGCTACTCGCTGCAGGTCATCGTCGTGACCTTCGAGGAAAACCGGATGACGCTGCGCGTTCCGGTGAACAAGGCGGCGTCCTCGGGCCTGCGCAAGCTGGCGGCCGGGGCGTCGATGCAGCAGGCGCTCGACACGCTGAAGGGCCGCGCGCGCATCAAGCGCACCATGTGGTCCCGCCGCGCCCAGGAATACGAGGCGAAGATCAATTCCGGCGACCCGCTGCAGATCGCCGAGGTGGTGCGCGACCTGCACCGCAATGCCGGCCAGCCGGACCAGTCCTTCTCCGAACGCCAGATCTACGAGCAGGCGCTCGACCGCCTGGCGGCCGAGGTCGCGGCGATCGACAAGACGGACAAGCAGGGCGCGATCGAGAAGATCCTCGGCTACCTCAGCAAGGCCGAGAAGGGCGACAAGGCCGCCAAGGGCGAGGCCGCGGAGAAGGGCGACGACGCGGAAGACTGATCGCCGCGCCGCCTTGCCGGATACGAAAAAGGCCCCGGGGAGCGATCCCCGGGGCCTTTCCTTTGGGCCGCCTTGCGGCGTCCCGGATCAGTTCGACTGACGCTGGCCCATCAGGGACAGCAAGAACTGGAACATGTTGATGAAGTTCAGGTAGAGGCCGAGCGCATCAAGCACGCTGCGCTTGCCGGCTTCCTCGGTGCCCTCGGCATAGGCATAGGCGAGGTAGTCCGCCTTGATGCGCTGGGTGTCGTAGGCAGTCAGGCCGACGAAGATCACCACGCCGAGGATGCTGATGGCGAAGGCGATCGCCGGGCTCTGGAAGAACCAGTTCACGACCATGGCGAGGAGGAGACCCCACACGCCCATCATCATGAACGAGCCCATCCGCGTCAGGTCGGCCTTGGTCGTGTAGCCGTAGAGGCTGACGCCGGCGAACATCGCCGAGGTGATGAAGAAGGTGCTGGCGATCGACTGCCCGGTGTAGAGCAGGAAGATGTTCGACATGCTGGCGCCCATGGCCGCCGCGAACAGCCAGAACACCAGCTGCGCCGTGCTCTTGCTCATGCGGTTGATGCCGAAGGACAGCACCAGCACGAAGGCGAGCGGCGACAGGATGGCCGCCCAGCCGAGCAGCGTGGGCTGGACAGCGGTCAGCCCGCTCGCCGTGCGACCGACCGTCCACAGGACGGAGGTCAGCGCCTGCGAGGAGGCGATGACGTATGCAACGATGCCCGTCAGCAGCAGCCCCGAAGCCATCCAGTTGTAGACCCGGAGCATGTAGGACCGCAGCCCGGCATCGACGGCGGCGGCGTCGGCGGTCGCGACGCGACCCCAGCCAGGCGCACCCGTCGTGAATCGAGTGTCGGGACCTAAGGCCATGGTGTGGAAGACTCCTCCGAAGGGGGATGATTCCCCGCTGGCACAGAATATGGACACTTTTTCATCCGGATCAACGGGAGAGCGAAGTGCCCGCCGACCGGCGAAGGCTAGTGCCGCCTTGAGATAGGAAGCCCGGCGCCCGCCCGCATCCCCCACCATCCCACGCAAGGATGGTCGAGACGTGAATGACCGGCACCGGAAGCGGGGCCGCACCGCGCGATGCGGCCCCAGGCCGGGCTCAAGGCCCGTTCAGCCGGATCCGGGAAGGCGCCTCGCGACGCCTGCCCGGGCGGTTTCTCAACGCTCGGCCGGCTCGACCGACAGCGCCACGGCCTCGGCGATGGCGACATTCACGCGCTGGCCGGGCTGGATGGTGCGGATGAAGGCCTGCATTTCCGGGGTGCGGACCGGCAGGGTGCGGCGCACGCCGCGCGAGGAGGTGAAGGTCACCGTATTCGCGGTGGTGTCCACGGCGTTGATCGTGACGGTGTCACGGACCGTCGTCACGACGGCACCGGCCGGACGCTGGCCGGCCGCGGCGCGGGCGGCGCCGACATCGATCTCGGCCGGCAGGTTGGTGCCGCGCGGCGTCAGCTGGACAGCCACCGCTTCCTCGAAGCGCAGGCGCACGCGGTTGCCCGGGCGGATCTGCGCGAAGTTCTGGACCTCGGGGCCGGCCACGACGGTGACCGTCTCGTTGCTCGGCGTGCGGATCGCGATCTGCCGGGTGCGGGCGTTCACGCTGCGGACGACGCCGACGGCCTCCTTCGCGGTGGACACCACGGTCGGCGCAGGCGGCTCGACCGGCTGCGGCGGGGTGCTGGCGCAGGCGCCGAGGCCGAGCAGCGGAAGGGCGACGATCGCGGCCAGCTTCAGGCGCGAGCGGGGGGTTTGCGACATGGCAGATCCTCAATGGAATTCTGAGGCCGGTTCAATTCGGCCGCATCGACCCTACAGGATGCGTCAGGCGGGCGGTAGGGCCGCCAGCGATCCGATTCCTGAATTTCGCGCAGGATTCCAGCCGGTTCGACGCTACCCCCTCGCCTATTCGTTACGCAACAATGGCGCCGGTGGCACCCGCAGCGCCAACGCCGTGCCGACATAGCCGAAGGCGAGCGTCAGCACCGTGCAGGCGAGCACCACCGTCGCCAGCGTGCCCGGCAGGAACACCCAATCCGCACCCATGACGAAGCGCACCACGCCCCAGGCGGCGGCGGTGCCCACGCCCGCCGCGATCACGCCCGCAGTGGCACCCAGCAGACCGAATTCCACCAGGAAGGCGCGGCGGATCTGCGCGCGGGTCGCGCCCACCGTCTTCAGCACCACCGCGTCGCGAACCCGCCGCCGCTGCCCGGCCGCCACCGCGCCGGCCAGCACCAGCGCACCGGCCGCGAGCGTCAGGGACGCCGTGGCCGACAGCGCCGTGCCGATGCGCGCGAGCAGCCCCGCGACCTGTTCCAGCGCATCCCGCACCCGGATGCCGGAGACATTGGGGAAGGCCTCGCTGATCGCGCGCAGCACAGCACCTTCCCGCGCCGCGTCGGACCGAACCGTCGCGATGTGGGTGTGCGGCGCCGCCTCGAGCAGGCCAGGGGATGCCACCAGCACGAAGTTCAGGCCCAGCCCGCGCCATTCGATGTCGCGCAGATTGGCGATGCGCAGCGGGATGTCGCGGCCGAGCACATTCACCGTGATGCTGTCGCCGATCCCCACCCCCCAACCGCGCGCCAGCGCCGCATCGAAGGAGACGAGCGGCTCGCCGCGATAATCGGCCGGCCACCATGTGCCGCGCACGATGCGCGTGCCCTCCGGCGGCGTGGCGGCATAGGTCAGGCCGCGATCGCCGCGCAGCGCCCAGGCGGTCTCGGGCGTGGTGCGCACCTGCTCGGCGGGCACGCCGTTCACCGCGACGATGCGCGCGCGCATGGATGGCACGCGCTTGATCTCGCTGACCGTGGGCTGGGCAAGCGCCACCCGGTCGAAGTCGCGCGCCTGGTCGGATTGGATATCGATGAAATAGAAATTCGGCGCCGCGGCGGGCAGCTGGTCGGCGATCTGCCGGCGCAGATTGCCCTCGATCAGCGCGACGGCGGCGAGCGTGGTCAACCCGATGCCGAGCGAGACCAGGATCAGCGGCGTCGGCGCGCCCGGCCGGTGCAGATTGGCCAGCCCCAGCCGCAGCGATGGCCGTCGCACCGTGCGGAAGCGCCGCGCGATGTCCATCAGCGCCAGCGCGCCGATGCGGAAGATGATGAGTGTCGACACCGCGCCGGCGACGAAGAAGCCGGCGAAGGAACGGTTCTCCGCCGTGGCGATGATCAGCACCGCCAACGCCAGCCCGGCCGCCGCGGTCCCTGCCACCAGCGCGAGGCGCGGCCGCACGCCGGCCGGCTGCAGCGTGTCGCGGAACAGCGCCGCGCCGGGAATTTCCATCGCGCGGCCGAGCGGCCACAGCGCGAAGGCAAGCGCCGTCAGCAGCCCATAAAGCGAGGCAAGTGCCAGCACCGACGGATAGAAGCCCAGCCGTGGCGGCACCGGCAGCGCATCGGCGAGCACCGCCGCCGCTGCCGTGGTCAGGCCGAAGCCCGCCGCCAGCCCGATGACGATGCCGGCCGCCGCCAGGGCCAGCACCTGCATCAAATAGGTCGCGAAGATCAGGCCGGGCGCCGCCCCCAGGCAGCGCAGCGTCGCGATGGTGCGCGCCCGCTGGTCGAGCCAGGACCGCACCCCCGTCGCGACGCCGATGCCACCCACCAGCAGCGCGGTCAAACTGGCGAGCGTCAGGAAGAAGGCGGCGCGATCAACGAAGCGATTGACCGCCGGCGCCGCCGCATCGGCGGTGCGGATGCGCCAGCCATTCTGCGGGAAGGCGGCGCGCATCGCCTCGGCGAAGCCAGCGCGATCCGCGCCCTGCGGCAAGGCGAGGCGGTATTCGAACGTGACCAGGCTGCCCGGCTGCACCAGCGCCGTCGCGTCCAGGTCAGCCATCGCGATCATCGCGCGCGGACCGAGGATGGACGGGCTCGTGACCTTGTCGGGCTCGGCGGCGATGGTCCCACGCAGGGTGAAGCGCGCATCGCCGATGCGGATCGTCGCACCGAGCTGCACGCCAAGCCGGTCGGCGACGATGCGTTCCACCACCACCTCGCCCGGCGCGAGCCGGCCCGGCGGGTCGAGCAGCAATTCCCCGAACAGCGGATAGGCGTCGTCCACCGCCTTCAGTTCGACCAGCGTGCGCTCGCCATCGGGTGCGACCGCCATGGCGCGCATGGCGGTGACGCGCGACAGCCGCACGCTGCGCGCCGCGAGCCAGTCGATCGCCTGCTGCGGCAAAGGTCCCTGCTGTGATGCGACCTCGACCTCGCCGCCCAGGATGCGCGACCCGTCGGCGGCGATGCCGGCCTCCACGCCAGCGCGCAGCGTGCCGACCGCGGTGATGGCGGCGACGCCGAGCGCGAGACAGGCGAGCACGATGCGCAGGCCCTTCACGCCACCGCGCAGGTCGCGACGGGCGTAGCGGAGGGCGAGGGAGAGGGTCTTCATGATGCGATTGGAGGGGCTTTGCCCCTCCAAACCACCCCACCAAAGGGCAGTGCCCTTTGGAATGCCGCTGCTGGGCGTTGTGCGCGGCTGTCAGGACCAATGCCGAAATCTGCTTCGGTGCTCGGAACACCGCCTCGTGCAGAACCAAGTGAGGGTTTCCAAAGGCCCTTAGGCCTTTGGCGGGGTGAGGTCCGGAGAGGGGCGGCGCCCCTCTCCGCGCGCAACTCCCCCATCACCGCGCCCCGTCCGACACGATCCGCCCATCCTCGATCCGCACCTGCCGCTCGCAGCGTTCGGCAAGCAGCGGATCATGGGTGATCAGCAGCAGCGTGGTGCCAAATGTCTCGCGCAGCCCGAACAGCAGGTCCATCACATGCGCGCCCGTGGCGCGGTCGAGATTGCCGGTCGGCTCATCGGCCAGCAGCAGCTTCGGTTCGGCGACGAAGGCGCGCGCAAGCGCTGTGCGCTGCTGCTCCCCGCCCGACAACTGCCCCGGATAATGCGTCAGCCGATGGCCGAGACCGACGCTGCGCAGCGCGGCCTCCGCGCGATCGAAGGCATCCGCGCGACCAGCGAATTCCAGCGGCACGGCGACGTTCTCGATCGCCGTCATGGTGGGCACCAGGTGGAAGGCCTGGAAGACGATGCCGACGGTCTCGCGCCGGAACACCGCGAGCGCATCCTCATCCATCCGCGTCAGGTCGTGGCCGGCGACCAACAGCGTCCCGCCGGTCGGCCGGTCCAGCCCCGCGAGCAGCATCAGCAACGAGGTCTTGCCCGAGCCGGACGGGCCGACGATGCCCACCGCCTCCCCCGCACCGACCGCGAGATCGACGCCGTGCAGGATATTGATCTCGCCCGACTGGGCCCTCACCTTGAAATGCAGGTCGGTGGCGAGGATCAGGCTCGCACCGGACTGGCGCCCCTCGGTCGTCGGGGTGGTGTGCAGAAGGGCATCCATGTCGATCAGATTTCCGCGGCTATCGAACCGATATGGGCGCCGCGCCGTCATTGGCAAACTTTCCGCCTGTATCGGAGTGTTTCCACTGCTCGCCGCCGCCCCGGCCCGGGCGGCCGAGATCCGGCTGCTGATGCTGGGCGATTCGATCACGGCGGCCTATGGATTGGCGCGCGGGCAGGGGCTGCCCGCGCAGCTCGAAGCCGCGTTGCGCGCCAGGGGGCGCCAGGTGCGCGTGATCGATGCCGGCGTGTCCGGCGACACCACGGCGGGCGGTCGCGCGCGGCTCGACTGGGCGCTGGCGGAACGGCCACAGGCGGTGATCGTCGCACTCGGCGGCAATGACGGGCTGCGCGGCATCGAACCGCGCGCCAGCGAAGCCAACCTCGCCGCCATCCTCGATGCACTGAAGGCGCGCGGGCTGCCGGTGATGCTGGCGGGGATGCTCGCGCCGCCCAATCTCGGCGCCGATTACGGCCGGGAATTCGCGGGAACTTTCACGCGATTGTCTGCGGCGCGGCCAGAGGTGGTGTTCTATCCCTTCCTCCTGGATGGGGTGGCCGGGAACCCCGGGTTGAACCAGCCCGACCGCATCCATCCGAATGAGGCTGGCGTCGCGGAACTGGTCCGTCGCATGATTCCGTCAGTCGAGTCGCTGCTGGGGCGGGTGCCCACTGGCTGACCCGTTTCCCGGCCTGAATGGGGGCCGAGAGATGCTGCGCCTGTTCGTTGCCCTGGGCCTCCCCGCCGAGTGCCGTGCCGATCTTTCCGCCCTGGCGGGTGGCATTCCCGGCGCGAAATGGGTGCCCCCCGACAATTACCATCTGACGCTGCGCTTCATCGGCGAGATCGAGAACTGGCGCGCGCAGGAGGTGGACGACGCGCTCGCGGCCATCCGCGGCACTGCCTTCGAGCTGTCGTTGCGCGGCGTTGGCACCTTCGAGAAGGCCGGTCGGATCCATTCCCTCTGGGTCGGCGCCGAACGCAACGACGCACTGACACATCTGCAGAACAAAGTGGAGACAGCGCTGCAACGGATCGGCCTCGCACCCGAGCGCAAGCGCTTTTCCCCGCACGTCACCATCGCGCGGACCGACCGGGCGCCGCCGGAAAAGGTCATCGCCTATGTCCAGGCGCACAACCTGTTCCGCGCCGCGCCTGTGCAGGTGGATTACTTCACCTTGTTCTCCTCACGCCTCGGCAAGGAGGCGTCGGTCTATACGCCCGAGGTCGAATACGACCTGACGGCGCGCCGGGCGGCGTAGCCGCCCGGCTGAGTCTTTGCTTGCCTCAAACGCCGGCGCCGCCATGCGGCGGTTTGGCTTGCGCGCCCTGCACTGGCGCGTTGGGCGCAGCGGTGGGTCTGGGCGCGGTCGCGCCTTGCGCTCCTGACCCGATGCCGGGCATCGGGCCGAAGATGGGCGGCACGCGCATCGTGCTTGCACGCGGCTCCGGGCGGCACTACGCCTGCGGCGTGGCCACGGTCCTTCGCCCCGTCGCGCGCCTGATCGCCATGATCCTGCTGCTGCAGGTCGTGCTGGCGCCGGCGCATTGCCTGGCGATGGTCACCGCCCCCGCCGGGCTGGAGACGGTGATCTGTTCACCCGACGGGATGCGCACCATGCATGTCGGGCCGGATGGTGAGGCCGTGCCGGCCCCCGAGGCGGCCGACAGCTTCTGCCCGGCCTGCCACGCGCTGCCGAAGGCCGCCTTGCCCGCCGCCCCGGTCGTCGCCACCCCGGCCTGGGTCGCCGAGACCATTGGCTGGCGTCCGGTCCCGACCTATGGCCTGCCGCCGGCCGCCCGCGCGCCACCCTTCTCGTCCAGAGCCCCACCCACCCTCGCCTGACGACAGCCGCCGCCGCGCTTCCATGCGCGGCCCTTCATGCTGCTCCAGACGAGGGTCCTTTCCATGTCCAGGCTTCCTGCCGCCGCGGCACTCTGCGCCGCATTCGCCGCCGCCCCCGCCGCGGCCCATGTCACGCTCGATCCGCCCCAGGCCGCCCCGCTCGCCTATGTGCGCGCCGCGCTGCGCGTGCCGCACGGCTGCGGCGATGCCGCCACCGCGCGCGTCACGGTGCAACTGCCCGATGGCGTGACCGCCGCGCGCCCCATGCCGAAGCCCGGCTGGACGTTGGTGCTGACGCCGCGCGCCGATGCGCCGGCGCCGGCCGGCCACGGCGCGGTGCCCGAATTGTCGTCGGTCACCTGGGAGGGCGGCCGCCTGCCCAACGAGCACTACGACGAATTCGTCCTGCGCATCCGCATGCCCGACCGGCCCGGCGAGACCATATGGTTCCCGATCCGTCAGGATTGCGAGGGCGGCGGCGTCGTCGATTGGTCGCAGGTGCCCGCTTCCGGGACGCGGCTGTCCGACTACCCGACGCCCGCCGCCTCGATCCGCCTCATCCCGCGTTGAAGGAGGACGCCATGCGCCGCTTCCTGCTCGCAGCCCTGCTGTTCGCAGCACCCCCCTTGGCACGCGCCTGCGATTCCGAGGCGATGAGCGCCGAGCTCACCGCCGTCTGCTCGGCCGCGCTGCGACCCGCGGTGTCCTGGGCGACGTCGCTGCGCCCCCAGGCCACGGCGGCGGAGGCGGCGGCGATGGACCGCGCCATCGCCGTCGCGACCGCCGCCTGCGAGACCGGCGACCCCGCCGCGGGTGCGGTCGAAGCCGTGCGCATCGCCCGCCTGGCCGGCCGCATCGAGGCGCGCACCGGCACCCCCGAACCGATCTGGCCGGACCGCCTGGCCAGCCGTTGATACCCGCCCCGCAAAGGTTCCGCCTTTGCGGATCCACTGCCCACCGCTGTCGCGCGCGGCCATCTCGCCAGAGCCGCGCGCCATACCGGCCCACCGAAGGTCAGGCCTTCGGCGAGCCCGCATGACATGAGCCTACGGAGAACTGCCATGACCATGATTCGTCGCCACGTGCTGATCGCCGCCGCCAGCCTGTGTGCCCTGCCTGCCGCCGCGCATGACTACACCGCCGGCGACATCGCCATCGGCCATCCCTGGACGCGCGCCGCGGGGGCCAATGGCAACGGCGCTGGTTTCCTGCGGCTGCGCAACACGGGAACCCAGCCGGACCGGTTGCTGTCCGCCGCATCGCCCATCGCCCGCACCGTGGAACTGCACAGCATGACGCGCGACGGCGATGTGATGCGCATGCGCCCTGTGCAGGACGTCATCGTCGCCCCGGGCGAGACGGTCGAGCTGCGCCCGGGCGGCCTGCACATCATGATGGTAGGGCTGTCCGCCCCGATGAACCAAGGCAGCCGCGTTCCGCTGACACTGCGCTTCGAACGCGCGGGGGAGGTGCAGGTGGAGCTCGCCGTCGAAGCGGCCGGCGCGCGCGGCGGCGGCGAGCATCATCACTGACGCCACGGACGGAGGGGCCTTGCCCCTCCGGCTCCGTCAGTCGAAGGGCTGGCTCGTCACATCCACCCGCGCTTCCGACCGCCACAGCGCGAAGGCGAAGCCTGCGACGACCGAGGCATTCCACTCGCTGCGGAACAGCGGGCTGTTCGCATTGGCGGAGCCGGAGAAATTCTCGATCCGGCCGCCGGCGACGATCGACAGCCGCTCGGTGATCGGCAAGCGGTAGGACACCGACAGCCGCGCGCCGACATAACCCGCCCGCGCATTGTAGGCCGGCCGTCCGGGCTGCGCGAATTCCGGCGCGACGTCGTAGAAATAGCCGGCGTAGGCATCGGTGCCGAACAGCACGCCGGCCGAGACGCGCAGCCGCGCATATTGCGAGAAGACGTGCATCCGCTCGTAGGCGATGTCGGGCGCAAAGGTGAAGCCGCGGAAGGAGATCGAGGACCAGTCGGTTGAGAACACCGCGCGCACCGGCGTGTCGATCACGAGCCGCGCCGGCGATGCCTCATTCTCCCCGCGCCAGACGGTGAAGCGGAGAGTGGGGCCGATCTCGCCCAGCCAGTCGAGGTCCGGCATGCCCTGCCGCGCCGTCACGTCGGAGGAAGCGGCGTGGAAGCCGCCGGAGGCGCTGACCGACAGTTCGATATCGTCAGCAAGGCTCGCCCGCGCGCGCATGCCGGAATCGTCGGATCGGAGAATGTCGCCACGATAGATCAGATAGGGCACCACCAGCCCGCGCACCTGGTTCTGGCTGGAGGCGGGATAGGCCGGCACGCTGCCGCCGCCGCCGGCGATCCCGACCTCGAAGACCGGCAGCTGCTGCGCGCGGGCCGGCAGCGCGGTGACGGCGCAGAGCAGGAGGGGAGCGACGGTGCGGATCATGGGCGTTCCGCCAGGATGAGCACATTCGGCAAGGGCGTGCCAGCCCAACAGGGCGCATCCGTCACGCGGTAGCCCGCGCCTTCCAGCAGGCTGCCGAGGTCGCGGGGCGGCAGTGGCGCGACCTCCCCGCCGCGCCCCAGGTCGGCGCCGAGCCGGCGCCGCACATGCTCCATCGCGAAGCCGACGGCGCTGCGCCAGCCTCGATCCGGGTCGAAGTTGCGGATGACGATGCGCGCCGGGCCGGCCGTGACGATGCGCGACAGCAATGCGCGCTGCGCGCCGTGCGGCATCTGCAGCAGCACGTCGATCAGCAGCACGGTGTCGCAGGCCGGGATCTCGGCGGTGGCGAGGTCGGCGACGGCGAAGCGCGCCGGCAGGCCCCGGGCTGCCGCATTCGCGCGCGCGATCTTGGCGGCGTCGAGGTCGAGGCCAGCGGCGCTGTCCGCCCGTCCCGCCAGCAGCAGCGCGAGGGCGAGTTGCCCGCGCCCACAGCCGAGGTCGAGCACCGCGCCGAGCGACGGCAGCGCGAGAAGCGCCGGCAGCACGGGATCGCCGCGCAGCTTGCCGCGCACGAAGCCCTGCGTGACGCGGCCGGCATGGCGGGCCGCGACCGCCTGCGCCAGGTCTTGCGCCAGTTGCGTCACAGATCCTTCAGCACCGCCCAGAGGTCGTTCTTCGCCTCGAAGCCGATGCCCGGCATATCCGGCATGCGGATACGGCCATCGACCACCGGCGTATTGCTCGCGAAGCCGCCGAAGGGTGCGAAGACCTCCGGGTAGGATTCGTTGCCGCCAAGGCCGAGCCCGACCGCGATGTTCAGCGCGAACTGGTGACCGCCATGCGGCACGCAGCGGCGGGGCGACCAGCCATGGAGTTGCAGCATCTCGAGCGTGCGAAGGTACTCGACCAGCCCGTAGGACAGCGCGGGATCGAATTGCAGGATGTCGCGATCCGGCCGCAGCCCGCCATGGCGGATCAGGTTGCGCGCATCGAGCATGGAGAACAGGTTCTCCCCGGTCGCGATCGGCGGGCCGTAATGCTCGGCGAGCGTCGCATGCGTCGCGTAGTCGAGCGGGTCGAGCGGTTCCTCGTACCAGCGCAGGTTGAAGGGCTCGAGCGCCGCGCCATAGGCGAGCGCCGCATGCAGCCCGAAGCGGCCATTCACATCGACGGCGAGGCGCGATCCGTCGCCGCCGAGCAGCTTCACCACCGCCTCGATGCGCGCGACATCCTCGCGCAGCGCTTCCTTGATCGGCGTGCCGGGGGCGCCGCCGATCTTCATCTTCACCGTGGTGTAGCCGAGGCCGAGATAGCGCTTCATCTCCTCGACCAGCGCATCGACGCCCTTGCCGGGATAGTAGTAGCCGCCGGCGGCATAGACCCAGGCCGCTTCATCGGCCTCGCCGCCGCGATGACGATCGGCGAGCAGCCGCCACAGCGGCTTGCCTTCCAGCTTCGCCGCGGCGTCCCACAGCGCCATGTCGAGCACGCCGACCGCAACCGAACGGTCGCCATGGCCGCCCGGCTTCTCGTTGCGCATCATCGCGGCCCAGGCGCCGGCGACGTTCAGGCTGCCGTCCTCTGCGGTCAGCATCGTCTCCGTACAGGCTTCGAGGCGCGGGACGAAGCGTTCGGCGAGCAGCCCCGGCTGCGCATAGCGGCCGTTGGAATTGAAGCCGTAGCCGGTGGCGCGTTTGCCGGCGCCGTCCTCGACCGTGATGGCGACGACGCTCGCCGTCATCTTCGAGAAATCGATATAGGCGTTGGCGATGGCGCTGCTGATGGGCACCACGCCCTGGCGGATGGAGGCGATGCGCATGCGCGGCTTCCCCGAATGATGACGGCGCGGTTTCCTACAGGGGTGGTGCGATCGGCGCAAACACCTCGGCAGGAAAGGCTTGCGGATGCTGCGGCGCAGCATCCGGCCTTCGCGGGGAAGCCGGCCGCACCGCAGCGCAGGGCTGAAAGTTCAGACCGCCTTGGTCGCGCGCAGGGCGGCGATCTCATCCGCGCTGAAGCCGAATTCCGCCAGCACCTGGTCGGTATGCTCGCCGCGCTCCGGTGTCGGGTTGCGCGCGCACTCCACGCCGGCGATCTGCATCGGCGCGCGCACCACCTCCAGCCCGCCGAGCCGCGGATGCTGCACCGTCATCGCGATGCCCAGGTGCTTCACCTGCTCATCTGCGAAGACCTGGTCCATGGCATAGACCGGGCCGCAGGGCACGCCTTCCTTGTTGAACTTCGCGACCCAGTTGGCGGAGGTGTCGGTCAGCGTCACCTTCTCCAGCAGCGCATTCACCTTCACGCGGTTCTTGCTGCGCAGCGCGTCGGTGGCGATGTCGGGGTCCTTCGCCTCCTCCTCGATGCCCAGCACCTTCACGATGCGGTCCCACATCACCTGGCCGCCGCCGGCGATGTTCATCACGCCATCGGAGGTCCGGAACAGCCCGGTCGGGATGGTGGTCGGATGGTCGTTGCCAGCCTGCTTCGGGACCTCGTGCTTCATGGTCCAGCGCGTGGCCTGGAAATCCATCATCGCGACCATGGCTTCCAGCAGGGAGACATGCACCCAGCGGCCCTTGCCGGTCACCTCACGCTCCAGCAACGCGACCATGATGCCGAGCGCGCAATACAGACCCGCCGTCAGGTCCGCGACAGGGATGCCGGCGCGCACCGGACCCTGCCCCGGCAAGCCGGTCACCGACATCAGCCCGCCCATGCCCTGCGCGATCTGGTCGAAGCCCGGGCGCTTCGCATAGGGCCCGTCCTGCCCGAAGCCGGAGATCGACCCCAGCACGATGCGCGGGTTGATCGCGGTGAGCGCGTCGTAGTCGACGCCGAGGCGCGTCTTCACGTCGGGGCGGTAATTCTCGACCACCACATCGGCCTTGGCGACCATGCGCCGGAATGCAGCGAGGCCCTCCGGCGACTTCAGGTTCAGCGTCATGCCGCGCTTGTTGCGATGGACATGCTGGAAGTCAGGGCCGTCACGTTCGCCACCCAGGCCCTTGCCCGTATCGACCTCGTCCGTTGCCTCGATCTTGATCACATTGGCGCCCCAATCGGCGAGCTGGCGCACGCAGGTCGGGCCGGAACGCACGCGGGTCAGGTCGAGCACGGTGAAACGGGACAGCGGCATCATGGGCAAGGGTCCTTCCGGTTGCGCCTGTGTTCGCACCGCCGGGACCGATCGGCAAGACGCCGGCTTGACGCGCCGGCCCGGCACGCTACGCCTTGCGCTGAACACTCAATCGGGACGGAGCGCCATGAGCGACGACATTCTGCACGAGGTCCGTGAGGGCGGCATCGCCTGGACCACCTTCAACCGGCCGCAGGCGCGCAACGCCATGCTGTTCCCGATGTACCAGCGCATCCAGGAACTCGCCGACGAGATCAGCGAAGACCCGAGCATCCGCGTCTGGGTGCTGACCGGCGCCGGCGGCAAGGCTTTCGCCTCGGGCACCGACATCTCCCAGTTCCGCGAATTCAAGACCGCCGAGGATGCGCTCGCCTATGAGGCGCGGATCGACAAGGTGCTCGGCGCGCTCGAACGCTGCAACACGCCGATCATCGCGGCCATCGCGGGGGCCTGCACGGGCGGCGGCCTGGGCATCGCGGGCTGCTGCGACATCCGCATCTGCGACACCGGCGCGCGCTTCGGCCTGCCGATCGCGAAGACGCTCGGCAACATCCTCAACATGAACAACTTCGCGCGCTTCTATGCGCTGGTCGGCCCGGCCGCGATCGCCGAGATGATCATGACCTCGCGCCTGTTCTCCTCGGCCGAGGCGAAGCATCTCGGGCTGGTGTCGGAAGTACTGGACACGCCAGATGCCGTCGCGGCGCGCGCGATGGAACTCGCCACCACCATGTCCACCCTGGCACCGCTGACGCTGAAGGCGACCAAGATCGCGTTGCGCCGCCTGCGTCACGCGACCGGCGAGGTCGAGGGCGACGACCTGGTGACGATGTGCTTCACCTCCGCCGATTTCCAGGAAGGCGTTGACGCTTTCCTCAACAAGCGCGCGCCTAAGTTCCAGGGCAAGTAAGGGCGGCCCGCGCCGCCTGGAGGAAACCAAGAATGACCATCCGCATCACCCGCCGCGCCCTCGGCGCGGCGGCGCTGGCGCCGCTGCTGCCGGCACCCGCGCTCGCCCAGGCCTATCCGTCGCGCACCATCACCATGCTGGTGGGCTTCGCGCCGGGCGGCGGGACCGACATCATCGCCCGCTTCCTTGCCCCGGCCCTGCAGGAGGAATTCGGCCAGACCATCGCGGTCGAGAACCGGCCCGGTGCTTCCGGTACGCTCGCCGTGCTGGCCATGTCGCGCGCGCGGCCCGATGGCTACACCATGCTGATGACGACGATCAGCGCCTCGGCCGTGGTGCCGCCGCTGATGAATCCGCCGCCCTTCGACATCCGCCGCGACCAGACCGCCGTGGTGCATGCCGCGACGGTGCCGCTGGTCGCCGTGGTGCCGGTCAATTCGCCGTCGCGCACGCTGCCCGAATTGCTGGCACGCGCGAAGGAGAATCCGGGGGTGCTGAACTATTCCTCCTCCGGCGTCGCGACGCAGCAGCATCTGGCCGCGGAACTGCTCGCCGCGCAGGCCGGCGTGCGCATGACGCATGTGCCCTTCCGCGGCACCGGCCAGGCGGTGAACGAGATCCTCGCCGGGCGCATCGACCTCGCCATCGACACCTTCCCCACCTACCTGCCGCATATCCGCGAAGGGCGCGTGCGCGCACTGGCGGTGACCATGCCGCAGCGCGTGGAATGGCTGCCGGAGACGCCGACCGTCGCGGAACTCGGCTTCCCCGGCTTCGACGCGGTGGTCTGGTACATGCTGATGGCACCGCCGGGAACGCCGCAGCCGATCGCCGATCGCTGGGTGGCGGCGGTGAACAAGGCCTATGCCAACCCCGATCTCCGCAAGCGGATCAGCGATGCCGGCTTCGTCGTCGGCGGCGGCACGCAGCCGGACGCGCAGCGCATGCTGACCACCGACGCGGACCGGTATGCCGCGGTGGTGCGCAACGCGAATATCCGGCTGGACTGACGGGCTACTGGCCTCGGGCGCGGCCTCGTTCGCTGCGCCCGGGACCTGCAGGCGGTCAAGCATCGCACCTGTCGTGGGCGCGCAGCCCTGCTAGGCTCACGCCAACAACCGGGAGCCTCCGCATGCTCGACCGCCGCGCCCTGCTCGCCGCCACCTTGGCTGCGCCGTCTGTCGCGCGCGCCCAGGCGGCCTATCCCGCACGCCCCATCCGCGTCGTCGTGCCCTTCGCGGCGGGCGGCATCATCGACGTGGTGGCGCGCATCATCTCCGAGCCCCTGTCGCGCAAGCTCGGCCAGCCCATCGTCATCGAGAACACGCCTGGCGCCGGCAGCACCATCGGCGCGCGCAACGTCGCCCGCGCGCCGGCGGATGGCTACACGCTGCTGCTGAACGGCGCGGCACAGGGCGTCATCCCCGCCCTGTTTCCCGATGCCGGCATCGATCCCGCGACGGATTTCGCGCCCATCGCGCTGCTCGGCGAACAGCCCTTCATCCTCGCGGTCCATCCGGCGGTGCCGGCGACCGACGTGCCGTCGCTGCTCGCCTGGCTGCGGTCAAAGCGCGGCGAGGCGACCTTCGCGACCACCGGCATCGGCGCGGCATCGCATCTGGCGGGTGAATTGCTGAAGACGCTCGCGGGCGTCGACTTCACCATCGTGCAGTATCGCGGCACGCCCGCGGCAGTGACGGATTTCGTCGCCGGCCGCGTGGAATTCATGATCGACAGCCAGACGCTGCTCGCGCCGCTGATGCAGGATGGGCGCGCCCGCGGCCTGGCGGTGACCACGGCGCGGCGGTCGCGGCTGGTGCCCGATCTGCCGACGCTGCAGGAAGCCGGGGTGGCAGGGTATGAGAGCTCGTCCTGGCAGGCGCTCTATGCCCCGGCATCGACGCCGCCGGCGATCCTACAGGCCCTGAGCGCCGCGACGCTGGAAGTCCTGGCCGATCCGGCAGTGCAGCAACGCTACGCCGAACGCGGCGTTGAACCACGCGCGGGCGATGCGGCGGCGTTGCGCAACTTCCTGAAAGCGGAGATGGATCGCTGGCTTCCGATCCTGCGCGCAACCGGCGCGCGGGCTGGCTGATACGCGCGGCACCTTTGCCGGGCGTATCCGCACGCGGGGTTGGTAGGGCGGCCGCGTGCCAAACTCAAGGCATACGGGCGGCAGCGACCTTTGACCACCAGTCATGCATCGCTGCCGCACGTATGACACCAATTCGATTTGCATTCGGGGGACGGAACGCGCATATCCCCCCCGTCACCTCGTCCGGCCCGGTTCTTCGGGCCTGCTCTCCGTGCCTTCCCTATGGTTGAGCCGCAGCGATGGCTGGCCCGTCGCGCATCCAGCGCGCCGGCATTTCCGTCGCGCATGTCGTGCGACGGCAACGCTCAACCCGGAGTCATCGGCATGAGCATCGGTACCGTCAAGTGGTTCAACGCGACCAAGGGCTACGGCTTCATTCAGCCGGAAGACGGCAGCAAGGACGTGTTCGTCCACATCAGCGACGTGCAGCGTTCCGGCCTGAACGGCCTGAATGAAGGCGACAAGGTCGAGTTCGAGCTGCAGCGTGGGCAGCAGGGCAAGATCTCGGCGGGCAACCTCCGCCTCGCCTAAGGCGTCCAGGGGGCGGCCTTCGGGCCGCCCTTTCCATCTATGACACGCGGAGAAACGCCGTGGCGCGAAAGCCCAATTACGGCCAGCAGCGTGCCGACGTGAACCGGTCGAAGCAGGCGAAGAAGGAAGCCAAGCAGCGCGAACGCGAAGAAGCGGTCGCGAAGCGCAAGGCTGCCGGACAGGACGCCGACGAGCCCGATACCACCGAGGCCAAGGAACCCGCGCGCGACTAAGCGCGGAGGAGAGACAGACATGGCCGCCAAACCAGGCAGCAAAGCCAATTTCGTGCTGTTCGACGTGTTCTACGAGGACGGCAGCCGCCGCTCGAACCGGAAGGTCCCGGCGGAGATCCTGGGCGGGCTCGACGGCGATGAGCCGGCCCGCAAGGTCATCGAGGAACAGGATAACGAGATCGCGAAGGCATCCGGCAAGGCCGCGCTGGCGATTTCGCAGCTTGTCCGCGTCGGCGGCAAGCGCAAGTAGCCGGCTCGGGGGAGGATAATCCTCCCCCTCGCCCGCGTGCCTATCTGATCGCGTGATTCAGGCCCCCGGGGCCTGCGCCCCTTCGGCCATCACGCCCTGGTCTGATCGCGTGATTCAGACCTCCGGGGCCTTCGCCCCTTCGGCCATCACGCTCTGGTCTGATCGCGTGATTCAGACCCCCGGGGCATGCGCCCCTTCGGCCATCACGCTCTACTCCGCCGCGCGGGCCTGGTTCACCACCAGCGGCACGATCCCCGGCAGGGCCGAACCCTCCCATAGCTGCGCGAGCAGCGCCTTGGCCTGGGCAGCGCCCACGGCGTCCGAGGTCAGTTCCAGGAACTTGTCGGACAGGTCCTGATCGGACAGCGGCGCGTCCGGGTCGCCCTTGCGTGTGTGCTGGTGGCGCGTCAGCACGCGGCCATCCTTCAGTGCGATCGTCACCTTGGCCGACCGCTTGGACGGGAAGGCCGCGGCGCATTCGGCGTCGAGCGCCACGCTCACCTTGCCCATCAGCGCGCGGGTGGCCGGGTCGGTCAGCCGCGCCGGCTCGAAGGCGGCGAGGCGCACGCCGCCATGCAGCAGCATCGTCGCCACCGTGAACTGAGTGGAGAAGCGGCAATCCTGTTCAGTCTGCGCGGTCGGGCGGTCGCAGACTTCCTTCGTCGCCTTGTAGCCGCCGACCGCGACGGAGACGACGTCCTCCGGCTTGAAGCCGTTCTCCAGGTGCAGGTCGCGCACGGCGTCGAGCGCCGCGAAGATATGCCCGCAGCATCCGTGGTTCTTGAAGGTCATGTCGGTGATGGCGAAGGGCTGGCCGATCTTCGCCAGCGACTTCTCCCACTTGCCGGTGTCCTCGCTGGTCGCGGCCGCGAAGCCGGCCGACCCGTGCAGGACGTCGAGCGCACCGGTCATGCCCTTCGCCGCCGCCATCGCCGCCAGGGCGCCGGCCTCGGCCGCATGGCCCGGATGCAGCGGCTTCGACATGCCCTCCCCACGGAAGGCCTGCTGCAGGCCCGATGCCATGGTCGCCGCGGTCGCGATGGCATGCGCGATGCGCGTGGCGTCGCTGTCGAGCAGCACCGCGACCGAGGCCGCCGCGCCGAAGGTGCCGACCGTGCCGGTGGTATGCCAGAAATCGTAGTGCGAGGGCTGTACGGCGAGGCCGATGCGGCAGGACACCTCATACCCCGCGGCGAGCGCGCGCAGCAGCGTGTCCATGTCCGTCCCGCGCGACTGCGCGGCGGCGAGCGCCGCCGCGATGGTCGGGCAGCCCGGGTGATAGACGGCGTAGCGATAGATGTCGTCGAACTCGACGGTGTGCGACGCGGTGCCGTTGATCAGCGCGGCATGACGAACCGGCACGCGGCGGCCGGAGACGTAGCAGACCGCCCCGCCGCCGCCGCGCGTCTCATCCTCCAGCGCCGCGGACATCAGCGTCGCGGGTTCGCGCCAGGCGCCGGCGAGAAGGGCCGCGAACCAATCCACCAGCGCGCGGCGCGCATGATGCGCGACCTCGGCATCGAGCGGGCGCGACTTCCAGGTCGCCGCGTGGTCGGCAAGGATGAGGAGCGGATTCGTCATGTTCGTGCTGCTCACGCGTTGCCGCGGAGCACCTCCTTGTTGATGACGACGTCGGGGTCGAGTTGGCCCTTGAAATGGGCGAAGATGCTCTCGGCGCAGGACAGGCCCATGCGCCGGGTGGACTGTTCGGTCGCCGCCGCGGAATGCGGGGAGACGACGACATTCGCGAAGTCGAGGAAGGGCAGCTTCTTCGTCACCGGCTCCTCCCAGAACACGTCGAGCCCGCAGGCGCCGAGATGGCCGGTCTTGAGCGCGTTGGTCAGTGCCGCTTCGTCCACCAGCGTGCCGCGCGCGGTGTTGATGTAGGCCGCACCGGGCTTCATCGCCGCGAGGAAGGTGGCGTTCACCATCGCCCGCGTCTCCTCGTTCGAGGGGCAGTGGGTGGTGACGATGTCGGCTTCCGCGAGCCCTTCATGCAGCACCTTCACCGGCCGGAACCCCGCCCCCTTGATGGTGTTCTGCGGAATATAGGGGTCGTGGACCAGCACCTCCATCCCGAAGGCCTGGCACAGCCGCGCGACGCGCCCGCCGATCCGCCCGAAGCCGACCACCAGCACCTTCAGCCCGGCGAGGTCGAGCGTGCGCAGCGACGGCTTCGGGCCCCAGTCGAGCGCCTTGGTGTTGCGGTCGTAGTCGATGGTGCGCCGCGCCGTGGTCAGCATCAGCATCATCGCGTGCTCGGCGACCGAGACGGCGTTGGCGTCCGGCGTGACGGTCAACGGAATGCCGCGTTCGGTCAGCGCCTTCACATCCACCGCGTCATAGCCGACGCCGTGGCGCGCGCAGATCGACAGCATCGGCGCATTGGCGAGGAAGGCGCGGTCGATCTTCGTCGCCCGGACGATGATGGCATCCGCGGTCTTCATCGGCTCGGCCAGCGTCTCCGGCGTGACGGGGTCGAGCAGGGTGACGGTGTAACCGGGCTCGGCGCGCAGCCGCGCCATGGCGTCGGGATGCAGCGGGCGAAGGCAGACGATATGCGGCATGGGGCAGTGCCTCAGAGCTGATGATGTGCCGCGGGGCCGAGGATCGCCTCCCGCATGCGGTTCTGGATGATGGAGCCGTCGCGCGGCGGCAGGACCAGCTTCTTGCTGGTGGCGTCGATCTTGGCCACTGCGAAGAAGGGGCCGTCGCCGGCCCGGATCGCGGCCTTCAGGGCCGGCACTTCCTCGGGCTTGGTGACGAACATCGTGCGCGCGAAGCCCGCGCCCCTGGCCATGGCCACGAGATCGACGCCGTGCTTCGTCGCCGTCTCCTGCATGCCGGTCTCGCCGTAGTGCTCGTTGTCCTGCACCACGATCGACAGGTTCTTCGGCTTCTTGACCGCGATGGTCGCGAGCGCGCCGATGCCCATCAGCATCTCCCCATCGCCGGTCAGCACCAGCACGGAGCGGGAAGGCTGCGCGAGCGCCAGGCCAAGCCCGATCATCGCCGCCGCCCCCATGCCACCCCACAGCGGCAGGTTCAGCGGGTGGTCGCCCACCGCCGTGATGTCCCAGGCCGGCGCGCCGAGGCCGGCGATGACAGCCATGTCGCCGCGATCCTCGAGAAGGACGCGGGTGAGCTCGCGACGGTCGAGCTTTCCGGATTCCGCGAGCATCGTCTCAGTCCTTGCCGAAGGTCTTGGCGCCGATGACGCGCTGGCCGATCAGCGTCGCGGTCGGGCGGAAGGTGTTGAAGGCCATGCGGATGGTGGCATCGACGGTGGACGCGATGTCCTCAGGCGCATCGGCGCGGCGCACGATGGTGCCCATCGCCTCCAGCACCGCCTGGGTGGCCTCGCCCATCGGCACCTGGGCCGGGTTGAACTCACCGAAATCGCCGCGCATCGTCACCAGCATCGGCATCGGGCAGCGATGGATCTGCGACAGCGACAGCATGTTGATGCAGTTGCCCACGCCCGAGGACTGCATCAGCAGCACCGCCTTGTCGCCGCCCAACCAGGCACCCTGCATCAGGGCGATGCCTTCTTCCTCGGTGGTCAGGGTGGTGACCGTGATCTCGTTGTCCGCGAGACAACGCTTGATCAGGCGGGAATGGCCGGCATCCGGCACCAGGCAGACCTGGCGGATCTCATGCTTCTTGAGCAGGTCGTAGATCTGGTCCGGCCAGGCGGCGGCCGCATCCGGCGCCTTGTCGATCGCGTTGGGATCCATTCGTTTCCTCGAAAATCGGCTCCCGGGCATCCTAGGGCGAGGCGAGAGGCTGGCAAGACCGCCACCTGGCGCTGCATCATGGGGCTACCATGCCCTTCGCGCAGACCATCGGCGGCACGCGCTTCGTCTTCGACGATCTGAAGACGCTGCTGGCGCGCGCCACGCCGCTGCGCTCGGGCGATGCCCTGGCCGGGGTTGCAGCGGCCAGCGCGGCCGAGCGCGTCGCCGCGCAGCGGGCACTGGCCGATGTCCCGCTCACGCATTTCCTGTCCGAGGCCGTGATCCCCTATGAGGCCGACGAGGTCACGCGGCTGATCATCGACCGCCACGACGACGCCGCCTTCGCTTCGGTGCGCGACCTGAGCGTGGGCGGCTTCCGTGACTGGCTGCTGGCGGCGGAACCGGCGGCGGTGTCGGCGCTGGCACCGGGCCTGATGCCGGAAATGGTCGCGGCGGTGTCGAAGATCATGCGCGTCGCCGACCTGATCCAGGTGGCGGCGAAATGCCGCGTCGTCACGCGTTTCCGCAATACCATCGGCCTGCCCGGCACGCTGTCCATCCGCCTGCAGCCGAACCACCCGACCGACGATCCACGCGGCATCGCCGCCGGGGTGCTGGATGGGCTGCTGCTGGGCGCGGGGGATGCGGTGATCGGCATCAATCCCGCCACCGACAATGTGGATGCGGTGATGCGCGTGCTCGACATGCTCGACACGGTGCGGGACCGCTTCGACATCCCGACGCAATCCTGCGTGCTGTCGCATGTGACGACGACGATGCTCGCGATGGATCGCGGCGCGCCGGTGGACCTGGTATTCCAGTCGATCGGCGGGACCGAGGCGGTGAATACCTCCTTCGGCGTGTCGCTGTCGGTGCTGAAGGAAGCACGCGACCAGGCGCTGGCGCTGAAGCGCGGCACGATCGGCGACAACGTCATGTATTTCGAGACCGGCCAGGGCAGCGCCCTATCCGCCGAGGCACATCAGGGCGTGGACCAGCAGACGCTGGAAGCCCGCGCCTATGCGGTGGCGCGCGAGTTCCACCCGTTGCTGGTCAACAGCGTCGTCGGCTTCATCGGTCCGGAGTACCTGTTCGACGGCAAGCAGATCCTGCGCGCGGGGCTGGAGGATCATTTCTGCGGCAAGCTGCTTGGCCTGCCGATGGGTGTCGATGTCTGCTACACCAACCATGCCGAAGCCGACCAGGACGACATGGACACGCTGCTGACCTGCCTCGCCGTGGCGGGCGTGACCTATGTGATGGGTGTGCCGGGCGCGGATGACGTGATGCTCGCCTACCAATCCACCTCCTTCCACGACGGGCTGACGGCGCGCGCGATGCTCGGCAAGCGCGCCGCACCCGAATTCGAGGAATGGCTCGCGCGCATGGGCATCGGGCTGGATGCGGAGCGCATTCCGGCACGGCTGTCGCCCGCGCTGATCGGGCTGACGTGACCACCCCCGCGCTCTGGCGCGACCTGCGCCGCTTCACCGATGCGCGCGTCGGGCTGGGGCGCGCCGGGACGGCGGTGCCGACCGCCGCCCATCTCGACTTCCAGGAGGCGCATGCGCGGGCGCGGGACGCGGTGTGGTCGGCGCTGGACGTGCCGGCGCTGGAAGCCGCGATCGGCATGCCGGTGACGCGGGTGCACAGCAATGCGCCCGACCGGCGGACCTATCTGCTGCGGCCGGACCTTGGGCGACGGCTGGCCGATGGCGCCGCGGTGCCGAGTGCACCGGGCAGCATCGCCTTCGTCGTCGCGGATGGGCTCTGTGCCATCGGCGTGCAGCGCCATGCACCCGCCGTGCTGCAACGGATCATCCCGCTGCTGTCGCTTCCCGCCGGGCCGGTGGTGGTCGCCGAACAGGCCCGCGTCGCGCTGGGCGACGACATCGCCCAACGCATCGGCGCCGCGGCGGTGGTGGTGATGATTGGCGAACGTCCAGGGCTTTCGGCGACGGACAGCCTCGGCCTCTACATCACCTGGGCGCCGCGGCGCGGCCGCACGGATGCGGAGCGCAACTGCATCAGCAACATCCGCCCGGGCGGCATGAGTTATGACGACGCCGCGGCCAAGGCCGCCTGGCTGCTGCGCGCCGCGCAGGGGCTGGGTGCGACCGGCGTCGCGCTGAAGGATGAGATGCCCGCCACCGTGCTACCCGCCCCATGATCCGCGTCACCAACCGAATCAGCATCGCCGAGGACGAGCTGGCCGAGGATTTCCTGCGCGCCTCCGGCCCCGGCGGGCAGAACGTCAACAAGCTGGAGACGGCCGTGCAGCTGCGCTTCGCGGCCATGGCCTCACCCAACCTGCCCGACGCGGTGAAGGCGCGGCTGGCGACGCTCGCCGGGCGGCGCATGACGAAGGATGGCGTGCTGGTCATCACCGCGCAGCGCCACCGCACGCGCGAACGCAACCGGGAGGACGCGCTGGAACGGCTGCTGGAATTGCTGCGCGAGGCCGCCACGCCACCCCCGCCGCCGCGCCGCCCGACCAAGCCATCCCGTGCCGCCAAGGCGCGCCGGGTGGATGAGAAGACCCGCCGCGGCACCACCAAGCGCCTGCGCGGCGGCAAACCCGGAGACGAATGATGGCCACCCGCGACAGCCGCACCCTGACCGTCCGCATCGAACGCGATGCCGCCGCCGTCTATGCCTTCGTCTCGCAGCCGGAGAACCTGCCGCGTTGGGCGGCTGGCCTTGGCGGCGGGGTGATGCGCGCCGGCGATGCCTGGCGGGTGGAAACACCGCTCGGCCGGCTGCATCTGCGCTTCGCCCCGCCCAACGCCCATGGCGTCCTGGACCACGCGGTGACGCTGCCGGATGGCAGCGTGGTCGATGTACCGATGCGCGTCGTGCCCAATGCCTCGGGGGCGGAGGTGCTGTTCACCCTGTTCCGCCAGCCCGCCATGTCGGAGGAAGACTTCGAGCGCGACGCCGGCCTGGTGACGGCCGACCTGCAGACACTGAAGCGCCTGCTGGAAGCCGGCCCTGGCTGATCCTGGGGCCGCGGCACGCGAGGCTCTCAGCCCAGCATCTGCCCGCCATCCACCACGATGGTCTGCCCCGTCACCCAGCGCGCGAGCGGGGAAGCGAGGAACATCGCCACATCCGCCACTTCCTCCGGCTCGCCCAGCCGGCCGAAGGGGATGCCCTTGAGGATCCGGTTGTACAGCGCCGGGTCGTCCGTGCGCCGCTTCTCCCAGGACCCGCCGGGGAATTCGATCGAACCGGGTGCGACGGCATTCACCCGGATGCCGTCCGGGGCGAACATCGCCGCCTGCGACGCGGTGTAGTTGATCACCAGCGCCTTCACCGCCGCATAGGCCGGCGAGCGCACCGACGGCGCCAGCCCGGAGATCGAGGTGGTGTTGACGATGCACCCCTTCGACGCGCGCAGATGCACCAGCGCCGCGCGCGACGCCCGCACCGTCGCCATCACGTCCACGTCGAGGCCACGCTTCCACGCTTCCTCGGTGTCCGGCGCGCCGAAGCCGGAAGCGTTGTTGACCAGCACGTCGATCCCGCCCAGCGCGGCGGCGGCCGCTTCGACCCATGCGGCGATCTGGCCGGCGTCGGCCAGGTCGGTCGGGCGCACATGCGCGATGCCCTCGCGCGTCAGCGCGGCCAGGTCCTCCGCACCGCGCGCGCAGACCGACACCCTGGCCCCGGCCCGCGTGAAGCCGAGCGCGATGGCCCGCCCGATCCCGCGGCTGCCGCCCGCCACCAGCACCCGCTTGCCCGTGAAATCGAAGCCCATCGAATCCCATCCCGTATCCTGGAGGCCGGCATCCTGGCCCGTCCCGGCACCGGCGGCCAGACGGCCCCCGCCAAGGCCGGCCACCGGCAAGGTTGCCGGCCCGCCGGATTGGCGGCATCAAGCAGCGGGGCGTGGCAGGGGAGACGGGGCGCGTGGTTCAGGCGCTGTTCATTCACCAGAATTTCCCGGGGCAGTACCGGCACCTCGCGCCGATCATCTCGCAGCGCAAGGGCGCGCGTGTCGTCGGCCTCGGCGAGCGCCCGAACCCCTCGCCGCCCGGCCCGACGCATCTGCGCTATCCGCCGCCGGAAGGTGCGGGCGAGAAGACGCATCGCTACCTCCGCCCCGTCGAGGCCGCGGTGCGGCGCGGCCAGTCCATCGCCCGCTCGCTGGTCGGCCTGAAGCAGAAGGGCTTCGTGCCCGACATCATCTGCTGCCATCCGGGCTGGGGCGAGGGGCTGTACCTGCGCGACGTCTTCCCCGATGCGAAGCTGCTGCAATATTGCGAGTTCTACTATCAATCCTCGGGCGGCGATGTCGGCTTCGACACGTCGCAGGAGGTCACGCTGGACGAGATGGCCCGCGTGCGCACGCTGAACATGACGCAGTTGCAGTCGCTCGAGGCGACGGATTGGGGTGTGTCCCCCACGCTGTGGCAGCGCAGCCGCTACCCGGCCTTCATCCGCGCCAAGACATCGGTGGTGCATGAAGGGGTGGACGCCAATTTCGCCACGCCGAACGGCCCTTCGAACGTCAAGCTGCCCGACGGCTTCATGGCGTCGAAGGAGGAGGAGATCTTCACCTTCGTCTCCCGCAACCTCGAACCCTATCGCGGCTTCGACGTGTTCATGCGCGCGCTGCCGGACATCCTCGCGCGCCGGCCGAAGGCCCATGCGGTGATCGTGGGCGGGGAGGAACGCGGCTATGGCCGCATGCCTGAAGGCGGCAAGTCCTGGAAGGCGGTGATGATGGAGGAGGTGGGCGCGAAGCTCGACATGTCGCGCGTCCACTTCACCGGGCGCATTCCGCATGACGGGCTGGTGGCGCTGTTCCGGCTGACCAAGGCGCATGTGTATTACACCTATCCCTTCGTGCTCTCCTGGTCGCTGGTCGAGGCAATGGGCTGCGAAGCGCTGGTCATCGGGTCGGACACGCCGCCGCTCGCCGAGGTGATGCAGCACGAGAAGAACGGCATCATGCTGCCCTTCTTCGACCATGCCCGCATGGCCGATGCGGTGGTCGATGCGCTGGCCCACCCCGACCGCTACCAGCCGCTGCGCAAGGCCGCGCGCCGCACCATGCTGGAGAATTTCGACCTGCACGCGCATTGTCTGCCCAAGCAGGTGAAGCTGTTCGATGCGGTGCTCGAGGGCCGTCCCGGCACCGACGCCATCCCAGCCCCAAAGGCCACGCCATGACCTTCGTTCCCCTCGCCGAGATCCGCCGCGGTGGCATCCTCGAAAGCCTGCATCACGGCGTCGCGGTGGTTGCCGATGCGGAAGGCCGCATCCTGCAATCCTGGGGCGACCCGTCCTTCGTCACCTTCCCGCGATCCTCGCTGAAGCCCTTCCAGGCAATCCCGCTGGTCGAGAGCGGCGCGGCCGATGCGGCGGGGCTGACCGAGGAGCATCTCGCCCTCGCCTGTGCATCCCATTCCGCCGAGGATTTCCAGGTCGCGCTGGTGCGCGGCTGGCTGGAACGGCTGGGGCTGACGGAATCCGCGCTGATCTGCGGGCCGGACATGCCGCGCAGCCAGGCCGACCAGGCGGCGATCTGGCGGTCGGGCGGCGACCGGTCGCGCATCTACCACAATTGCTCGGGCAAGCATTGCGGCTTCCTGACACTGACGAAGCACCTCGGTGCGCCGGTCGCGACCTACAACGACCCGGCGCATCCGGCGCAGCGCCTTTACCTCGAAGCCTTCTCCGAGCTGATCGGGGAGGATGCGGCGGCGCTGCCGCGTGGCACCGATGGCTGCGGCCTGCCGGCCGTCGCCCTGCCTGTGGCGGTGATGGCGAAAGCGGCCGCGCGCTGGGCGGCTGCGAAGGTCGCAAGCGAGTCCCGCCGCACTGCCATCCGCCGCCTGCAATCGGCCATCCGCGCTTATCCGGATCATTTGTCCGGGCGCGATTCCGCCACCGGCAAGATCGTCCGCGCGACGCAGGGCCGCGTGCTGCTGAAGGGCGGCGCGGAAGGCTTCGTCGTGGGCTTCGTCCCCGAACAGGGGCTCGGCATCGCGGTGAAGTTCGCCGATGGCGCGTCGCGCGCGAAGATGGGCGTCTTCGCGACGCTGCTCGGGCGGCTGGGGCTGGTGGACGCGGCGGACAGCCTGACCGACGCGATCGAGGGCGAGATCCGTGACAGCAACGGGAACCCGGTGGGTTCGACGAAGGTGACGCTGCCGGCGTAAGGCGGGGGCCTTGCCCCCTCTCCCGCCTTTGCCAGGCTGGTGAGGTCGCTGACCCCGTCGGGCGCGTCACCGCGCCATGGAACCGGGATGGGCGGAGCGTGACGGCGGCGGCCGCGCGCTGCTGCTCCAATACGAAGCGTCGCCGATGCGTTCCCTCGCGCGCGGCAGGCAATCGTCCTTCCCGCCCGCCCTGCTCGATCTGTCGAAATCCTGATGCAGCCGCGCCACGCCTCGTGCGGTGTTCCCTTGCAGCCATCCGGTCGCGAGTATTTAACTGTCATCCTCGACGATGTGCGATGGCAATGGACATCAGCGTCCCTTCGCGTGGAGCAATGCGGTCGAGATGGGGCTAGGACGCGACCATGCTCGAATGGCTCACGGCGACGCTGAAGACCTACCCGCAGCTCGCCATCTTCCTCGCACTCGGCATCGGCTTCCTCATCGGCCCGATCAAACTGTTCGGCTTCAACCTGGGTAACGTCACCGCGACGCTGCTGGCCGGCGTGGCGATCGGCCAGCTCGGCATCCCGATCTCGGCCGATGTGAAGAACACGCTGTTCATCCTCTTCCTCTTCGCCGTGGGCTATGGCGTCGGTCCGCAATTCGTGCGCGGCCTGTCGAGCGACGGACCCAAGCAGATCGCCTTCGCGCTGATCGTGCTGGTGCTATGCCTCGGGGTGCCGTGGCTCTGCGCCGTCGTCTCGGGCCTGCCGCTCGGCTACGGTGCCGGGCTCTACGCCGGATCGCAGACCATCTCCGCGGCGATCGGCGTGGCCACGGACCAGATCAATGCGCTGGGCCTGCCCGCCGAACAGGCCAAGGCCTTCGCGGACCAGATCCCGATCGCCTACGCGGTCACCTACATCTGGGGGACGATCGGTTCCGCCATCATCCTTGCACAGCTCGGCCCACGGCTGATCGGCGTCGATCTGCCCGCCGCCTGCCGCGAATACGAGGCGCAGCTCGGCGGCGGTGGCTCCGAGCCCGAACCGGGCATCGCTTCCGCCTATCATCGCTTCGCCGCGCGTGCCTATCGCCTCGAATCACCCAGCGACCTCACGGGGCGGCCCGTACGCGACCTGTTGCCAGGCATGCGGGTCTTCGTCGAGCGGCTTCGCCGCGATGGGCGCATCATCGAGGCTAATGGCGACACCATCCTGCAGCCGGGTGACATCGTCGTCTTCTCGGGTCCACGCGAACTGCTGGTGGACCATCTCGATACCCTCCTGCGCGAGGTGGAGGATCCCGAGCTCCTCGACGCCGAGGCGGAGGTCGTGGACGTCTATGTCACGCGCAAGGCTCTGGCCGGCCGGACCCTGCGCGAACTGGGCAGCGAGCCCTGGGCGCGCGGCGTCTATGCCCGCAAGATCGTGCGCTCGATGGTCGAGGTCCCGGTGTTGCCAGGGACGCGGGCGGAACGCGGCGACATCGTCACGCTCGTCGGCAGTCGGCGCCATGTCGAAGCCGCGATCAAGGCGCTTGGCTTCCCGGACCGGCCGGTGGAAGCCACCGACATCGCCTTCGTCGGCTGGGGCATCTTCCTTGGCGGCCTGATCGGCGTGCTGACGCTCACGGTCGGCGGCATTCCGATCAGCCTGTCCACCTCGGGCGGGGCGCTGCTCGCCGGGCTGGTCCTCGGCTGGCTTCGCACGACGCATCCCGTCTTCGGACGCATCCCCGGGCCGGCGCTGTGGCTGATGAACACGCTCGGCCTCAACATCTTCATCGCCGTGGTCGGGATCACGGCCGGGCCGGGCTTCGTCGCCGGGCTGTCGGAGGTGGGGATCTCACTATTCCTGTGGGGCGTCGTCGCAACCTCGGTGCCGATGATCGCCTCGATCTACATCGGCCACTACGTGTTCCGCTTCCACCCGGCGATCCTGTTCGGGGCCTGTGCGGGGGTGCGGACGACTACTGCCGCGCTTGGCATGATCCAGGAAGCGGCGAAGAGCCGCATTCCGGCATTGGGCTACGGCATGCCATACGCCGTGGGGAATACCTTGCTGACGATATTCGGCCTCGTCATTGTCCTTCTGCTGGCGCCCTGACGCCGCGCGATGACGACCAGGTTCACGATGAAGGGGGCTTCGATGGACGAGACCGTGGACTATGGCCATTTCGAGGGGCTGAGCCCGTTCGAGATCAAGGATGAGCTGATCCGCCTGGCGCGCGCGCAGGCGAACAAGAGCGCACTCACCTTCCTGAATGCCGGCCGGGGCAATCCGAACTGGATCGCGACCCGCGCGCGCGAAGCCTTCTTTCTGCTCGGCCAGTTCGCGCTGACCGAAGCGCGCCGCACCATGGAGGATGACGAGGCCGGACTGGCGGGCATGCCAGCGGCCAAGGGATCCCACGCGCGCCTGGTGAAGTGGCTGAAGCGCCGGGAGGGCGACGAGGATGCGCCGGGCGCGGAGACCCTCGGTGCCGCCGTCGCTTTCGCCATCCGCAAGTTCGGCTTCGTCCCGGACGCCTTCGTGCATGAGCTGACGGATTCGATCATCGGCGACAATTACCCGGTGCCGGATCGTTCGCTGATCCACAACGAGGCGATCGTCCATGAGTACCTCATGTGGGCGATGTGCGCCGGGCACCGCCCCGACGTGACCTTCGACCTGTTCCCGGTCGAAGGCGGCACCGCCGCCATGTGCTACATCTTCAAGGCGCTGAAGAACCAGCGGCTGCTGCGCGCCGGCGACACCATCGCCATCGGCACGCCGATCTTCACCCCCTATCTCGAGATGCCCGAGCTCGAGGACTATGCGCTGAAGCAGATCCACGTCTCGTCCGTCATGGAAGACAAGTTCCAGATGACCGAGGCCGGCCTCGCCGCGCTGGAGGACCCGAAGGTCAAGGCGCTGTTCCTGGTCAATCCAGGCAACCCTTCCGCCGTCGCCCTGCATCCCGAGACGATCGCGCGGCTGGTGACACTGGTGCAGACGAAGCGCCCGGACCTCATCATCCTCACCGACGACGTCTATGGCACCTTCGTGCACAATTTCGAATCGCTCCTGGGGCACCTGCCGCGCAACACCATCGGCGTCTATTCATATTCGAAGTACTTCGGTTGCACGGGCTGGCGGCTCGGCGTGATCGCGGTCGCGCGGGACAACATCTTCGACGATGCGCTGGCCAAGCATTCCCCGGAAACCCTGGCCACGATCGACAAGCGCTACCTGCCGCTGACGCCGCGGCCGCGTGCGCTGAAGTTCATCGACCGCATCGTCGCCGACAGCCGCGACGTCGCGCTGAACCATACCGCCGGCCTTTCCCTGCCGCAGCAGGTGATGATGTCCCTGTTCAGCCTTGTCGAGCTGATGGACACGCAGAAGGTTTATCAGCAGGCCTGCATGGCGATCTGCGATCGCCGCTTCCACAGACTGATCGACGGCATGGGCATCACGCAGGAGGCCGGGCCATGGTTCGATCGGTATTACGGATTGATCGACTTCGAGTACCTGTTGCGAAAGTATGTCGGCGAGGACGTCGTCCAGTGGATCAAGGCCAACGTCCATCCGCTCGACATATCCTTCAAGCTCGCCCAGGACCACGGCATCGTTCTGCTGAACGGATCGGGCTTCGAAGCGCCGAACTGGTCCGCGCGCGTGTCCTTCGCCAATCTCGACGATGACGACTACGAGGAGATCGGGCGCGCCGTCCGGGCGGTCGCCCGCGGCTACGTCGAGGCCTTCAGGGCGTCGAGGGGGGAAAAGCTGCGTCCATAGCGGTCGGCCGAAACCTTGCGATCTCTCCCCCTTCAAGGCTGACACGCGGTCATGATGGCTACGATCTCGAACATCTTCGTCCAGCATCCCGAGCTCGCGCTCTTTCTCGCCCTGTCGATGGGCTACGCCATCGGCAAGCTGCGCTTCGGCACCTTCACCGTCGGTGCCGTCACGGGCTGCCTGATCGCGGGGGTCATCGTCGGGCAGACGGGCGTGCACATCTCAGGCGACGTCAAGCAGGCCTTCTTCCTGCTGTTCCTGTTCGCCATCGGCTACCGGACAGGGCCGCAATTCTTCCGCAGCCTCAATGCCAAGGCCCTGCCGCAGATCGCCGTCACGATCGTGCTCTGCGCGACGGCGCTGCTGGTTACATTGGCCTGTGCCATGGCCTTGCGCCTCGATACCGGCATCGCGGCGGGCCTGCTGGCTGGCGCGACGACGGAATCCGCCACGGTCGGCGTCGCCATCGACACCTTTCGCCGCATCGGCGCGAGCCCGGAGACGATGCGCGCCTTCGAAGGGAATATCGCCACCGCTTTCGCCGTATCGTACCTGGTCGGCGTGGTGGCGACGATCATCATGCTCTCGCAGATTGCTCCGCGCCTGCTGCCGCGCTCGCTGGCCGAGGCCTGTGCCGCGATGGAGGCCGAACTTGGCGGACCACTCCGGAGTGAGGTCAGCGACAGGGTGGCACGTCGGGAGGTCGAGATCCGCGCCTTTCGCATCGACAGCCGCTGGGTGGGCAAGACCGTCGCCGAGGCGGAGGCAATGGCGCCGCCCGGCGGCAAGACCTATGTCGAGCAGATCCGTCGCGGCGACCGTATCCTGGTCACCGAGCCGGATCTCGTACTGGAACATGGCGACGTCGCCGCCGTGGTCGGGTGGCGGAACCTTCTGGTCGAGAAGGGCAGCACGATTGGCGAGGAAGTCGACGACCGGGAGGTCCTCGACGTGCCAGCCGATCGCATGGATGCGGTGGTTACGAACCGAAGGGTCATCGGAAAGTCCATCGCGGAGCTGCGGGATCTGCCGGAGGCGAGGGCGGTGTTCCTGCGCCGTGTCCTGCGCGCGGGCGAGGATATCCCGATCTACGACGGCCTGACACTTGAGCGCGGGGACGTGCTGACGCTGGTGGGGTCCCGCCAGAGCGTTCTCGGGGCCGCGGAGACGGTCGGCTACGCCGACAAGCCCACCACGGCCACGGACATGGTCTTCGTCGGGTTGTTCATCGTCCTCGGCGGGCTCGTCGGCATTCCGGCGCTGCATCTCGGCGCGCTGGAACTGAGCATCGGCGTGGCCGTGGGCACACTGCTCGGCGGCCTGGTCGCGGGCTGGCTGCGCGCCCGCAACCGGCGCTTCGGCTTCGTGCCGGCCGGGGCACTGTGGTTCTTCGATTCCGTCGGGCTGTCGGCCTTCATCGCCTGCGTCGGGATCTCGGCGGGGCCGCGTTTCGTCGCGGGCCTGCTGGAATCGGGACCGATCCTCGTCGTAGTGTCGATCGTCGTCGTTGTCCTCTCGCATGGCGCGGCCGTGCTGGTCGGCAGCCGCGTCTTCAAGATGAATGAGGGGGTGCTGCTCGGGACCTGCTGCGGCGCCGGCACCTCGGCGCCGGCGCTCGCCGCGGTTCAGGAGCAGGCCAACAGCAAGATCCCGACCATCGGCTACGGCCTGGGGTATGCGATCGGAAATGTGCTGCTGGCGCTGTGGGGCTCGATCATCGTGTTCGCGATGGCGGGTTCCTCCCCGGGGTAGGGCCAGCGCTGAGGCGGATCGGGACTTCGCTGGCCGCACCGATGGTGCAGAGGAAGGCGCCCGCGACTGCGGCGCGGCGCACACGGGTGGTGGACAGCGGCGTGAGTCACATCGGCTTCCGCTGCATCAAACGAGACAGTGCAGACGCAGCGGAACGTGCATGAGTGAGCGCAAAACCATGGACCGGATGGACCGGCGCAACATGCCGCTCGCGCATCGCGCCTCTGGCGATCCACAATCTCCGTCCAGCACAGCGCCTGACCCAGCTGCGCCGAGCCCGGTGAACGTCCGTGAACACAAGGACCAAGCCATGTCCCAGCCCCTCTCCCTGTCACGCCGGGCGCTGTCCGGCATCGTCCTGGCAACCGTCGCCGCCTCGGCCGCCGCACAAACCGGTGCGGACCCGCTGCCCTCCTGGCGCGACGGCCCGCGCAAGCGCGCAATCCTCGACTTCCTGGCCGCGACCACGACGGAAGGTGGCGCCGAGTTCGTGCCGCCGACCGAACGCCTCGCCGTCTTCGACAATGACGGCACGCTGTGGGTCGAGCAGCCGCTCTATACACAGTTCGTCTTCGCGCTGGATCGTGTGCGGGCGCTCGCACCGCAGCATCCGGACTGGGTGACGCGCGAGCCCTTCCGCAGCGTTCTCGCCAATGACCAGGCAGGGCTGGCACGCGCGGGCGAACGCGGCCTCATGGAGATCGTCATCGCGACCCACACCGGCATGACGCCGGACGAATTCCACGCGACCGTCACCGAGTGGCTGGGCCGCGCACGCCATCCGCGCTTCAACCGGCTCTATACGGAACTGGTCTACCAACCGATGCTGGAGGTGCTGGCGTTGTTCCGCGCGCGTGGCTACGGGACCTGCATCGTGTCCGGCGGCACGGTCGAATTCATGCGACCCTGGACCGAACGGATCTATGGCATCCCCCCCGAGAACGTGGTCGGCACCACCTTCCAGATGCGGTTCGAGAACGGCCGCCTGCTGCGCCTGCCGCAACTGGACCTGATCGACGACGGGCCGGGCAAGCCTGTCGGCATTTCCCGCTTCCTCGGGCGCCATCCGCAGGTGGCCTTCGGCAATTCCGACGGCGACTACGAGATGCTGCAATATGTCACCGCGGGGCCGGGGCGGCGGCTCGGCATGATCGTCCACCACGACGATGCGGAACGCGAATACGCCTATGACCGGCAATCGCATGTCGGGAAGTTGGACCGCGCCCTCAACGACGCGGCGCAACGCGGTTGGCACCTCATCTCCATGAAGGATGACTGGGCACGGATCTTCCCCGCAAGCTGAGGATCGTTCCCGACCAGGTGGATGCCACCTGACCGGGCTCGGCCCCAGCCGCGCTTCAGAACGGCTTCGCGATCACCATCACCACGATCAGCACCAGTGCGAGCGTCGGCACCTCGTTCAACATCCGCCAGGTCCGCTCGCTGCGCGTGTTGGCGTCGCGGTTGAACCGCTTCCATGCCGCTGCCAGATCGTGGTGGAACCAGGTCATGGTCAGCAGGCCGAGCATCTTGCCGTGCCACCAGCCCGCCTTCCAATCGACGATGCCCGGCGTCAGCACCAGCATCACCCCGAAGGTCCAGGTCCAGATCATCGCCGGGTTCATGATGGCGCGCAGCAGCCGGCGCTCCATGACCTTGAACAGTTCCGACTGCGCGGAACCCGCCGGCACCTGGCAGTGATAGACGAACAACCGCGGCAGGTAGAACAGCCCGGCCATCCAGGCGAAGGCCCCGATCAGATGCGCCGATTTGATCCAGACATACCAGGGCGCGAGCGCGTCGATGGTCACCCGGGCACGCCCTCGACGAAGGCCAGCGTGCCATCCGCCGCGGCGCAGCGCAGCGCCAACAACGGCGCGTAGTCCGGGCTGTCGTAGAAGGCGCGCGCCGCCGCCATGTCCGGGAATTCCAGGATCACGACACGGTCGAGCCCGGGCTCGCCTTCCTTCGCCTCCACCGTCCCGCCGCGCACGAGGTAACGCCCGCCGAAGCGCGCGATCACCGCCGGCACGGCCTGGCGATAGGCCTCGAACTTCTGCGCGTCGCGCACGGTCAGATTGGCCAGGAGATAGGCAGCCACGGCGACTCCTCCGTTGCAGAAAGGAAAGTCTTGGCGCGACGCGTGGCGCCGGGCAAGCGAAGCCTCGCCCCCTACTGCCGCCCCAGCCCCAGGTCGCGCAGCAGCGTGCGGTTTGCCTCGCTCTCCGCGGCGAAGCGCTCGCGGAACTGCGCCCCGGGCAGGAAGCGCGGCACCGAGGCAAGGCGCTGCGCCGTGGTGCGGAAGCCTTCGCTGCCGACCGCCGTCTCGCAGGCGCGCTCGATGGCCGCGGCCGCGGCGTCCGGGATGCCTGCGGGCGCGATCAGCCCGCCATGCGAGGTGCCCTGCACCGGGAAGCCGAGTTCGGTCGTCGTCGGCACCTCCGGAAGGTGGGACAGGCGCTGCGCGCCCACCACCGCGACCGGCGTCAGCCCGGTGGAAGCGGCGATGGACGAAGCCTCGACGAAGGCGTGGATCTGCCCGCCGAGGGCCGCCTGGCTCATCGGCCCGGCGCCGGTGAAGGAGACCATCAGCGCCTCGATCCTCGCCTGGCGCAGCACGGCGGCCATCAGGATGTGCTGCGTGCTGGCCGAACCCGGCGCGCCATAGACCAGCGCCTCCTTGCCCGACCGGCCATGCGCGATCATGCCGCGGAAATCCTGGAAGGGAGCGTTGCGACCGAGGATGACGACCTGCGGATTGTCATAGACGAGGCAGAGGAAGCGGAAGCTGTCGAGCGAATAGGTCAGCGGGATCGCGTGCGGCTGTGCCGTGATCGGATTGTTCGGCGAAATCGCGATGGTGTAGCCATCCGGCCGCGCTCGGGCGAGTTCCGCCGAGCCGATCGTGCCCGCCGCGCCACCGCGATTGACCACCACCACCGTCTGCCCCAGCGCGCGCGACAGTTCCGGCTGAATGGCGCGCGCCATCAGGTCGGTGTTGCCGCCGGGCGGATAGGCCGCGATCAGGGTGATGGGGCGAGAGGGAAAGGCCTCCTGCGCCAGGGCCGCGCAAGGCGCGGCGAGGGCCAGCAGCAGGGCGATCAGACGCGTCATTCTTGGTGCCTCCCGGTCGAGCTCCACAGACTGGACCGCTTCGCGACGGGAGGGAACCCGAAGCCAGGACAGAGGCGGCTCTACGCGTCGGACGCCTTCTCCACATTGCGTGCTCGCGTCGCCGCGGCCTTGCGGGCCGAGGCGCGGCGCGCGGCGGCCGGGCGTGCTGCTGCCGCTGCCCCGCCCAGCCGCCCGCCCTTGCGGCTCGACACCTTGGTGTCCGGGACGCCGCGTCCGCTGCCGGATTTGTTGCCGCCGCCGCTCTCCTTGTTGACGGTCGCCCAGGCGATGCGCTCGGCCTGATCCTCGCTGGCCCCGCGGGCGCGGTAGCCGGTTTCGATGTGGGCGGCCTTGCGCTTCTGCTTGTCGGTGTATCTGGACTTGTCCCCACGGGGCATGGCGACCTCCATCGGCTTCCACCGAGGCAAACGCGCCGCCGTCGCGCGGGTTGCCGCCTACCGTCCCCGCCCGCGCAGGAAGGCGCCGGCCGAAGCCAGCGCGCGTCGCCCATCCTCCAGCCGCGCCGCCCACAGCATCCAGGCATGGATCATCTGCGGCCATACCTCCAGCCGCACCGGCACATCCGCCGCGCCGAGCCGCCCAGCAATGCGCACCGCGTCGTCGAGCAGCGTCTCGGCCGAGCCCACCTGCACCAGCACCGGCGGCAGGTCCGAAAGATCGGCATGCAGCGGGGAGACCAGCGGGTGCTCCGCCGCGACGCCGCCGCGATAGGCCGCGGCGAGTTCCTCCAGGTAGCCGCGATGGATCAGCGGATCGACGGCATCCTTCGTATCCATCGAGGCCCCGGTCATCGCGAGATCCACCCAGGGCGAGACCAGCCAGGCGCAGCCCGGCAGCGGCCGCCCCGCATCGCGCAGCGACACCATCAGCGCGAGGGTCAGCCCGCCGCCGGCACTGTCCCCGCCCACCGCGACGTCGGCCGGCGCGATGCCCTCGGCGAGCAGCGCCTCATAGGCTGCGCGCGCATCGTCCAGCGCGGCGGGAAACGGGTGCTCTGGCGCCAGCCGGTATTGCAGCGCCAGCGCCCGCATCCCCGCGGCCTGCCCGGCGCGGGACGCCATGGTGCGATGGCTGACGATCGACCCCGAGCAATAACCGCCGCCATGCAGGAACAGCAGCGCGCGGCGCGGATCCACATCGGCCGCGGCAGACCATTCGGCGGGAATGCCGGCGATGGTCGTCGGCGTGAAGGCGACCCCGGCGGGCGGCGCATCGGCCGCGGCGACCTCCTCGATGCGGGCCCGACGTTCGGCCCAGCCGACCGGGCGTGGACGGCCGGTCAGGAGGGCACGGACATCCTCGATCCCCGGCATCGCAGCATCCTCCCACCCGCTTGGAAGACGGGGCGGCGCGCTGCCGCCCCGCCGGACTCACAGGGCGCGCATCGGTACGGCCACCGCCTTGTCCATTTCCAGCTTCGCCAGCGTGTTCCAGCCGCGCTCATATTGCGGCGGAATCGCCAGCGTGTCCGATCGGCCGAGCTCCACCGCCGCGCGCAGCGGCCAGTAGGGCTCGCGCAGCAGCACGCGCGCCAGCAGGATCAGGTCCGCCTTGCCATCGCTGAGGATCGCCTGCGCCTGCGCCGGCTCGGTGATCAGGCCGACGGCCGCGACGGGCATGTCCGCGCCGCGCTTCACGGCCTCCGCACCCGGCACCTGGTAGCCCGGCCCGAGCACGATCTTCTGCCCGGCATCCAGCCCGCCCGAGGAGACATCGAGCAGATCGATGCCGAGCGCCTTCACGCGGCGCGCCAGCTCGACGCTCTCCTCCGTCGTCCAGCCGCCGTCCACCCAATCGGTGTGGGAGATGCGCAGCGCCAGCACCACGTCGTTCGGGACCGCGGCGCGCACGGTGGCCGCCACCTCCCGCACGAAGCGCGTGCGGCCTTCGAAGTCTCCGCCCCAGGCATCGTTGCGGCGGTTGGAGATCGGGCTGCAGAACTGGTGGCCCAGATAGCCATGCGCGCCGTGGATCTCGATGAAGCGGTAGCCGGCCTTCACCGAACGCTTTGCGGCGGTGGCGAAGGCATCGATGGTCGCGCCGATCTCGGCCTCGGTCATCGCATGCGGCACGGCGAAGTCGCCAAAGGCCTCGGCGGAGGGTGCGTTGCAGGTCCAGGACGGCACCGCCGGCCCATGCACCCACGGGGCGGCCCGCGACGCCTTGCGCCCGGCATGGGCGATCTGGATGCCGGCCACCGCGCCGGTCGCTTCCACCGCCGTGACGATGCGCGCATGGGCTTCCATCTGCACATCGTTCCAGATGCCGACATCGGCCGGCGTGATACGCCCTTCCGGCACCACGGCCGAGGCCTCGGTGACCACCAGCCCGGCGCCGCCCACCGAGCGGCTGACGAGATGCGCGAGATGCCAGTCGGTCGGCACGCCGTCGTCGCGGCAGGAATACATGCACATGGGCGACACGCCGATGCGGTTCTTCAGCGTGACGCCACGCAGCGTGAAGGGTGAGAAGAGATCGCTCACGAGGCAGGACCCTCATTGTGGGATGGCGAGGACCACGGGGGCAGGCGCCCCAGCCGGTTCTCAAGGATGGTGAACCATGTAGGCTCGCCCCGCGCCCTGGGAAGGAGACGCCCGGCGGCATCCGTGCCGAAGCGCGACAGGGTCACGGCATCGCGGATGTTGCCGCCCACCGCCTCGACCTGCCCAGGGACGACGCGCACCACGATGTCGCAATGCATCGGGCGGAAGCGACCCGTCTCCCCCAGGCGGTCGCGCCAGGAGGTCAGCGGCCGCGACGACCGGTCCGCGCAGACCAGGTCGCCCACCTGCGGGGCGCGCGCGGCCACCTCATGCGGGATGAAGGGTGCGGTGGCCGGGAAGCGCTGCGCATCGCCGATCAGCCCATCGACGTAGAAGGCATGCGCGGCCGAGGACGGAAATTCCCGCCCATCCACCCCCGCCCCGCGCATCACGAAGGAGATGAAGGCCGCCGACCAGGCCGGTTCCCGCCACAGCCCGGGATCGCCGTCGCGGTAGCGAATGCGGTTGCGCGCGATCGGCGCCGCGCCCTCCGGCACCGCGCGCCAATAGGCGAGTACCCGGGGGAAATTCGCCGCATCCGATTCCAGCGCGCCCGGTGCGGCGGCGGCATCCTGGCTGCCCCAATCCGCCCATTCCGCCACGGCGATGCGCAGCATCCGTTCCCGTGCGGCCGGGGGATAGGCGAGGGGCGGTTCGGGCGGTGGGGGCGGAGGTGGGGCGGCACAGGCGGCCAGCAGGGCGAGCAGAGGAAGGCTTCTGGAGGGGCTTTGCCCCTCCAAACCACCCCACCAAAGGGCAAGGGCCCTTTGGAATGCCGTGACCTGGTGTCGCGCCCGACGCCAGAGTGAGGTGCGGAGGGGCAAAGCACCCCCGGCTTCGCCATCCATCGTCACCGCAGCGCCCCTTCCGGCGGCACCAGCGCCGCCAATGTCGCGACCTGTGCCGAGACCGTCCCATCCACCACCAGCGCATCGCCCTCCGGCCGGATCCGCGCCTGCAGGAAGCGCAGCGCAAGATCAGCCAGGAAGGCAAGGCGCCGCGCCTCTGCCTCCGGCATCGCCAGCGTCCCGGCCGAGCGCGCCGCCTGGGCCGCACGCAACGCGCGCAGCAGCAGCGCCAAATCCTCGGTTCCCGCCGCCGGCGCCGCTGGCAGGGTGATGGTGTCCACCGGACCGGACAGGGTGATCAGGCCCAGCGCGGCGACGCCGCGCCGCAGCGCGCCGGCCACCGCATCATCGCCGCCCAGCGCCAGGCGACGCGCCAGCGCCAGCAGCGCCGCCGCGTGCTCGGCGACCGAGACGCAGCCGGCATCGCGGAACACGCCGCCGCCATCCTGCGTGGCCAGCACCCGCGCGGTCAGCGCGTCGATCCGTGCGCGATCCTCATCCCGCCGCGCGGCGCGGAACAGCGCCTCGCTCGCCATCAGCGCATGAGCCAGTTCGCCAGGCGCGGTCTCCCTGTCGGCCAGCGCGGCGAGGTGGCGCCGCGCCGCCGCCGCCACGGCCTCGACGCCGTCCGGTTCGCCGAACAGCGCCTGGGTGGCGAGTGCCGAGGCGATGCGCTGGCGCGGCGCCACGCTGGCGGCATCCGCACCACGCGGACCATCGACCGGCGCATCGGTGCCACGCAGCAGCAGGCGGTCCTCCTGCATCGTCAGCGTCGCACCATCCGCGAGCCGGGTGCCGGCGTATCGCGCCAGCAGCCAGTGCAGCCGCCCCTCGGCGGGGCTGCTCGCCTTCACGTTCAACAGCGCGGCCGGGCCGCGTGGCGTGAGTTGCAGGGCCAGCGCGCGCGACGGCGGGCCGTCCTGCCGCGCACCAAACCGCGCCACGGGCCCTTGCTGCACCGTCACATTCTCACCGGCCGGGGCGGCGCGACGCGCATCGCCGAGCAGCAGCGCGCCATACGCCACGCCGTCGCCGGGGCTCATCGCATCGCAGGCGGATGTGATGCGCGGGCGCTCCAGAACCACGCCCGGCAGCGGCGTCAGCGTCACCGTCAGTGTCACGACCGGCGTGTCTGCCCGCAGCGCGTAGACGTAGCGCAGCCGCGCCACCTCCCGCGGGCCGCCGCGGGAAAAGCGGCCGCCACGGCCGCTGAGCACGCTTTCGTGGAACAGCCGCACGCCGCCCTCGGCATCCTCGATGCCGGCGGCGACGATGGCGTCCTCGACATCCAGGCAATGCCAGCGGCCCTTGAAGGCGAATTCCACCAGGTTTCCGCCATGGATCGCCGCCGGTGGGCCGTCCCGGCCATGCAGGTGCTGGCGGATCTCGCCGCGGAACAGATCGCCGGTGAACACGTGATGCGGCGTGGCGATGCGAAAGGCGCGGGTCGTTTCATCCTCGACGACGACGCGCGCGGGGCCGATGGCGCGCGGCGCCGGGCCCGGGCCGCCCGCCAGCGCGAGCAGCAGCGCGACCGCGCCATCCCCGCCGCCGAGCATCGGATGCGCCAGCGCCTCGGCCGCCGCGGCATTGGCGGCGAGGTCGAAGACGCCGCCCTCGGGCTTCTGCGCGAAGGCCGGCGCGAAACCATCGGCCAGCCGCACCGGAGCAACGAAGCGCGCCAGGCCGCGCGCCAGACCGTCCCGCACCGCATCCATGCCGTTGCCGCTCATCCGGCCCGTTCTAGCCGCGCCTTGCGGGGGCGCGATAGGGTGGGGGCATGAGCCCCACCTGCGCCTTCCCGGCCACCACCTCGGCGGTGGCACTCGCCACGGCCTGCCCGGCGCACGCCGCTGCAGCCCGCCGGACGCCCGGATGATCCGCGCCGCGACGATGCTGTTGGCGCTGTTGGCCATGCCGGCCGCCGCACAGACGAATGACTGGCGCACCGCCGCACCGGTCCTGCCACTGCAGGGCGCGATCCGCCCGATCACCACGCCGGTCGCGATCGGCGGCGCCGGCTGGGGGCCGTGGCGCAGCATTTGCCGCGAGCAGACGACGCGGCCCGGCCGGCCGCCGCAACGGGATTGCCTGACCGTCGCCGAGACGCAGTCCGAGCCAGGCGGCACGCGTCTGATCCTGGTGCAGGACAGCACCGGGCTGCGCATGTCCGCCCTGCGCGGCACCGACGGGCGCATCGCCGAATTCGCCGCGCTGCGCCCCGATGGCACCGCGCCACCGTCCGATGAGGCGCGCGACGGGCTGCTCGCCGCGTGGCGGGACCAGTTCGCGACACTCAGCCTCGACCGCCGGCGCATCGCGGCGCGCGAGGACTTCCCCATGCCGGTTCCCGGGTCGCCGCGTGGCGGCATCTGCCGGCCGGAGGGGCTGGCGACCATCGCGCAGCGTGCGGTCGTCGTGGCGCGCTGCGCGGTGGAACTGGCAGGACGGTTGCGTGGCGGGGAATCCGACGCGCGCGTCGCGATCTTCGCCCGTGTCGCCGTGGATGTGGCGACCGGCATGGTCTCGGCGCAGAACTACGCGACGCGGATCGAGACCTTCGCCGCCAACGGGCGATCCAACGGCGTTGTGGTCACACCGTCGCGGGTGGTGCTGGAGTAGGCTGGCGCGATGCCACCCCGGCGGAGCGAGACCCCCGGGGCGGCAACCCTTCTCCGGGATTCACCCGCCTGCGAGAATGCGCCGGAACAGCGGCACCGCCGCCGCGAGATCCGCCACCGCGACGCATTCATGCGGCGTATGCGCCGTCGCGATGGTGCCGGGGCCGAGCACCATGCACGGCGCCAATTCCTGCAACTCACTGGCGTCGGTTCCGTAGGGCGCGGTGCGCGCCGCCTGCCCCGTCGCCGCGACGCCAAGCGCGATCAGCGGATGATCCGCGGGGAGTTCCGGCGGCGTGCCCTCGCGCCTTTCCGTCAGCGTCACGCCGGCCCGCGCGGCGGCATCCTTCACCGCGGCCTCGACGCCCGAATAGTCGATGCTGCGGCTGCGGCGGAACTTGATGCGCGCGCTCGCCTTGGCGACCGTCACATTCACCGCCGTGCCGTGATTGTCGATCACCAGGTTGAAGTCGGAGAAGGGCGGGTCGTAGGCCGCATCGTGGAAGGCCGGGTCGTGGCGCAGCCGTTCGAACACGGTCTTCATCTCAACGAGGAAGGGGATCAGCGCCCAGTTCGCGTTGCTGCCCTGCCCGGTCGATGAATGCGCCTGCACGCCGGCCGCGACCACGGTGTATTCGATATGGCTGCGATGCCCGCGCACCGGGGCAAGGCCGGTCGGTTCCGCGACCACGATGCCCTTCAGGCCAAGCGCGCGCGCATGGCCCGAGGCGGCGATCGCGCGGGCGCCCTGCTTGCTTGTCTCCTCATCCGTGGTCAGCAGCAGCGTGACGGGCACATCCGCGGGCATCCCGCGCGCCGCGACGATGCAGGCGGCGACAGGGCCCTTCATGTCCACCGAACCGAGGCCATGCAACACGCCATCCGCCACGCGCGGCGTCCAGGGCGGGTCGGTCCAGCTCGTCTCCGGCACCGTATCCATGTGGCCGGACAGGGCGTAGCCACCCTTCGGCCCGCGATGGGCGATCAGCACGCGCTTCGGAACGCCGTTGGCATCGGCATAGTCCACACGCTCCACGTCGAAGCCGGCCAACTCGGCTTCGATCCGCTCGGCGAGGGGCAGGTTGGAGACGGAGGAACGGCTGTCGATCGCCACCAGATCGGCGGCAACACGAAGAACGGCATCGGCATCATCAGGCATGCGGCAAGCATCAGCCGCCCGGCGCCACACAGCAAGACGCCGCCAGGATCATCGGCTTCCATGCCGGCGAAGGTCGTCACCCATGTCGCAGGAGCACCGGATCAGGCCAGGCTCCGCACAGTCCACGGCGCGACCTGCTCCAACCACGGATTGGTCCATCATCGGTTGATCGGCAGCAGCGCCCGATACAGCGCCACCAGCCGCGCCGCCTCCGCCTCCCAGGCGAAATCCTCGCGCGCCGCGCGCCAGCCGGCCGCGCCCAACGCGGTGCGGTGGGCCGGATCTTCCAGCACCGCGATCGCCTCAGCGACGGCGTCCGCATCGCCGCTGTCCACCAGCAGGCCGCAACCGGCAGCGCGCACCACCGATGCGACCTCCTCCGCGAAATCAGGGGCGATCAGCGGCAGCCCGATCGCCATGGCGTCGAACAATTTGTGCGGCAGCGCCAGGCGATGGTTCTCCTCGCCGCGCTGGAACAGCACCAGCGACACATCGCAATCGCGCAGCCGTCGCAGCGCCTCCGCCTGCGGCAGCCAGCCCGTGACCTCGACCCGATCCGCCACGTCCAGCGCTGCCGCCCGCGCCTGGAACGCGGCCTCGCTGCCATCGGTGAAGCGGCCGATCAGCAGCAGTCGCGTGCCGGGACCGGACCGTGCCAGTGCCTCCAGCATGCAGGCCCAGCCGCGCGCGCGCGTGACGGCACCGAGATGCCCCAGCACCAGCGGCCCCGGCCCATGCGCGCGCGGCGGCGCGGCCGGCGCCGGGGCGTAGTTGCGCACCGCGACGATCCGCGCACCGCGGAAGGCGCCATCCAGCCCATCCTTCGCCACCACCACCGCATCGGCCGCCAGCCCCATCAGGCGGCAGGCGGCGGCGATGGCCGCCCGTGCCACGGGCCGCAGCACGGCCGGCAGCCGCGCGTCCAACCGCGAAGGATAGTGTTCATGCACGTCGAGCACGACGCGCGCCCGGCTTCGCCAGCCCGCGATCAGCGCCGCCAGCCAGGCATCGGGTTCCGAGGCGTGGATCACCGCCGGCCGCAGCGCCGCCGCGTCCCGCGCCAGCGCCCAAAGCCCACGCAGCCTGCGATGGCCGTGCACGACGATCTCGACCCCATTTATGCGCCCCCCCACCTCCCCCGGGCACAGATGGATGACGTGCCAGCCGGCCGCGGCCAGCGCCGCGCCTTCCTTGCGCACCACCCGCGTATCGCCGGGCGGATGCGCCGCGGACAGCAGCACCACCGGCCGCGCGGCGGCGATGCCCATCGGCCCGGCCGCCAGGAAGTACCGCGCCATGGCGCCGGGCACTCCTGGGGCGGTCCGCGGCAAGGCCCTCATGCCGCCAGCACCTCGGCCAGATGTTCCCGCATCCTCGACCCTGCCTGGCCATCCCAAAGCGGGATCGGCCGCGCCCGGCCCGGCGGGTCCATCACCGCGCGGGACAGGGTGTCCGGCGTCACCAGCCGGTTGCCGCCTGCCAGCACCGTCGCCGGCCGCTCGGTGGATGGGCGCAGCGTCAGGCACGGCACGCCGATCGCCGCCGCTTCCTCCTGCACGCCGCCACTGTCGGTCGCGACCAGCCGGGCGCCGGCCATCAGCGCGAGGAAATCGAGGTAGCGCAGCGGCGGCAGCATGGTGACGCCATCGGGCGGCGTGCAGGCGAAGTCGCGCATCCGCGCCGCGGTGCGCGGATGCACCGGCCAGGCGAGCGGCAGCCGCCGCGCCGCCGAGGCCAGCCCCGCCATCAGGCCCGCCAGCGCGCGCGGCTGGTCCACATTGGCCGGCCGGTGCAGCGTGACGACGCCGTAGCCGCCGGGCACCAGCCCCTGCGGCAATGACCGCTGGCGCGCCTCCGGCAGGTGGCGCAGCAGCGTGTCCACCATGGCATTGCCCACCGCGCGCACACGCTGCGCGCCGAAGCCGTCGGCCACCAGCCGCATCGCCGCATCGCGGTCGGGCGCCCACAGCAGGTCGCTGATCGCATCCAGCGCGCGGCGGTTCACCTCCTCGGGCATGTCGCGGTCGTCGCAGCGCAGCCCGGCCTCCAGATGCGCGACGCGGATGCCAAGCTTGCGTGCGGCGAGCCCTGCCGCCAGCGCGCCGTCCACATCACCGGCCACAACCACCAGCGCCGGGCGACGTTCGCGCCAGGCGGCCTCGGCGGCGATCATGGTCCGCCCGGTCAATTCGGCATGGCTGCCACCGGACACGCCCAACGCGATGGTCGGGGCAGGCAGCCTCAGATCCTCGAGAAGGTCCCCGAACATCGCGGCGTCATGATGCTGCCCGGTATGCACCAGCAGCGGTGTGCAGATCGGCGCAGCCTCGGCCAGCGCGTGCCACAGCGCGGCGAGCTTCGGCAGGTTCGGCCGCGCCGCCGCGACGAGGTGGATTTCCGGCAGGGTCACGGCGCCGCCGCTCCGCCGAGCTGCCCCGGCGCATCTCGTGGCATGGTGCTGCGCGCCGCCGCCTCGACCACGGCACAGAACTGCGCGGCGAGCAGTCGGCGATCCCAGCGCATCACCGCCTGGCGACGCGCCGCCGCGCCCATCGCCTCCCGCAGCGCGGGGCTGGCGGCCAGCCGCACCAGGGCGTCGACCAGTGCCGCCGCATCCCCCGGCGGCACGACGATGCCGCTCGGACCGTCCTCGACGATGCGCGCGGCGCGCCCGGGCTGGTTGGTCACCACCGGCCGTCCGGCCGCCAGCCCATCCATCAGCTTGTTGGGGGAGGTCCATTCGGCGAAGGCCGGTACATCCGCCAGCAGATGCAGCGCGATCTGGCTGCCGGCGAGCAACGCGCCGATCCCTGCTCGGGGCAGCGGATCGAGGAACGTGACATTGTCCAGCCCCTCCTCCCTGGCGCGGGCGACGAGCGCCGTCTTCTCCGCCCCCTCGCCGACCAGCAGCAGGCGCAACCGCGTCTCACCCCGCGCACGCAGGATGGCGGCGGCGTCGAGCAGCGTGCCAAGCCCATTCGCCCGCCCATGCGCCCCGGCATAGACGGCGACGCATTCGTGCGACGCGGCCTCGGCCGGCCGCCAAGCGCCGACCTGCGGGCCGAAGAGGCCGAGGTCGCAGCCATTCGGCACCACATGCACCCGCGCCGGGTCGGCCCCGCGCGCGATCGCCGTCGCGGCCATGCCCTCGGACAGCGCGACGACCGCGGCGGCGCGGCGGCAGGCGGCGTTGGCAAGCCGGCCCATCGCCGCCAGCACCGGACCCGGCACGCCACCCATCGCGTGCGGCAGTTCGGGCCAGGGGTCGCGGATCTCGAAGACGAAAGGCGTGCCGCGTAGCGCGCGTGCGGCCAGCGCCGGCAACGCCACGGTCAGCGGCGTGGAGGAGGCGACCACCAGGTCGAAGCGCCGCGTCACGGCCAGCCGGCTCGCCGCCATCGCATAGCGCAGGAAGGACACGGCCCGCGCGCGCAGCCCCATCGCATTGCCGCACGGGATGTCGAATTCGATGACCTCGATACCCTCCGCGCGGCCCTGTCGCCGCCCCCGCCGGAACGGGCCGCCAAGTCCGGTCGCGGCGCCGTCGTAGCGGCCGCAGGCGATGGTCACGGCATGGCCGCGCGCCGCCAGCGCCCGGGCGAAGGTGTGGCTGCGCGTCGCGGTGCTGCCGGCTGGCGAGGAATAATGCTGGTGCAGGTACAGGATGCGCAGCGTCACGCCCGGCAGGCCCCACGGATGGTGGCGATGACGCGGTCCTGGTCCTCCGCCGTCATGCCGGTGCCCGACGGCAGGCACAGGCCACGCGCGAAGAGGGCAGCCGCCACGGCGCCACCGGCGGCCGGCGCGTCGCGGAACACCGGCTGGTCCGGCAGCGGCTTCCACACCGGGCGGCTTTCGATCCCGGCGGCGTCCAGCGCCAGCCGCAGTGCCTCCCGGTCCGTACCGAAGCGGGCGGGGTCCACTAGCATCGCCGTCAGCCAGCGCGTGCACAGCCCCCACGGCGCTTCCGGCATGAAGGCCACCCCCGGCAGGTCCGACAATGCGGCGCGATAGCGGTCGAAGATCGCTCGCCGCGCCGCCACGCGCCGCCCGAGCGCGGCGAGTTGCGCCGTGCCGACCGCCGCCAGCAGCGAGGACAGCCCGTAGGCGTGCCCGGTCGCCGAATGCTGGTAGTGCGGCGCCGGGTCCTTGGCCTGGTGCGCGAGGTGGCGCGCCCGCGCGACCAGCACCGAATCATCGGAGGTCAGCGCCCCGCCGCCGCCCGCCGTGACGATCTTGTTGCCGTTGAAGGACAGCGCGGCGAGCCGCGCACCGCGCCCCGCATGGCGCGCCCCGATCGTCGCCCCCAGTCCTTCGGCGCTGTCGCTGATGACCGGCACGTCCCACTCACCGCAGGCGTCGAGGATGGCGTCGAGATCGGCGGCCTGGCCGTAGATGTCCACGGCGACCACCGCGCGCGGCAGCCGGCCGCGCCGCGCCGCCGCGCACAACTCGCGGCGCAGCAGGTCGGGGTCCAGCGTCCAGGATGCCGGATCGACATCGAGGAAGCGCGGCACCGCGCCCATCTGCACTGCCGGCGCGACGCTGGCGATGAAGGTGAAGCCGGGCGCCCAGACCTCATCCCCCGGCACGATGTCCAACACCCGAAAAGCGAGGTGCAGCGCCGCGCTGCCCGAGGCCGTCGCGAGCACGTGGCGGAAGCGGGTCGCGGCGGCGATGGCGGCCTCGAAATCCGCGATGGCCGGGCCGGCGGGGGCGACCCAGCCGCTCTCGAGCACGCCCTGCAGCGCGGCTGCCTCATGCCCCGTCAGATGCGGAGGGGACAGGTGGATCCGGCGTGGCGAAACCTCGGCGGCAAGCCCGTCGAGCGGCCGGGCGGCGGGGCGAAGGGGCGCGAGGAATGTCACGTAATGACGATATTTTATGATTCGAAAATCAACCAGTGGTTATATCGCGGTTTCTTTCCAGCGCCGGCATGGTGGCGTGGCCTGGTGCCGCGGCGCCCCGCCCGGCCACCGCCAGCGCCGCGCAGCGCAGCAGCAGGCGCAGGTCACGGCCGAAGCGCGGCGGCGCCTCGGCATAGCGGGCGTCGAGTTCGAGCCGCGTCTCCCACGGCACCGCGTTGCGCCCCGCTGCTTGAGCGAGGCCGGCCAAACCCGGCCGAACAGCCAGGCGCAGAGCCTGCCGGCTGGAGTACAGCGGCAGGTAGCCGATCGGCAGGGGGCGCGGCCCGACCAGCGACATCTCCCCGCGCAGGATGTTCACCAGTTGCGGCAGCTCATCGAGCGCGACCGCTCGCAGCGCACGCCCGGTGCGCGTCATCCGGTCGGCATCGTCGCCGGCGCCCTCGCGCAGCGTGCGGAACTTCACCAGCGTGAAGGGCAGACCATGCCGGCCGGCGCGGACCTGCCGGAACAGCAATGGGCGGCCGAGCGCGCATCGCACCACGATCGCGACTGCCGCCATCAGCGGCGCCAGCGCCGCGATCAGCAGCGCCGCGGCGATGATGTCAAAGCCCCGCTTGCCGAAGCGCCGGTACATCCCGCGGTCTCTCCGAAACGCCGAGGCCAAGCGCCAGGCCGAGCGCGAACCAGGCCATGCGATTGCCGAGATCGGTCGAAACCATCACCGACAGCGCCACCGGCAGCGCCAGCGCCCCGACGCGCGCCGCGCGCCCGGCGTCGGCCCGCGCGCCAAGCAGAACCGCCACCACACCGCCACCGCCGAAGGCGACCAGCCATAGTACCAGCCCCGGCACACCACCCTCGGCCAGCGCCTCCAGCAGGTGGTTGTGCGGATAAAGCCCGCGCCGTTCGCCATGCCCGGCGGCGATGGTGAAGCCACCGGTGCCGAGGCCCCAGGGCAGGGCCGCGCCGCCCTGATCCGCCGCCGCGCGCCACAGCGGCAGACGGCCGGAGGATTGCGCCACCTCTCCCTCCGACAGCCGTTCCAAGGTGCGCAGACCGGCGGCGAGGGACGGGTCCGTCAGCACCACGCCGAGCACCGCCGCCGCCCCCACCAGCACCGCCCCCGGCCACAGCAGGGCCACGCCGCAACGCCCGCCGCGCCAAAGCACGATGGCCGGTGCAACCGACAGCGCCAGGGCCAGCGCCGCCAAGGCCGCCCGGCCGCCGGGCATCAGCGCTGCCGCCGACAGCAGCCCCGCCATTCCCAGCCAGCCCACCCGGATGACGAGCCGCCGCGCCTCCGCCGCCCGGATCGCCGCCACCGCCGCGGCCGAGGCGATGGCCAGCCCGGCGATCTGGTACTGCACGCGGATCTGGTCCGGGCTCGCCCCCGGCAGGCCGCCCAGGACAATGCTGTCGTTCGTCAGGCCCCAGGCGATGGCGGCGGCGACGAAGGCGCCGATCGCCAGCGCCGCATCGGCGCAACGCACGAGCGTTCGCCCCTGGCCCGCCACCACCATGCCCGCCACCAGCATGGCCGGGCCGAGCAGCACGGCATCCGGCAGTTTGGCGGCGAGAATGCCACGCGACGGACTCCAGGCGCCCGCAAGCACCATCCACAGCCACAGCGCGCCACAGGCGGCGAGCGGCAGGCCAATCCGCGGATCCGCCCGCCAGTCGCGCCCGGCCGCCAGCAGCGGCAGCGTGGCGAGCAAGCCAAGCGCCGCGATCGCAGTCAGGTCGAAGGGCAGCGAGGCACCGAGCGGCGTCGATTTCAGCGCACCGGCGAAATGCAGGATGGCGGCGAGGAT